>JBLIMM010000084.1:0-15134 GCA_047638635.1 Pseudohongiellaceae bacterium | reverse complement strand
CTTCGACGAGCAGATGGTCGAGTGTGGTTCCTGCAGCAAGCGCGAGTATTCACTGGAAGGCGACCGCTGCTTCAACGGGGCTTGCCCGTCGAACGAGACACCCGCCAGCGACCCGACCCCAACCCCGCCACCCCCGCCGCCGCCCAAGCCCGAGGTGGTGCCAGACATGACCATGCCGGCCATGCCTCGCGCCAAGCCGACCCAGTCACCGGTGGATCCGCCCCGGCCCGGTGGAGGTTTTGCGCCCCCACCCAGCAAGGAACGAGAACTCACTCCGCCCCCTGCCGCAGCCCCCCCTCCCGCGCACGCAGTCAACAAGCCATCCCTCTCCATGGACGATGGCTCCATGAACATCCGCGACGCCTTCGAGGTGGTACGCAGCGGTTTGCTAGCCGCAGAAGGCTCTGGGGATTACTGCCCGCTGCTGCTGGTCATGGGCACGGCCGGTGCGGGCAAAACCGCCTACCTCGCGGCCTTGGGTAAGATCCTCCGAGAGCGCACGGCATCGTTTCACTTCCCCCACCCGGGGGTCAAAGCGCAGCCCATTGATTACGACCGCCTGGCCGACTTGCTAGTCGCAGAGAACCCAGGGGCGGATCACCAGCAGCTCAAGTCTGAGACCAAGCTGATCATCGAAGACCTGGTCTTTAAGTACGCCGAAGAAGTCTTCGACGGCTACATCGCCCGGGGCATCTGGTGCGAGTTCACGCGCCGAGACAGCGGGCAGTTCTTGGTGGCGAACATCACCAAGCGCGGCCAGCCCGTGGCCAACATCGTTACCTTGGAGACCTCCGGAGAGAACTTCGTCACGTTGTTGAAAGGCATCAACGACCTGGCCGAGCTGGAGCAAACCGGCGGCCCCATCGTGGCTGTCATGGCCGAAATGCTGCTCCATGCTCAGGGCTTGATCATGCTCATGGATCCGTCCGAGCGTGACAACGACCAGACCTACCGGCAGTTCTTCGACCATCTCACGCGGCATCTAGCGAACCGCGTTCATCGCGTCCTGCACAAAGAAATTCAGCAGCGCATGGATGCAGAGCCCGGCGATGAATCCCGGCGGCAAGCTGCCAACAGCGGCATGGCGGTCAGTGACCGACACGCCAGTAAGGCTCTGGTCCAAGCTGCGGGCAGCGAGCTCTCGAAGCTCACCAACGACCTCAACACCTACGGCTACGAAGCCGTGGAGCGCGCCCACTATCGCTATCGCCGAGTGATGACTGCTGTGTCCAGGCAAGATGGCGAGAAGGCTGGGGCTTTTCAGCTCGAGCTGGACAACCTGGCAGGGAAACCCCGAGAGCAAGCGAAGGCTTGGATGAAGGTCATGGACCTGGCCCGCGGCGACCCGATCAATTTCGCCAAGGTCATGTTCGCCGAGCTCGACGCCACCACGGGTAGCAAGCCACTCACCACGCAACAGCGCATCGCCCGAGAAATCTGCTTTGCCCGCGGCATCCACGAAACCACGGTCGACGACTTCGATCTCAAGGCTGGCCCTGCGCACTTTCGCGATCAGTTCCCTCACCTTCGCGACATCGCCCTGGTCTTCTCGAAGGCCGACATGCACCCGGTGGTTCATCCTCCCACGGCGTACCCGCGGCAGAAGCTCCCTGGGAGCGTTGAAATGATCGAGAGCATCGAGAACTACCTGCGCTTCCTGGGTGGCGAGGTGCGCTACTACAACTCATCCGTGCTGGGCTACTCCACCTCGGCCAACGGGCAATACTTCCCCGGAGCCGAAGCGTCGCTCACGCCGGTCAACGTCATTGAGCCCCTGTTCGACATGCTCGGCGACATGCTCAAACCGTCGTGAATCAGTTCGCCGTAAAGCACCACGTCTTTTCCTCGGACGGCGGTTACCGAACGACGTTTGCGTCTCCAGAACTCAGCCCGGCCACGGTACGCCAGCTAGAGACCCTGGCAGGCGCAGCCCAGACGGCCCATAGCAGCGGCACATCGTTTAGCAGCGTGCCACTGGGCGACGGGCAGCTGGCCATCTCGGCCACGTTTGTTCATGGGGCCGACCACGTGGGTCGTCGGCGCATGTGCACTCACTCCATCGTGGCCTCAGCAGCTCTGGCGGAGAACGAGACGTTCAACCCGGCCATGCCGGCAGCGAAGCTGTTCATGACCCCAGAGGTTCCTGCGGAACGCCCCGGCCCCTACTTGGCTCGGACTTGGACGTTTCCAGAGAACCATGAGATCGGCGAAGTTCGTCGACAAGCGTTGGTCGAACTCGATGGCCACAACCAGGCTATTCTCGCCGGACTCTACGCCCCATCCCGCACGCTCGTGATCGCCGGTGACCCTTGTGATGGGCGGCGCCGTTTGGGTAGCGCCTCTTGGCTCTTGCCCCGTGAACTTCGCCGCCAACTTTCCTTTCGCACCGGAGCCTGGCCTGCAGCGGAAGCTCGGACGTTTGGTCCCGTCGCCGCCGTGCTGGTGAGTCGCCGAGAACACCTCGCCGATTTCCCCGTCGGCGAGTTCGTTCAGGTCGACCTGTTCGCCAACGCACCCGCCGGGCCATCGCACCCTATCGTTCGGCTGCTCAACGACATGCACACCGGGCTCGATGGCAAAAAGCGGCTCAACACGCTCTTCGATGTCCTCGCTCAATACCCGGGTAGCTCCCAGCCGACTCTCGACCAACTCACCTGCCTGGCCCGGGGCTTCCAGCTGGCAGAGCCCCTGTTTCAGGTCTTCGATGACCAGGACCAGATGGCAGCCGTTGCCATAAAAACCCCAGCGACCCTCGTCAAAGCGGCCTTCCCCTTGGCTCGCTCGGGTCGCCCCGCCCTCGCAGCGCGGGTGGTCGAGACGCTCAATATGTCTCTGAAACAAAGCGAGCGCACAGTGCTCAAGGCCGCTCTCGCCACCCTAGAAGCCAAGCTGAACGAGAGTTTTCGCTCCCACGGCGAGAAGTTCGGAGGAGAGCTCGAGCTGTATCGGCGCCGGCTCACCGAAGCGGCCACAGGCAAAGGCTCCCGACGCTGAATCACCCCGGGCAGCTCTGTACTTCACCCGGGATCGCGCTCCCCCAGCCCGCCGCAGAATCCTACGAACCGTTCTTCATTCGCAGGTGGCAGCTGATCAGTCGCACAGCAGCCGGGGGTTCACTATCATGTCCGGGTCGCTGCGGTATCCACGGGGGGCCCGCTGAGACTCGCCCGGTCAGTGCCGGTCCGCCGCGGGGAACGAAGGCAACGTAACGTCCAGGAGATGAACGAGATGGCCGCCGAAAAGACTTCCAGCAACGACATGACCGACGATGACATCCGCGAGAAAGTCCGCGGGCAGGTTCGGTCCAACGACAAGACCACGCTCTCGTCGCTGAAAGATCGCTACAAAGAGAACGGCGTCCCCAGCATCACCATGGGACAGGTTCGGCAGCTCATTCGCGACAGCCTCAGCACGCTGCAGAACGAGAACACCGAGCTGAACAAGCAGCTCCAGGCTGAGCGCGAGAAAGCCTCAGCCGCCGCCATCCAACAGGATGCAATGCGCGAGCTTGAGAAGTACAAGACCAAGGTCCTGCACTTAGAGACGGAACTCACGCGCATCACTGCTGAGGCGGCCAGCGACAAGGAGCAGCTCGAAGCACAGATCAAGTTCTTGGAGCAGAAGGTCGCCAGCCTGGACATCGGCGACGCAGAGGAGCAACGGCGCAAAATTGCTGAGCTGCAAGACCTGCTCAAGGCAGCCCGGGACGCCCTGGCCGAAGCGGAGAAGGAGATCCGCCGGCTGCTGTCCGAGCTGCGCTACGCCGAGCCGTTCATTACCCCCGATCACTCGAAGGTGTCTGCAGCCACATCCAAGGCCAAGGAAGCTTCGAGTTCAGGCAAGCTCGCCGACAAGGGTCAACAGTCGGTGACCAAGGTGCTCGCCTACGTACGGGCCAACGAAGAGATGTGTCGGGTCGAGCTTCCACAGCTCGTGGAGCGCATGAACAACCTCGAGGCTCCCTTCCCGGCAGTGGCCCGAATGATTCGGCTGTCCACGCTCCATCAAGAGAACCGCCGCTGGCTTGGCGTGCTCAACGACGTCCTGGACAACTAGGACCTCTCGCTGCGAACCCCTCGCTAGCTGTCGTCATCCCCGAGAGCTCTCAGCGACTTACGCCCACTGGCTGGTTGCTACTCGTTCCCTCGGGAAACACCCAAGACAGCCTTCTGCAAGGGGATGCCCTCTGAGTCTGCGAGGCCCAGGGTGACAATGCGCACGATGGTGCCTGCGGGTTCATCCGCGTAGACCAGATGCCGTTCGTACTTCGATGGTGAGTATGAGTCATCGAAACGGCGGCCGATTTTGGCCGTCAACAAGCTGATCCCTTGGGTCGCCAGGTAGGCCAGCAGCCACTTCTCGTCCGCGACCTGAGCTCCCGTGCCGTTGCGATCGTGGACGAGGTTGAGCACGTGTCGGGCCGTGGACGTCAGCGCCACTTGGTCGCCATCCTGCAGCTCGCCAATCCATCGAGAGAGCTTGGCCAGGTCGGTGGACGACTCGCTCACCCCGTCGGTTTCAACGTTCTGCCAGATCTCTAGCAAGCGGCTACGCAGCTCGCCGGGCTCGCCCCGAGCCACGATCAGGTGGGTCTGCCCCCCGGCAACTCCATCTCGTTCAAAACCCCGTGACACCACAGCGAGCACAGTGCCGTCGGGCTGATCAGCCGGCAGCCAGTCTATCGATGACCCCGCTGACGGCTCGTTCGGGTCGATGCGCTGCAGCTCCACGCCCGGAACGAACACCAACTTGTGGGCACGCCCAAGGAACTCCGCCATGGGGATGCGCAGGGCGTCGAGGGCGGAGCGAACACCAGTCCACTGAGCGCTCCAGATCAGTGTCTGCTGCACTCCATCGATGATGGTAAGTGCCTTGAAGAGCAAGGACGCCAGGAGCTCGCCCTTCTTCTCATCTTCCGGAAGGCCGCTCGCGGCTCGCCCAGCCTTCTTGCAGAAATCAGCAGCCTGGGCCGGTACAGCCACTCGTAACTTGGCCAGCACGGCAGGCATCTCCGCGAAACTCACCACCAGCGCCTCTGCTTCAGCGTGAGCAGCTGGCGGCGTCTCGTCGGGCGCCTCATCAGGCACATCGCCGGTTTCCTCGGTTGCTGCCTCCCCTGCATCGACCGACTGGGCTGCTGCGCCCGCTGCCTCATCCCGCTGGGGAGACGGAGTCACACCAGCATCTGGCGTAACCTCTCCTGGAAGGGTTTCGGCCGGAGGCAGCTGAGCAGTCGCTTCAGCCACCCCCGGTTCTGTTGAGCAACTCCGCACCGACTCATGAGCGAGCACGCTCCCAAGCAAGCCAGAGTTCAGCAAGCTCTGCAGAGCCCCTTCATCGACTTGACCAGCCGCAGCACGCTGACGCAACTCGGTCAGACTGGCGATTGTCTCGTCGAGGGTTTCCAGGATGTTCATAGACGGAATCCTCCCAGCAAGGGGCTCTCAGCCACTTCTCAAACTCAGTGACGGAAACAGCAGGGGGCCGTAGCCCCCCGCCGACTAGTGCACGCCCGAGAACGGGTTGGCTTGCGGATCGACCGTCTCGTCGATGACCTCAAACTTGAAAACACTGTCCGTGGAGGGCAGCCGCAGCTCCACCCCGCGGTTTGTTTTCAGCTCCATGGTCACACCGAAGGGGCCATCCTCAGCACCGTGGTCCGGCGCAATCGGGCCATCGAAGTTGAACATGCCCAGGTACGCCGGCGACTTGCCATCGCAGTAGTCTGCGTAGAGCGCCAAACGCTCCATCTTGGAGTGCACCAAGAAATGCTCGTCGTGGGTAGCCTCGAAGGTGCCAGCCTCTTCGCCCGGCGAGGTGCCCCGTTTGAAGATCGGGATAAACCCGTCTTCGTACTGGGACAAACCCTTGAGGTCGGGACTGAACAGGCCAATGCTGAAGGGCAGGCGATCCACTGCGCCTACGGTCTCCCACTGGATCAAACCCTGTTCACCCAGGTCGCGACGCAAGGACTCGTCCTCGCAGGCGCCTTGGGCAACAGCCGTCTTGAGCCGATCGGCCTGGAAGACCAACTTGTCTTCGCCGATTTCGAAAATGTCGCAGAAGGCAGACTTCACCAAAGGCAGCTTCGACGAGTTACCGGCCAGCAGCACCTTGAGTGGTGCCTCGCCGAGACCGTCATCTCGCTCGGCGACACCGCGAGTGTAGAGAGCGTGGGTTTGGCGAATGGTCTTCTCGACCCCCGCACGCACCTTCCGCTCCAGCTGCTCATAGTGAACCGTGAGCTTGTCGTTGAAGATCTTCGCATCGACGTCGGCGTACTCGGCGACCCGCTTGAGCAACCCCTCGAAGCGCTGCTCTCCGCCACGGCTCGACAAGCGAATCTTCATTTGATCCGCTTCGTGCCACAGCTCGTAGAACACCTTCTTGGCGGCGTCTTCCTTGTGCGGAGCCACGTTCTCGTAGTGGGCCCACCGCGTGGGGACAATCATCTCCATCGCAGCCTGGAGGTTCTCGAGCTCGACGTTATCGAGGACACGAGAGCCGTCTTGTTGCGCAACTCGGTCGACCGCATCCCGAAGCTCAATGCCCTCTTGCACCGAGATCTTGAGCGCATCGCGATGGTTGTAAACCAGCTCGATCGCCTCCTGATACTCATCTGCGTTTTCGAGGTTCTTCACCTCAGACGGTTGGGCAGCTTTCTCTTCAGCTGCCTTCTCGACTTCGACTTTTGCCGCAGCCAAGCGAGCCGCCTCGTCGGCGTCCATGTCTTCGTCAGTAGGCTTGAACAGCTCGTCCCAGTCCGTATCAGCAAACGGCTTCTGGGACGTGGCACCGGCGTCGGCCGCAGCAGCTTCTGCATCGGGATCCACGTGGCGCTCTTCAGCAATCAAACGCACCACGTCGCTCTTGAGCATCTCGAAACTGGCCAAGGTGATGTTGTCACCACCGAAGTACAGATCGCCCGTGATGCCGCGCAGGTCTGTGGAGACCTTGATGCGCCCGCGATCGTCCCTGGTCATGACCACATCGAGGAAGGCCACGTCGACGGTGCCACCACCGAAGTCGTAGCTCAGCAAGCACGTACGCTGCTCCTTCGCAGCGAAGCCCTTGAAGATCTCTAGGAGCTCACCGTAGATGTAGTTGAACGCCGCGGCGTTGGCCTCATCCATGACGAGCGTGACGCGATCGTCGTTCCACTCCCGGCCCATGAGCTCGAAGGCTTCTTTATAGGCACCGAGCAACGCTTCGCACTTGTGCTTGCTGTAGAGCGTCGGGTAAGTCGCAACCACTCGCTGAATCTGTGCGCCCAGCTCATCTTCGGCCCGACTAATGACCTCCTTGATGATGAAGCCAGCGATGCGACTCACCGGCCATTGCTGGCGGTGAATCGACGTGCGCCCTGCGTCACCATCGAGAACGAAGACGTCCTTGCTCGAGCCCAGCAGGCGCTTGATGCTCAAGAAGTAGGCATAGGTCTGCCAGGAGAACTCCTTGATGTCATGGACGGCATCGGTGCCGATGGCGTACTTCGCCTGGTCACCGAGAGACACGTCCTTAAAGAAGATCAGCGAAGGGATCTCTTTCGACGAGTTGGCCGGCTGACCCGCCTTCGCAGGATCGACTGTGGGATCGAACTTGTTCTTGCTCGCGTAGCAAGTGTTCGTCGTGCCGAAGTCCATGGCGAACACGCCTGGGTAATCGACCTTCTCAGCGATCACTTCTTGAATCGTGATCGGAATGGCTAGGTCCGTGCCATCTTCGAAAACGATCTGCAGCTCTTCGTCGAGAGACTGAGCCATCGGGAAGAACTGATGGTTCGAATCGGCGTTGACGATCACCGAGATGCGCTGGCGCCCCGGAATCAACACAGACTGGCCTTCGACGAGGTCTTCAACCTCGAGCCAGTCAGGCTTGGAAATGCTCGTGACCGTGGTCTCCCAGTCGTGAGCGCTTCCGTTCGAAATGTTAATGAGCTTTCGCTTCGGGCCGCTGCCACGAATGATGCGCTCAAAGAAGATGGGATCTGGTGTGATGATCATGCTTGATCCTTCTTAGTGCGAATCCGAGTTCAGGACGCGAGCGATTTAAGCGCGACGCCAGCAGACTTCAATGCTTCGGCGGCCACGTCATGGCTGTGGATGTAGCCCTTCAGTGCGCGCCGGCGCCGTTCCTCGGGGTCGACATCCACACCAGCGAAGACTGGCATTTCGAGATCGTCCCGCTTGCGACCCAATCGAGAGAGGTCGCTGAGCAAGTCTTTGAGTGCGTCAACAAGCTCGTGAGACACGAACTTGAAGTGCACCGGGAGCACCTTGTCGAAGCGACTGATCCGAGCGGACAACTTATCGTTGAACAACTTGGTCAGTTCGACCCGGAAGGTCTCTTCGAGCTCGGAGTTCCAGTCGCCGCCGCCCGGGTTGGGCTCGGGAATGTCGCCACGCAAGTTGTGAATCTCTTCGTTCACGCGCAACTCACAAGCGCGGTGAAGACCCTTCTCAAAATCCTCGACAGCTTTGGCGTAACGATCGGCCAAGTCGCTGTTGAGCTGAGTATCCAGCTTCTCGAAGGCATCACGGGGAGCGAGCTCACTGAGCTTGGCCACCACAGTGCTGCTCATCTTCTTCGCCAGCTGGCCAGAGATGAGATTGGTGACTTCGTTCCCGATGGCACCACGAGCCTTGGTGATCACGGCGGTCTTCACCTGAAAGGCGCCGGGAGCGGGAAGCTCAGAACGAATCTTGCGGAAGTTAATGGCCTTGTTGTCCCGGGCCAGCAAGTTCTCGACCTTCGACTTCACCATCTCGTCGAGCTGCACAACCACCTTCGGGAAGGCCTTTTCTAGGTTCTCTTCGAAGGTGTATACGATGCTCTCGAACTGGTTCGTTGCATCGTCGATGAACGTGTCCAGGGCTGACTCATCAGAGTCAAGATCCCAGGCATCAGCGCGCTCAGGCTCGAGCAGACTGTCCAGGTTCTTGCACACGTCGCCAAGGTCGGCCTCAACCTCCTTGAAGTGCGTGGTCTTGATGTCGTGCTTCAGGTAGTTGATCAAGTCTTGACGCAACTTGGAGACACCACCATCTCGGTAGGTGTCGCTCAGCAAGTCGCGCATGTCCGGGCGAATGTCGCTGGCCAACTTACTGCCCAGGTCGTCGCACTTTTGACGCAGAGAGTCGAGGGTTGCCCGTTGCTCGGCCGTCATGGGCAGGCGGCGCTCCTCCATGCACAACAGCTCGGAGTACAGCGCGCTAACGAAGTACACCCGTGTGGCGTCGAAACCACGTTTGGTCAGATGCTTGATCAAGCCATCAGAGAGCAGACCTTCGAGGGACGCGTTGGTCACGTCGCCCACCTGAATGTCGTCCATACGGTTGCCGGTGAAGAAGGTCTTCTCGGTGACCGCGTGGTGGTGCGTCACCATCTCATCGATGATGGCCAAGTCTTCTTCGTTGAGCCCCTTGCTGCCGTAGACAGCAGAGATCAGCACGTCGATGCTCTTGAGCGCGTCGTAGGTGATCTGCTTCTGGGTCGGATCCGGATCGTCCGTGCCCGGCAAGTCCATGAGCTCAATGTGCTCTTGGGTGAAGAGCGGGTTGTTCACGTAAAGGATGGCGTGGGCGATGCAGCGAATGTGCCCAATGCCCACCAGCCGCGTGACGCCGTCTTCTTCGACGGCAGTGGTCCGCAAGAACTGGTCTTTCTCAGCCAAGGGCACGGTGTGAACCCGACCCAGCCGCGAAGAGTGAATCTCGAGAGCATCGACAAACTCGCGTAGCTCTTGAGCCAAAGCCTGCTGCTCGCGATCACCCTCTTGGCAACGACGAATCGCCGTGTGAATGTCGTCGACATTCACCGCGCCCGACTCAGCACGCTGGCGGTCGTCCGCGTTGAACGCATCGTCGAACTTGCTGTTGCGGACGACCTTGCGGATCGCCTCGTCCTGGCTCCAGTAATGCACTTCAACCCGTTCGCCAGAACCAGGCTCAGGCGCCCGCAGAATGGTGCGCGTGAGGGTGCAAACGTGGGAGGCGGTGGGGAGCAGATCGGGCTCCTGCACCAGTGCGTTGATGATCGTCGATTTACCCGAGCTGAAGATGCCAGCAATGCCCACCCGGTAGAACTCCTGCTCAAGGCGCCGCTTGGCGCGATCGAGCCGGTTGTCCGGGGGCGTTGCAGCCCAGTCGGTGAAATTCCGGCAGACACTCACGCCAGCCTTAGAGTCTTGCTTCACGCGGCGCGCGAGATCGCGCAAGGCCGTTTCGGCCTTCGTTAGCTCGCCATGAATCTCCTGCAGTGTCTCGTCCTTCATCATGCCTTTCCGTTTTTCACGAGTGTGCCTTGCAGCGCTTTTTCGAGCTGTTGGGCGTTGGCAAATCGGTTCTTTGGTTCGGGATCCAGGCAGCTGGCCAGGACCTCGTTCAGTGTCTTGATGTCGACTTCAGACTTGAGGTCGTTGCGCTCAGCCAGCACATACCTGCGCCGACGCTTCTCTTCGAGGTAACGCTGTGGAGAGGGGTCCTCCCCGGGCATCTCGAAGAGTTGAAATCCGGAATAGATCTCAATGAACGACACAGCGAAGGAGTAGACGTCCGCACTGGGTTCAGGACGCCAATCGTCTTCTAAGCCCGCGTCGAGGAACATCTCGATCACTTCAGGTGCCATGTAGGGGTAGATGGCTGCCGCTGTTGCCCCGACGAAGTACTCCTTGTCGTAGGCGTAACGCAGGCCGATGTCGCTGATGATCGGCAGTGCGCCGGCCACAGTCCCAGGGATCGAGCGGTCTTTCGAGCGACGGACCAGGATATTCGACGACTTCAGGTTGCCGTGAACCACCTTGTTCTTGTGCAAAGCCGCCAGAGCCGAGCAACTGCTGATCAGCCACTCAACGGCCTCACCCTTGGTTAGCCCATCAAGGGCCGACAAAGACGCCGATCGGACTTCGAAGTAGTCCATCACGAGGTAGCGATCGCGCTTGGCGTCGTGATCAATCTCCAGATAAGGACGCAGCCGCAGATCAAAGCTCGCGTTGAGCATCTTGATGGCGTCTTTCGACACCTTGACGTAGGGCGACGTGGGTTTCTTGATCACGTGGCGACTCTCGTCGCCCGCCTTGGCCATGAGCAAGTCGCCCATAGGTCCAGTAGCCAGCCGGCTCAGCACCTCGTGAGTCCCAATGGTCTTGGGAAGAGCTGCTGCAGCGTCAGGCGATGCCTGTTCCGTCATGTGTCACGCCCCTTATCTCGGACTCGGACAAGCAAGGTCCTGGGTTGCACAGCCAAGTCATTGGCCAAGCATCCGAAAACCCCGCAGAGTGTGCCGGTTATAGCGATCGAGACATGTGAGGGCCAACCAAAGCAAAGACGAAGCCTCGGCTCTTCGTTGCGTCGCTGTTGTTGCCGAAAGCCATTCCGCTACACGCGGGACAAGGCGAGGGCTCATCGGGAGCCTTGCCCCAGCATCCCGTGCAGCGGGATCAGATATGGTGCCGATCCTGTGATGAAGTCGAACCTCGGTCCACAGTTCCGGGCCAGGACACCTGCATCCGACCCGAAAACATGGACCCCAGCTGATGCGTCAATCCAAATTCACTCGGTGGCTCGCACTCTGCCTAGTGACATTGCTCGGCTGCACAAGCTCCCAAACCGGCGACCCGAGACAAGCTATGCCGCGGGCAGTGGCACCGACAGCCGTCGACACTCCGCCGCCCGCTGCTCCCGTTGACGAACCCACCGTCTCTGCCGACGAAGCGAGCGAGGATGAGCAAGACAGCGAACCCGCAGAGCCCGTAGAAGCGGTCGCCGAAGCCGCGGTGGCCGAGAGCGCCGTACTCCCTGTGACCAAAACCGTGTCTACGGCTGAACTGCCCCCAGCGCAGCCGGCCCCTGTCGCGGCTGTCCCGGAGCCCGTGGTCTTCGTTGTGGCTCTCGACGGCAGCGGCGATTTCCGCACCATCACCAAGGCGATCCAAGCCGCCTCTTATCTCGATGAGATTCGGATCCAGCCGGGGACCTACACCGAGGCGGTCCTCATCGATCGACGGATCACCATGACCCGCGGCCCGGGCCAAGGCCCCGTGATCATCGACGGAGGTGAGCTTCCGGCGCTCACCCTCGATCGGGTGACCATCGTCGAAGTCTCAGACCTGGTGTTGAAGGGTGGCAGCGGCAGCCTGGCCGCCGCCGTCGTCACCAAGGGCCAGCTGCGCCTGCAATCCTGTCGGCTCGACGCCTCCCCTGGCAGCGCCGCCGTGGGTACATCCGCCAGCAGCGCGCAACTCATCCTGGTGGACTGCATCGTCCGTGCGGGCGACGGCAGAGCACTGGCCATGGCCAGCGGTTCCAAAGGAGCCCTCGAGTCGTGCCACTTCAGCTGGGGGAGCGACAACACGACCCCCTTCATTGACCCCGAACAGACAGCTGTCGTCACCGTAAAGAACTGCCAATTTGGACAGAAGCCCATCAACGGGCCGTTCCTGGTGAGCAAGAACCTACTCACCATGCTCCCTGAAGATGGCATGCCAACCCTCTTCGTTGAACCCAACCGGGAGCTCTGGCCGCACTGGGCCAGCGCCCACGGGACCCACTTTCAGTCCCTGGCCTTGGCAGCTGATCGCGCCCCGGAAGGCTCCCACATTCAGGTGGCCCCAGGCACCTATTCCGAGCGTGTCGGCATCGTGCGCTCGCTGACCGTCTCAGCGACCGGCGATTCGGGAGCGGTGAAGATCGACGGGGGCGAGCAGTCGGCTTTGTGGATCAACGCAGAGTCTGAGGTCGTCCTGCGCGGCCTGTCCCTGGCAGCGTCGGTAGGCGGGGGCACGCCCACGGTGCAGATCAACGGCGGCTCCGTCACCCTGAGCAACTGCCGCATTGACAACGACATGGGTCACGGGCTCATCGTCACGGACCACTACGCTCCGAGCCAGGTGAGCCTCACCGGCTGCCGCGTCTTCTCCAAGAAGAAGGCTGTCTACGGCACAGGGGACCAGGCCACGCTGCTCCTCAAAGACTGCCTGCTCGCCGGAGAGTCCATCGCACTCTTCTTGATGAACGGCGCCACGTCCTCAGTCACGAACTCGACCTTCGACACAGAACGCTATGCCGTCGAACTCTGGGGACCCGGATCGTCAGCTCGACTCGAAGGCTGCACCATCCTGCGCGCCAGCCAAGTGCTCGCGTTCAAAGAAGGCGCGGTGCGCTCGCAAGTGCAAACAGCCGGGCTGATCGTCAAGTAAGAGATCGTCCTGCCCTCACAACCCCACTACAGCAGCCCACAGACAAGACGCCACGGAGACCTCCATGCTCGCGACCCTACTCCACGCCACCCTGCTCACCATCACCATGGTGTCCCCAGCAGCCTTCTCCGACGATGACGGCGTGGCAGAGAAGCTGCGGCCGTTCTACCCCCTCGACGCCTGCATCGTCTCCGGCGAGGCCCTGGTCCAGAGCGCCGCGACCGAAGACCAGCTGGCTTTGCCGGTTGAGCTGGTCATCGAGAACAGACTCTATCGGCTGTGCTGCGAGGGATGCGTCAAGAAGCTCACGGGCGACACAGAGCACTACGCGGAGATCCTCGACGAAGCCGTAGCCCAGGCCCAGCTGCCCCATTACCCCCTGAAGACCTGCCCCCTCTCAGACGAGCCCCTGCCTGAATCCGCTCAGCTCGTGATGATGGACGGCCGGCTGGTGAAGCTCTGCTGCAAGCGCTGCATCCACTCCTTCAGAGTCGACCCTCAGCCTGCCTTCGCAGCCCTCGACACAGCGCTCATCGCGGCTCAGAAAACTGACTACCCCCTGAAGAGCTGCCCACTCACAGGGAAACCTCTCGGGGAGAACCCTCGGGACGTTCTCTACGGGAACCAGCTCGTGCGGCTCTGTTGCGCCAGCTGCGTGCGCAAGTTCAAAGAGTCTCCTGAGCAGGGATTGGCTCTGGTCAAAGCGGCCCTGCCAGAACCCGAAGGCGGCTCATCCACCGAGACGATTCACCGTGGGATGATTCAACGGCTCAAGCCCATGGACGAGTTCGAAGCTCCTATGGGCCGGGGTGGCCGCTAGTCAGCCCCGCAGAGATGCGGCCGCAACATCCAGGCTCGCCCCCCGTTTCAGCAATCTCGCCGAGCATCGCAGCTAGCTAGCTGCCTCGGCGGAGAAGCCATACGGGAGTGCTCGCCGCCATGCATCTCATCAATGCTGCCATCGCCACCCTCGTGGCCTGGATGCTGCTGCTAGCGGTCGAGCCGCTGCACCTAGCCAACACGCTCTTCTACTTTCCCAACTCCACCATCTACAGCGTCAAGACGCAGCTGCCGACCCCGGCCCGAGACGTTCTCTTTCAAAGCAGCGACGGGACCACCCTCCACGGCTGGTTTCTCACCGCGAAAGGTGACGCTTCAGCGGCCCGCGGCACCATCCTGCACTGCCACGGCAACGCTCAGAACCTCACCAGCCACGTGAGTCAGACCCACTGGCTCACGCAGCACGGGTTCAACGTCTTCATCTTCGACTACCGGGGCTATGGGCTCTCAGAGGGCTCGCCTACCCGGTGCGGCATTCATCGGGAC
Organism: Pseudohongiellaceae bacterium; assembly: GCA_047638635.1. Taxonomy (GTDB): domain Bacteria; phylum Planctomycetota; class B15-G4; order B15-G4; family B15-G4; genus CAZIAK01. The sequence continues at coordinate 613 of JBLIMM010000084.1, read as the reverse complement.
GCGAACGCTGCCCTGAACGTTCTGCGCACCCTCGACGGCGTCGACCCTGAGCGCATCGTGGTCCTGGGACAAAGCCTCGGCGGAGCCATCGCTGCGGCCCTCGTTGGCGAGGGCAACCAGGAGGGAGTCCGGGGCTTGGTGATCGACGGCAGCTTCGCCAGCTATGTCTCCGTGGCCAACGCGACCCTCGGCGACTCCCCACTGACGCTTCCCCTGGTGAATCGCCTCGTATGCGACACCCACGCTCCGGCCGCTAGCCTGGCCCAACTTGGGGACATCCCTCTGATCGTCATTCACGGCACCCTGGACCCTATCGTGCCCATCTCAGAGGGCCGTGAACTCTATGACAGCGCCACAGAGCCCAAGGAGTTCTGGGAAGTGCGCGAGGCCCACCACATGAATGTGTTCAGCCTTCGACCCGATATCCGGCAGCGGTTGGTCGAGAAACTCACGGCCTGGTGCAAGTAGAGAAAACGGGCAGCTCGCACAACGCTCCAGAGTCGCGATCACCCACTAAAGTGCACACAAACGGCGATCACACAACGCTCAGGAAACCGCCTGCAAAATAACCTCCAGCGTCACTCGATGCTGTGTCGTTGTCCTCGCCACGTCA
>JBLIMM010000083.1:0-15146 GCA_047638635.1 Pseudohongiellaceae bacterium | reverse complement strand
CAGATCCCGATGCACGTCGGGGCCCGGGTGTTCGGTCGGGTGGTGGACGCCCTCGGCTCACCGCTGGCCGGTGTGGATGTGACCCTCAGCCATGAAGGCAAGGTCAACTCGTTAGTGGAAACCCCGGGTGGGCTCCCTCGGGGACTGAGACTGCCGCTCGTGGCAACGGAGCTGTTCGAAGTGGTCACTGACCCGGAAGGGCGCTTCGAGTTTCAGTCGATTGTGGCTGCGCCCGTGAAGCTCAAGCTCAGCTCAGCTGGCTGGCTCTCGGCCACAGTGGATGGTCTTGCAGTGGATGGTCTTGCAGTGGATGGTCTTGCAGTGGACGGTGTGTCGCCACGGGACCTGGGCGATTTGGTCTTACCCCGGGGGCGGGTGATCAGCGGGAAGGTGATGGATGAACAAGGGCATCCTCTAGCGGGCGCGGAGGTGCGTCGATCTGTTCATGGATTTCACAAACACGCCTACAAAGTATCGATCCATAGACAATGGCAAGAAGTGACTCGTGGCGTGAACATGGGCGAGTTTCAAGTTGGGATCGAGGAGGCTCGCTACGGTTGGACGCTCACCGACGCGCTCGGTCGCTTCACGTTGGGAGGGTTGAAGAAAGAGGTCGAAGAGATCTGCGTGGCTGCACCGGGGTACGAGCCCCAGGTGTTCGGTGAGGTGCTCGTGGATCGTGGTGAGCTGGAATGTCGCTTGGTCAAGCAAGGGCAGCTGCTGCTTCGCTGTGTGGATCAGGTCACCGGTGAAGCACTGGCCGTTCAAGGTTTCAGCGCCCGGCGCCGCATGGGGGCCCTCTCTTTGGAGTGGGGCCCAGAGCTGCCCTTCGAGCGGGGGCGAGCTCTTGGGGAGTTCTTGATTGAGTTTGTCTGCGATGAGGACGTGCTGCTGCGCCTAAAGACCGACAGCCACGGCAACCAGTCGTTCGTGATTCCTGGCCTGCCGCCAGGTAGCGACGTGGGTTCCCGGGAAGTGACTGTCCCAGGGCCGGCGGCGATTGCAGGGCGTGTTGTCGATAGCGCGGGCGAGCCCCTCTCGGGAGTGAAGGTCAGCGCGAATCGTGATCGGTCAGAGGGGTGGAGTGATGATCTGATTGAGCAAGCTCCGCAGGTTACGAAGACGGACGCCAGAGGCCTGTTTCTCCTGGAGGGATTGGAGCCTCGGCCTTGGGGGCTGCTCGTGAGTCTGCCCGATTACATCGCCGAGCGGAGAGCGATCACCGCGGTGTCCGGGGACAACACACTTACCGAAGATGTGCAGCTGTACAGGGACTGCGCCCTCTTTGGCTTGGTGCTGAATCACGACGGGAATCCCGTTCAGGGTGCGAATGTCACTCTGGCCAAAGAGATTGATGGCGCACATGCCTTCGCAAAGGGAGAGACCCGAAATGACGGCCGCTTCTTGTTGGAGCGCCTGAGCCCTGGGGAATACACGCTTTCGGTCACAGTGGGCGGTTCCTGGCGGAGTGCCAGCCCGCTCCTGAAGCGGGTTCTGACGTTGACACCCGAGGAGCTCGATGAGCATCTGTTCACCCTGCCCGAAGAAGCGCTGATCACTGGGCGGGTCACCTGGAACGGTCAGCCTGTTCCCAGCGCTCAGATCAGCTTTCGCGGAAGCCCGGTGAAAGGGTCGACGCTCACCAATCTGGCGGGTCAGTTCACCTTGGCGTTGCCTGCCACGAGCGAGGGACGTCTCACTGCGACGCACAGTGAACGGGGTGGGACGGCCTGGGTGCCGGTGACCGCGGTGGCGGGCGGTGCCACGGTGGCCGACCTGAGCTTCGGCGATCACAGCTTCATCGTGCGGGTGAACGACGCCTTGTCTGGAGAGCCGGTCGTCGGGGCCGAGGTGAAGTTCCTTCCTCTGGGCGACGGGGCCGCGAGTAATCGGCGATGGATCTCTCTCAAAAGAGGAACCGGCGGCGACGGGACGGTCAGCGCCCACAGCCTTTACCCCGGGGGCTGGGAGATCTCCGTCACAGACGACCGTTTCTTGGAGAGTGCTCCGCTGCACGTTGAGCTCGTTGAGAACACTCTCCCGGTGGAGGTCGTGTCCTTTGCATTGGAGCGGGGCGCAGCGCTCAGCGGCGTGGTACGGACCGCGTCCGGAGGGACCCCGAATCAACAAGTCTGGGTGCATGTCCTCCGTGTGGGGGACACACCGGATTACGACCATTGGCTCAGTGCCAAGGCGATGAAGGGCGGTCACTTCGCGTTCCCGGGCCTGCTCCCGGGGGACTACGACGTGTTCGTCAGGCAATACAGCAGCACCTGGCGAGGCGCCGCCGCCCTCGAGGGAGCTGCGTCCGAGTCACTGGCCAGCGGGCGGGTCAGCCTCTCCCCCAGGCAAGAGCTGGTCTGGGATGCGTGGTTGCCCGAGGGCGAACTGTAAAGCCCAGCCCCCCCCGCCCAGCCCTACTTCGCCGCAGCCACCATGGCCTCCAGCCGGTCGAGCCCCATGATCACGTTGTCCATGTCGGGGCCGAACGAGAAGCGCATCCATTGTGTGTAGGGGGACGGTCCCGCCCGGCGCTTGCCGGGGTTCACGTCGAAGAACGCACCGGGGACCGTCATCACCTTGTGCTCGAGAGCCCGGCGGAAGAAGGTCATGGAGTCGTTGAGCGGGGCGGGGAGTTGGTCGAGGCAACCCCACACGTAGAAGGTACTGGCGGGCTCAGCGGCGAAGCGCACGCCCATCTCGGAGAGGCGTTTCACCATCAGGTTGCGCTTGGCGGCGAAGACCTGGCGGACCGCGGTGGTCTCCTGGTCGATGACCTCGGGCTGCAGCGCCTCGAGGGCTGCCCGTTGGGCGATGCGGGACGGGCCGCCATCCATGGCTGAGGCCACCCGGCCGATGGTTTCGACCATGGCGGAAGGGCCTACGATCCAGCCCAAGCGCCACCCGGGGTAGCGGTTGTTTTTGGTGAGTCCGTCGAAGAGCAACACCGGGTCCTTCTCGACGTCATCTACGTAGGCGGCGCCACTGACGGGGCCGCTCCCAGGTCCCCAGGTGCCGTCTTGGCCCTTGGAGTAGATGAAGTGGCTGTAGAATTCATCGAGGAGCAGGGTGCAGTCACGATCCCGAGAGATGGAGATGAAGCGCTGCAGCTCGTCCCCGGCAATGACGGCGCCCGTGGGGTTGCAGGGGTTGCTGATCACAAAGCTCGAGAGCCCCGAGTCGATGACCGCCCGCTCGTACTCGGCGGAGGTCAGCCGAAAGCCGTCGGCCTCGTGGGTGCGCACGGGCATGGCGGTGGTGCGGGCCATGTGCAGCTCGAGCATGTCCTCGTAGGCGGTGTAGTCCGGCAACTGGTAGCCCACGTTGCTCGGGGCCAAGGCCGCCATGGTGCGGGACAGGGCCAAACGGCCGCCCTGGGCAATGGACACGTTCTGGGGCCCGTACTGGCTCTTGCCCTTGCGATACAGCCGGTTGTAGTGCCCGGCGACGGCGCCGCAAAGCTCAGGGGTGCCACCGAGGGGGCCGTAGGCGTGGTCTTCCGGGCGCAGCTCCACGGAGGAGATGCGAGGGGGCGCTCCAGCCATTTCGCCGACTTCAGGCTGTCCTTGCCCCAGGTTGCACCAGTCGGGGTGCCCGTTCTCAAAGCCGAGCTTGGAAGCTTCGGCGACCACAAAGATGACGCCCATATAGGGCACATCGCGCAGAGCTTGGGACACAGTCAGCAGCCTTCCGATCAGAGTGTTGGCAGGCCAGGGAGGCCAGGACCGGGGAGATTAACTCCCCGTCAGGTTTCTGGGAAGACGGCCCCGGCTCTCCTTGTGATCATGAGCAGCCCCGACGGCGCTCAGACTGCGCACCCCCAGGCCCAGTGCACGTAGGCACGCCGGGGCCTCCCCCCGATGAGAGAGACTATGACCCCGGCTGTTTCTGCCCTTGCCGTCTCCGGCGCGAGCTTTGCGTTGATGTCGGCCCGCCTGTGCAAACAGATTGCTGAGTTGCTCCTTGGCCTGCTGCTGATCTTGGGGCTGTCGGCTTCCGTTTCAGCAGAGGAGGGCTCCGCCCCTGTGGCCCTGAGCCTTGAGGTCGTGGCCAGCGGGTTGAACATCCCGGTCTACGCCACTGCTCCTGCGGGGGATGCTTCACGAGTGTTTGTCCTCGAACTCTATTCGGGGATGATTCGTCTCGCCAAGAATGGGGTGCTGCAGCCCACGCCGTTTCTCGATCTGTCAGCCGTCGTGCTCGGTAGCGGCGAGCGGGGGTTGTTGGGGCTCGTGTTTCACCCGAACTACGAGAACAACCGGCGCTTCTTCGTTTTCTACAACGGGCTGGATGGGGCGACCAAGTTGGAGCGCTACCACGGGAGCCCTAGTAACCCCGACGTGGCCATGCCAGTTGGCAGGCTGTTGCTGTCCATGGGTCAGCCGTTCAAAGAGCACAACGGGGGCATGATGCAGTTCGGCACGGACGGCATGCTCTACATCAGCACCGGTGACGGCGGTGGGCCGCTCGACCCATTCAACAATGCGCAAGATCTCAGCAGCTTGCTCGGCAAGATACTGCGCCTCGATGTGGACAGCGGAAACCCCTACAGCGTCCCAGCGGACAACCCCTTTGTGGGGCTGGCCGGCGCCCGGGAGGAGATCTTCGCCTACGGCCTGCGCAACCCTTGGCGCTTCTCCATCGACCTGCCCACGGGCACGCTGTTCATCGGCGATGTGGGCGCAGACACCGTCGAAGAGGTCAACGTCATTCCTGGGGGCAGTGCCGGACAGAACTTCGGTTGGCGTTGCAAAGAGGGCAGCTTCTGCACGGGACAATCAGGCTGCAGCTGTCCCGCTGCGACGTTCACTGACCCGCTCTTCGATTACTTTCACTCCCCGGGATGCGCGGTGATTGGTGGCTTCGTCTCTCGCGGCCAAGACTTGGTCGGACACCAGGGTCGCTACTTCTTCACGGACTACTGCGATCCCAGAGTGTTTTCGTTCGATGGACAGAACGGTGTGGGGGCGATCGACCTGCAAGATCACTCTCAAGAGTTGCTGCCTCCCGATGGCTCGCCGCTGGCTTTCGTGTCGTCGTTTGGTCTGGACGGGAGCGGTGAGTTGCTGTTGGTGTCCCAACTGGGCAGCGTTTACCGGGTGGTGCCCTTTGCTGATTGCGACGGCGATAGTCTGTCAGACAGCGCTGAAATCGCCGGCGGCACGGCCTTTGACGCCAACAACGACAGCGTCCCTGATGACTGTCAGCTGTTGCTTCAGGGGAGTCCGCTCGCGCCCGGGCAAACGAGCTTCTTGTGGTTCATTGGCGCCGAACCGAACCAGCCGGTGGCTTACTTTGTGTCCCTCGCTGGCTTGGGCGTTGGGCCTTGTTTGTTCAGCGGGACACTGTGCCTCGACTTGGCTCCGTTCTCCTTGGGCGGAAACCCCCGAGGCGTGCCACTGTTCGGCGTGTTGACCGCAGATGCGGAAGGAGCGGCCTTGCTCCCGTTAGCCGTGCCGGCCAACGTGGCCGGGCTCACCTCGGCGGCGTTTCAGGCTGTGGCAGTCGACGGCATCTATAGCGTGAAGTCCAATCCCCTTGTGCTGCCTGTAGGGTCTTAATGGATTCAGCCCGTGTGGGTGCGTTGTTCTTCCAGACCATCGAAGACTTGGTGGGGGCCAGCGACCTGCTGCTCACTATGGAGTTGCGGGAGGCCCTTGATGAACGAGCACTGGTGCGGGCTTACGAGCGGCAGGTCCGTGCTCGGTCCACGTTGCGCAGCCGCTTACGGCTCGAACCTGTAGACAAAGGACACGGTTGGGAGCGCCTCGACGATGAGCAACTGCAACCGCTGCTGGCCCAACAGCTGATCTGCATGACGAGCGCTGAACCCGAGACACCAGAGGTCTTTCACCCGATCAACTCGGTGCTGCCATATCGTGTGCGTCTCGTGGAGCCACGCCGCCTCGAAGTGCGTATCAGTCACTTGCTGACCAACGGCCAAGGGCTGCTCTTTTGGGGGGACGACCTGCTCTCTTGGCTGGGGGATGCCCCTGCTGAGTTGGCTGCGGCCCCGGCGCGTCCCGCCGGTTGGCGTCGGGCAGCCCAGGTGTGCCGTGAGACCTTCTGGAGCCTGGCTTGGATCCGCAGCTTTCTGAAGCAGGTCAAGCGGGACGGGCCCACCAAGATTGTCGATCTGTCCGACGGTCGTCCGGGCTTGCCCATGGTGCGGGGTTTCGCGCGGATGCGTCGGGTGTTGAGCGAAGAGCAAAGCCGGACCTTAGTGGCGGCCGCTCGGGAGGCAGGGCGCTCTGTGACGTCGATGATGCTGTCGGCGTTGTCCGCTGAGTGGCTCGGTCGTCGGCCGGCTGCGGATCAGGTGAGCGTGGTCATGCCAGCAGACTTGTTGGCTTCTCGGCCAGGGGTGTCCCGCTCTGACCCGGGGAATCACACCGGTGGGATGGTTGCTCGGCTCAAGCGCGCTGACGTTCGTGGGGGCGCCGGCGCAGCAAGCCCGGACAGTGCAAGCCCGGACGGTGCAAGCGACATCAGCGGGGCGCAAGACTTGGCGGCTCAAGCCGATGGAGCCCTGCGCTGGTTTCATCGGGGCGTGCCCGCAGGCGCTACCCGTTTGGCTGACATGCCGCTCAAAGATGAGCAGCAGTTTCGCGAGCAGTTGCGCGCAGGGGCGGGCAAGCCACTCGTGGACCGAGGGCCGTTCGAAAGCAGCAGTTGCGTGATGAGCAACCTGGGCGCTCGTCGAGAGTTCGCTCGTTTGAACGAGGCCTGCGTCTGGGCTTCTGCGACGAGTTTCGGCCAGCCGCCGATCTTGACGGCTTTGGCTATCTCCGGCCGGGTGGCCATCGAACTGACCGTGTCGCTCGACCTGTTCGAGAGAGCTGAGATGGAGTCCGTTCTGGAGGGGTTCGTCGAGCGGCTGCTCGGCTCAAGCCTCTAGATCTCTGTGCCTAGAACCTCTTCATCCCTACGACAGAGGCTCTTTCTGTCGTTTGTATCAATGTGTGATACATTCACTCGCATGTTGACCATTCGACTCGACTCTCCCATGCCTCTGGCCGACCAGTTGGTGTCCGGCTTGCGCTGCGCCATTGCTCGCAGAGAGGTTCGCACCGGCGACGCGTTGCCCACGGTGCGCCAGTTGGCTGCAGACCTGGGCATCAATATGAACACGGTCTCCCGGGCCTATCGCGCCCTGGAGGCCACGGGCTTGGTCTCCACAGTGCGCGGTCGCGGCACGGTGGTGGCCGCTGAACAAGAGCGGGGGGCCGCCGACCCGGCGGGGGCTCGAGCGGCCCTGGCCCAGTCCCTGCGCAACGCCCTGGCGGACTTGCGCCTTGCGGGCCTCGATCGTGGTGATGCCAGCGCCTTGATCGAAGAAGAACTTTCGCAGATCTGGCTGGAGAAAGACCCATGCTGACTTCGTTCGAAGTGTTGTTCCCGGTGATGATGATTGGGATGCCCGCCTTGATCGTTCGCTGCACCGCGGTGCGCGCGGGCTCGGTCCCTCAAGAGGCGGCTACCAAGGCCCGGCGGCTGTATGGCCTCACCGTCGTAGCGTTGTTGGTTCACGGCGCGGCGCTCTGGGTTCTCGGGGGAAGTGAAGAGGCGCCCCCTTCGGCGTTCTCTCTTTGGACACAGGGTTTCAGCATGTTCGCCTTCTTCTGGCTCTGGTTTGGCTTCGCTGGTCCGGCCATGGCTGCCCGTGATCCCGGGTGGCAGACAGTGCACACGAAGGACAAGCCCGAACGCAGCGCGTCCCTTTCACCGCGACACCTGGACAGCTCTGCCATGCTGCCTCGAGCCGCGTGGACTGTGGGCTGGTGTCTCTATGCGATCTCGTTGACCATCACCATCTGGAGTGTGACGGAAGGGCTGCATGCCTCGGTGCTGGCAAGCGTGACCTGGTGGCCAAGTTTCGCCTGGGGAGCCCGGGCTGTGCGCAGCGAAGCCGAACCTCGGGACGCCGGCGGGTCAGCCGAACTGGCCCGCGCCTATGCTAACCACCGACGGTTTCGGGCTTGGGGCTTCTACGGCCTAGGACTCGCCGGATCGGTCGGGATGGCAGTGGCTTTTGCCATGGCTGTTCTCGCCCCAGAGAGCAACGCCATGGTGGGTGGGATCGGAGGCTCGGTCCTCGGTCTCGGCGGTGCTGGTTTTGGAGCCATGGCTGCGTTCCGGGGCGCCAAGGTCAACGGGCTGCTCCGGCAACTGGGGTGCGAAGACGGCAGCTGACTGTCGAGCACGGGACGGCGCCCCGCAGAAGGACCGGTGGTCAGGGCGAGGCGTTCAGCAGAAACAGGGCGTCCCGCTCGTCGGAGCAGACGGGTGGCCCAAACTGCTTCCGCAGAACCTCGAGGAGTGCCGCCGGCGTTTCAGCCAGGTTGGCCACAAAGTACTGGGCGCCAGTGCTTCGTAGGGCGTCCATGTCGTGGAGTGGCAGCTCATGTTCTAGGCGAATGCCCTGCTCGCGCCACTTGGCGCTGCGCCGGGTGGCGAGCTGAACCCGCTTGCCGGGCAACTCTACATCCATGTAGCGAGACCAATGCCTCACCGGAAGAATGGGGCCGATCAAGACCAGCTCGCCTCCGTCTGGGTCTTGCATGATCGTCTGCAGCACGAACGAATCGCTGCGAGCCATGTGGTCGTAGAGATTGAGCATCATCTTGCTCGTGCGAAAACTCGAAGGCTCGGAGAGAAACTGTTTCATCGGGCTTCGCAGCGGGAGTTGCACGGCCAAGCCTACAGCGATGGCGACCGTTAGAAACTCAGCGGCAGCTCCTGGTGAACGCGGCTCGCCCCGCGGACGAAGCGCTGCGGTAAGGAACTCAACCGACGCTGTGATACCTGCGGCGGCGAGCATCAGGGCCAAGGGCCAAACCATGAGGTAGTAGCGTCCCAAGACTCCCGTGAGGCCCACGGGCTTGCTGATCCAAAGACCTACGAACTGAGCGATGAGCAGAGCGAGGGCGCCTTTCGCGAGGATGGGCGTCCGTTGCCAAAGGCTCCAAGCACCAGTGGCCAGAAGGGGCAAAAAGATCCAGCCGGCCAGTGGGAGCAGCCCGAACAACATGGACTAGCTGTGCTGGCTCGACTCCCAGAAGTTCGTGGCGGAACCCACCTTGTTGAGTCGGTGATCGATGAGCCCCGAAAAACCGGGGCTCAAGAGCAGCGCTACGAGCGCAGCGCACAGGGTCGAGACGAGCAGCAACTTTCGCCAGGGAGGGCGAGGACCCGCAGCGCCGGTGATTGCGAGGAGCAGCAAGGTGGCTATGGGCACGAGGCAGTACAGGTGCCAGAATATTGCCAAGGCTCCGCAGACTGCGAAGGCAAGGCCGGCCCAGGGCAACCCCGTATTGGTCTTGGGGTGGGTTGTCCCGTGCAGCCAACGGTCCCAAGCGATGAACGCTAGAAAGGTGAAGACTGTGGCCGGCGTGTATGGGCGCACCACGACCGCGTAGTGAATCACCAGGGGACAGCAAGCGAGCAAGAGCATTGTCGCCGCGGTTGTGGCCAAGCCCAAGCGTCGCAGGAGCAAGAGCGGCGCCAGCAGCAAGCTCACGTCGAAGATCATGATGGGCAGGCGCATGCCCATTTCGGTCAGGCCGCCGTGCTCTATGGGCAGGCGGCCGTAGAGTGTGAGCGGGATGGAATTGTCGGAGCTGTCGTAGTCGCTGAGAATCTCGCCGTAGTCGTGCTGGAGGGCGACGCGCAGAGTGTGTTCTTGGTCGCCGCCGATGAGTTGATCGGCGACACCTTCGAAGTGCATCTGCAACGCCCAAGCTAGGCAGAGGGCCCCCAGGCAAACGGTCGCGATTCTGAACATAGCCCCCATGGTCTTCTGGTTGCTCGTCGCTCGCCGGGAGTGAAACGATGGTCAGGTCTTGGGTGAGCAGCTGTCCCCGTTGAGCGCCGTCGCTAAGACGCAAGACGTCCCTGGCATGTGTCACGGTGCAGCGGTTCAACAGGATCTGAGCGTCCGGCCCCATGATCTGCATCCCTAGGAGCTGCGAGTTGATGTCTGTGTCCAGGGCGCGAATGGTGCCGCCGTCTGTGACAAACAGGCCCATGATGTCTGTGGTCAGAGTGGTTTGCTGCAGGTTAGCCACGCTGTTCGGGCCGGTGACATAGAGCGGGCGCTCGTTGCATGCGATGCGTCCGCCCGCGAAGTCGAGAGTGGCAGCCAGCGCACCGCCTCGCACCATGGCGCCGTGACCGCTGGGGTTGCTCACGGTGCAGTTCTCCATGGTCAAGGCGCCGCGAGACAGCACGACCGCCGCAGTGTTCGAAGGAGCGTTGCCGTCGATGCGGAGCCCGCTCAGTCGCACTTGGCTCGCCGTGGTGAGCGTGAGGCAAGGGGCGCCACGGGCGGCGAGCACAGCACTGCCGGGGGCGCCGAGACCTCGCAGGTGGAGCGACTTGCGCAGGTGCACCGATCCTTCGTAGCGCCCGGGTGCCAGTTCGATGGTGCCGCCCTCCTGTGCTGCCAACAAAGCGTCTGGAAGGTTGTCGAAATGCGTCTTTCCTGGGATGGCCCACGGCGGCCAAGCACTGGGGTTGACGTTGACTCGCAGGGGCAGTTGTCCGCTGCCGATTTGCCCGTCGGCAAGGAGTTTCGACAGCACCGTCTTCTCGAGAACGGGACGCGAGCCGACGATGCAGCTATCGACGATGATGTTGGGCAGCGTGTTTGCAGCCGTGAGCGGTTGAGGGTTGCCCGGGTTCCAGCGCACGGCGGAATCTCTGATGACGCCACTGCTCTGGGGATGTAGGGCGAAGGCTGTGGCCGGCCCCACGCTCAAGAGGCATTCGCGCAAGACCAGCTGGCTGCTCGCCGATGTGGTGGACACCAACACCGCTCCCGGTCGGCCCTTCACCGTGCAGCCTTCCAGGACGAGTTGCCCTTGTCCCAGAGAGAGAGTGGTGGAAGAACTGACCAGCTCAAGATTGCGCAGCGTGACTTGGGTGACGGCGTTCAGGGCGATGGCCGGTGCAGCTCCTCCGTCAATGATCACGCGACCCCGCTGTGCTGAGATGATCACTTTGTAGGGCAAGACCAGGGGCGACTTGTAGACGCCAGGGCCGACCAATAACTCACGGCCTAGGACTCGAGCGGAGATCGCCTGGGCGATGCTTTCGAAATGACCCGAGCCATCCTTGGCAATGAGGATGGGGCCGCTCGCAGGGAAGAGTGCTGCGGGCTGAGCCTCCGCCTGCCGGGGCGTTGGTTCTTGTTCGGCCGCCACCAGAAGAGGCTTGGCAACCGGCGCCTTCACTGGCGGGGAGCTGCCGGGAGGAACGACATCTTCGACAGCGCGTTCGCTCGCTGGGTCGACAGCCGTCGCCATCTCGACGGCAGCTTCGGGAGGGCTCTCTGCGGGAACTTGGTCCGCTGGCTGCTCGGGAGCAGTGGCGACATCCTCTACTGGCTCTTCTGCGGGCTCGGCGTTCGCAGCGGCGATGCCCTCTAGCTCTTCTGCGGGCTCGGCGTTCGCAGCGGCGATGCCCTCTGGCTCTTCTGCGGGCTCGGCGTTCCCAGTGGTGGCGCCAGGGGCTTGGCCGGGATGTTGTTCCGGCGCTGCTTGCTCGCGGGCGGCGAGGGTGGCCACTACGGCGGGCGATTCGCTTTCCTGACGAGGAGCCACGTCAGCCGGTGGAAGCTAGTTCATCGCGCAGCCGGCGCTGAAGAGAGCCGCCCAGAGGGCCCATCCCGTTCGCTTCATGGTGAGCTTTCCGTGACGATGATTCATGGACGTTTGTGCTCTTACACTCCGTGAAAACGCCGCTGGCCGAATGGCGAGCACACTCTAGCAAGGCTGCGCAACAGTGCCTCAGGGGGGGCTCACCTGAGCCAGATTCTGCGGATGCTACCGTGCGGCTCCAGTGGACCGTGTGCAGCGCCTGGGGAGGGTTGCACACCTGGAGGGCGCCAGCTCTTGGTTGCTTTCCTTCACTGATCTTCTAGCCCGTGTGTTCTCAGAGCCCCGTTGATTTGCGTTGCCATGGTGATCACTTCGGTCCTGTCCTCGAACGCGGTTGCTGTCGTAATTGCCCTGGGACTGCTGTGGCCTTCGTGGGCGGGCGATCAGGTGCGTCCTGGCCCATGGAAGCCTGGGTCTGCCCCCGAGGGTTGGGTGATTCACGAGACAGACCATTACCAGGTGCAGTGCGCGGCGGGCGAACGGTTGGCTGGTGCTGTGGGCGTTCATGCGGAGGCCATGCTCGAGGTCTACGGCGAGCTGCTGCCGGCGCGCAGAAAACTGCTGCATTTCGTGATCAAGGTCTTCGCTAATCAGGAGGGTTTTCTGGCTTATCACCCCGAAGACGAAAGGTTCGTGGCCTGGTACGACAAAGACGAGAGAGAGTTGCTGGCTTACGACACGGGAGTGCTGCATGGCGCCCGCCATGGCTCGGCGAACATCCGCCTGTTGGACAGCTACTCGAGCTCTTTCGCATCCCGTGACGGTGCGCAGCTCGCGGAACTCTTCGAGGAGATCAGCGAGCGTTACACCGAAGATCTCGCGGGCTTAGTCGCCCATGAAGCTTGGCATCAGTATTTCCACGGTTACACCGTGTCTTGGGTGGCTATGCCTTCGTGGCTGGACGAGGGACTGGGCGACTACTTCTCAACGGCCAGAGGTGACGAAGTAGGCACGATCGTCGTGGGCGCGGTCTATGCCGACGGCGCACGGATCACGCGGCAGATTCTTGAAGACCAGATCGCTCTGCCCATTGCGGATTTGCTCGATCTCGATCAGGACGCATATTACGAGCAGGGCTGGGCTCGCTATGCGCAGGGTTAGTCCCTGGTGCATTTCTTGATGGAGCACGACGACGAGGGGCTGGCGCAGCTGATCCCCACGTATTTGAAGCACTTCAAGAAGTCGAAGAATTTCCGCAAGACCAACAAGCATGTTTTTAGTGTGGTGGATCTCGCGACGTTGGATGGGGAGTGGCGGCGCTGGGCTCTCTCTTTGAAGCAAGAAGATCCCCTGCAGCTGTTGGCCGAACGCTTTGGGGAGAGAATCGGCCCGGGCGACCTTGATGCATCACAGTCGTGGCTGGACGTGTACGAGTGGTATCGAATGCGGGAGATGGATCGTCGCTGAGCCTGTGGTCCCGTTGAGCGTTCTGCCGTCTATACTGCCGAGCTGCTCTTTGCGATGCAGCGTAGAGGGCAAGGCGCGGTGCGATGTGCACCACAGAAGCTACGGCCAAGTCGGGGTGTCATGGACCCACTCATCCAGCGAGCCAAAGAGGGATGCAACGCGGCGCGTGGAGAGCTGCAGCTGGCCTTCGCCGATGATTTAAAGGGCTACATGCGTCGTCATGTAGGCCTTGGCCTCGGCCGCAAGATCTCTCACGCTGACCTGTGCCAAGAGACGTTCGTGCGTGTGTTCAAAGGGCTGCACAGCCTCCCAGATGAGGGGACCCTGGGAATCTTTCGCGCGCGTTTACTGCGCACCGCCGAGTGGGTTATTCGTGACGCGGCCCGGTCGATGAAGCGCTTGGCCGGTGAGTCGATGGCTGGGGAGCTCGGCCCCGAGTTAGTGCTGGACCCTGCTGACAAGAAGTCCATGGGCGACGTCACTCGGGATGATCAGTCCCGCTGGCTGCATCGGCTACTGAAACAGTTGCCCCGGCCTTACGGTGACGTGATCCGCCAGAAGCTCGCAGGGGACGACTTTCGCACGATCGCCGACCGCTTGGGGGAGCAAGAGGCGACGGTGCGCAAGCGCTATGAGCGGGCTTGCCGTCGCTTGCGCCAGTTGGTCGAGATGTCTTCGCAGGGCGAGGCAGGTTGAGTCGGGGAGACTCAACAAGTTCTGGCGGGGACGAACTCGACCGGCACCTGCGCGCGTTCGTGGATGAAGCAGGAACGGATGCTGCCCGAAATGTTCTGCATGAGCTGCAATCTCAGTTGAGTGTCGAACCCACCGGCTTGCCCGTTTCAGGGACCATGCTGGGTGAGTATCGCTTGCTGAGGGAAATCGGCCGCGGTGGCATGGGCGTGATCTTCGAAGCCGAGCAAACGTCAGTGCCCGGGCGTCGCGTGGCGATCAAGTTGCTCGCTCGTTCTGCGGCGAGTGAGCTGCGGCTGAATCGTTTTCGCCGAGAGATCGAAGTGATCGGCCGCCTCGATCACATGAATATTGTGCCGATTCTCTCGGCTGACTTGAGTGGTGAGGAGCCTTGGTACGCCATGAAGTTGGTGCTCGGGCGCACGCTGCGTGAGCTGCTTGACGATGGTGAGTTGTTCGACTTCGGTCAAATGGCGTCGATCTTCCGCGAGCTGGCTTGGGCTCTCGATCACGCTCACTGCAAGGGCGTTGTCCATCGAGATGTGAACGCCCGCAACATCATGTTGGACGCCCAAGGTAAGGCACAGCTGCTCGACTTTGGTCTGGCTCACGACGACCTGTCCCAGACGGTGTTGACCTTAGGGGACGACGCCTTAGGCACGGCTGAGTACATGTCTCCCGAGCAGGTGTCAGGGCGTGGCGGCGACATTTGCCCGGCCACTGACGTTTACGGCCTGGGTGCCACGTTGTATCGCTGCCTCTGTGGTCGGCCGCCCTTCTCTGGCAGAACGCTTCACGAAGTCTTCGAGAGAATCTTGGCCGGGCATCCCACTGCCCTACGAAAACTACGGCCGGATGTGCCGCCTGACTTGGCAGCGATTTGTCTTCAAGCCATGGCGCCGGACATCGGCAGTCGCTACGAAAGCGCCGGTGAGATGGCTCAAGACCTCACGGCGTTCTTGGAGTACGGCCCGGTGCACGCCCGCTCGCCAGGCTTCGTGCGCCGCGGCTTGCGCATGGTGAGGCAGCACCGCGGAGTTGCGTTGGTCACAGCCATAGCGCTGCTCTTCGCAGCTGGCGTGTGGCTCGAAGGTTCGTGGTGGACACCGCGTCGTTTGCTTTCCATGCAAGACGTTGCGGCTCGGGCCGGTGACCTTGACCAGGTGACCCAGTTGAGCCAGCGCTTGCACGAAGACTTCGCTCAGACGAGCTTTGCTGAAGAAGGACAGGGCGTGCAGTCTCGCTTGATTCGATCGAAAATCGACGATGGCCTGGCTGCGCTGAGCGAGCGCATCGCCCGAGATGACCTTGCCGACGAGGCTTTGGCCCTGGCCTACGACGAGCTCAGCGGACTCGGCGCTGCGGGCCTCGCCCACGAAGGACTGC
>JBLIMM010000082.1:0-15163 GCA_047638635.1 Pseudohongiellaceae bacterium | reverse complement strand
GCGGTTCGTCGTCTCGATCTGGCACCACCGAGGCCCACTCGCCATCACGGCACTTTACGCACTGGCTGCTAGGTCAGTCCTCCTCCACGAAAGTTTTGAGCCGCTCGAGAGCTGCGTCCCACTGCACACCGATGCGGTCGAGGTAGTCGTGGGCCTCGCCGAGTCGGTCCGGCCTCAGCTCCCAGATCTGCTGCCGACCTCGACGAAAACTGTGCGCCAGGCCAGCATCAGACAGCACGTGTAAGTGCTTGGTGATGGCCTGGCGCGACACGTGGGCGCTCGCGCTTAAACCGGCGATCGACTCGGGCCCGCCAGCGGCCAGGCGCACCACCAGCCCCAAGCGCGTGACGTCGCCCAACGCCGCAAAGAGCGGTGCCGCGTCGAGCACCCGAGCCTCCGAGAATCGCTTAGGCATCGACGTGCTTCCGGATGTTGTCCATCTGCGCAGTCCAGCCACCTTCGTTGCGGGAGAAGACCTCCATGCGGCTCGATTCTGGGAGGGCGTCAAAGCCGGACTCTGTCACCGTGAGCAGGGTGCCGTCGTCTGCGTCCGCGAGAACGAACGTGACCACCGTGGAGGGCTGGCTCGACTTGTCCACGCCCTCGGAGATGTCTTGGGGCTGCCAGCGAAAGACGAAGGTGTCTTCGGCGTCCATGCGATCAATCCAGGCGTCGAAAATCATGTGGTCGCATTCCTTGTGAGTGATCTGCCCTGAGATCTTCTCACCCACGCGGAACGGTCCCTCGAACGCCACGCCGAACCACTGACCGAACTCGCTCGAGTCCGTGAGCGCCCGCCAGACCCGAGATCGCGAGGCGCGCAAAGTGATTTGCTTACGGATGCTGTCCGTGCTCGAAGTGTTCGGCGAACTCATGTGCATGCTCCAGGCTCAAAGGGAAGGCAACTCAACGGTTGCGCATTTCATAACCCAGAGAGGCCACGAAGGCAACCAATTGGTTGCGTTAAAGATCAATTCAACCGAGCGGACACCGCCAAGAAGTCCTCAGAGCCTTGCGGCCAGCCCTATATTTCGATAGTTATAGAACTATGGAAACTAAAGAGGCAGCCGCCGTTCTCTCTGCCCTAGCGCACGAGTCCCGCCTGGAAGTCTTTCGTTTACTGGTGAAGGCCGGCCCCGAGGGAGTGCCCGCCGGGGAGATTGCCACAGAGCTGGGGCTAGCCCCCCCTACGCTGTCGTTTCACCTGTCACAGCTGGTCAACGCCGGGCTGATCCAGTCCCGCCGGGAAGGACGCTCGATCCTCTATGGGCTCAGCGTCTCGGGAATCCACGGGCTGCTGGAGTTCATCACCCAGGATTGCTGCCAAGGTCGCCCAGAGCTTTGCCAACCGAGCTGCGCTCCCACTGACGACTGTGCCCCCTGCGACAGCTAACGCGCCTCTCGCCTCACCGCCTCACCACCTCACCCCTCGCCACCCGACCACGATCCCGCCCGCGCACGCGCCCCGAGCTCAACCATGTCTGAATGTCCCAGCACCGATCACCCCAGCTCCGAGCGCCGCATGCACGGCTTCGAGCGACTGCTCACCCTGTGGGTCTTCCTGTGCATGGCCGCAGGCATCGCCCTGGGACACCTGGCGCCAGGGTTCGCGCAAGCCCTCGACGGCATGACCCTCGACGTGGGCGGGGCGCCGGTGGTCTCGATCCCCATTGCCGTCTGCCTGTTTCTGATGATGTACCCGATCATGGTGAAGATCGACTTCACTGAAGTGGTCGCGGCGGGCAAGAGCACCCGCCCGGTCTTGCTGACCCTGGTGATCAACTGGTGCGTGAAGCCCTTCACCATGCTGGCCATCTCCAGCTTCTTCCTGGGCACTGTGTTCCTCGAGTTCATCGGCCCGGATGCCACCGATCTGGTCAAGCTGCCCTTCGGCCTCGACTTACCCCTGGGGGCAGATTACGGCTCGGGACAAGTGGTGCTCGTGGACGGCATCAAGTGGCTGCAAATCCCCCTGTGGCGCAGCTACCTGGCAGGCTGCATCTTGCTGGGAGTGGCCCCCTGCACAGCCATGGTGTTGGTCTGGGGCTACCTGGCCCGAGGCAGCGCCGGCCACACCCTAGTGATGGTGGCGATCAACTCCTTGGCCATGCTCGTGCTCTACGGCGTGCTCGGCGGATACCTCCTGGGAGTCGGCCGCCTGCCCGTGCCCTGGCAAGCCCTGTTGCTCTCCATCGGCGTCTACGTCGCCCTACCCCTGGCCGCCGGCTTCTTCACCCGCCGCTGGATCCTCGCCGCCAAGGGAGAAGCCTGGTTCAAAGAGCGCTTCATACCTGTGCTCACCCCCATCACCATCAGCGCCCTGCTGCTCACCCTGGTGCTGCTGTTCTCCTTCAAAGGAGAGGTGATCCTCAACAACCCCCTCACCATTCTGTGGATCGCCGTCCCGCTCACCCTGCAAACCCTGCTGATCTTCGCCCTGGGCTATCTCATGTCGAAGGTCTGCAAGCTCCGTTACGCGGACGCAGCACCCACCGCCATGATCGGCGCCAGCAATCACTTCGAGGTGGCCATCGCCACCGCAGCCATGCTCTTCGGGCTATCGTCCGGCGCAGCCCTCGCCACAGTGGTCGGCGTGTTGATCGAAGTGCCGCTGATGCTCGGCTTGGTGAAGTTCTGCCTGAAGACGCGAGGGTGGTTTGGTGAAGACGCTGGAGAGCTGCGCGATCAGTGAGGCACGGCGTGCGTCAATCTCAACCACCGGCTGAACCCATGATCCGGTACAACGACGTCCACTGCTCTACTCGACAGAGCAGCGGGCAGCTCGAAGAGGGTCATCTGAGCCTTGATGGGCCGCTCAGATCCATACACTCAACTTACGGTTGGTGCTGATGCAGACGCCCGTCCCCTCCCCCGTCACCACGATCTTCTCTCGCAACATTCGAGCGGGTTTCGAGGTCCAGTACGAGGAATGGCTCGCCGGCATCTCGCAGATGGCCTCGCGCTTCACAGGAAACCAAGGGACGACGATCCTGCGCCCCTCCGAAGGCCGTGACCAGTACATTGCGATCACGCAGTTCGATTCGACTGAGAACTTAGAGCTGTGGATTCACTCCACAGAGAGAGACGGCTGGCTGGCGAAGCTCCGCTCCATCGACATCTGCCGCGAGGAGGTCATGTCTCTCGCCGGTATGGAGCGCTGGTTCACGCTTCCCGACCAGGGAGCAGCCCAACTTCCTCCCCGCTACAAGACCGCGACCCTGGTCCTGCTCGGGCTCTATCCGGTCGTCTTGCTGCTCAACCTCACCTTGGTCCCGCTGCTCTCCGGTTTCCCCGAACCGCTTCAGGTCCTGACGTCACTGTTCGTGTCGGTCACGATCATGGTCTGGATTGTGCTCCCCAGGCTCACGGGGCTCTTCTCCGGCTGGCTCCATCCGCGAGGCCGGCCGAGTCCCACGCAGCCCACCGACTCGCAGCCTGACAGCTGAGGGCGTCCAAGCTTAGGAGCTTGAGCCGCAGCACGCCTGGGGAGGGATTCCGGCGCCGCGCAAGCCGCCGAGCCGCCGAGCCGCAAGGGGCGAGAGACTACGCCGTGGGGGACTCAGGGCCTCGTCAGCACACCAGGCGGAACTCGCTGAAAACGCGTAGGCGCCTGCCGAGCATACGGAGAAAAATGGTAGCGGGGGCGGGATTCGAACCCGCGACCTTCGGGTTATGAGCCCGACGAGCTACCGGACTGCTCCACCCCGCGACCTGTCGATGGTTCCGGTGAGCCATCGTTTTGTTCGTACTACGAATTACGTCGAGTTTTTTAGCTAAACCCCGCAACCGCCGTCAAAGGAAATGGCCGCATTTGGTGCCATTCTCTTGGATGTTGGTGCTGAGGAGGGTTGAGCGTCGAAAAGTGGTGCCCGGAACAGGGCTCGAACCTGCACCCCGTATGACCGGGACTAGGCCCTCAACCTAGCGTGTCTACCAATTCCACCATCCGGGCATCGATTGGATGTGGGCCGGATTGCAGCCAAATCGGAGCGGTCCGTCAAGCCCCGGGTCAGTGGCTCTCTTGCCAACCTGCTGAGCCGCAGTCTTGGCCACGGTCTGGGGCGCTCTTGAAGCCCTACCTCACGCCGCACTTTGCGCACCCCAGACCGTGGGCCCAGACAGCTCCCTAGGCTCGTTCCTAGGATCGTTCCTAGGCAGCTCTCCAGCCCCTTGTCTAGCGGCCCTTCACGGGACCACAGTGCGCAAATGGACCGCCACCTCCGTGGCCCGCTCTTCGAGCAACACCGACAGAGCACCCTGTCCCAGCAAGTCGAGCCACAGGCGACTCTCTCGAAAGTCCTCCGCCAACGCTGGCACCTCTATCTCGCGCCGGCGGGTGTCTATCTCGGTCAGGATGGTGTCGAGCTTCTCATTCACCTCGGCTTCGACCTTATTGGGCAGCTCGTCGTCGTCCAGATACTGGGGGTACTCCCGGGCGATCAGTTGCTTGCGCTGGACCACGCGCAGGCTGGCGAAGTCGAGCTGGGTCTCCACCTCCGCCGTCCACTCGGCGTAGGGGGCGAGCATCTCCTGGATCGTGGGTACATCTCCCCAGAGAGCCACGTTGCCCCTGGCCCGTGGCTTCCCGGGCACCGTGAAGGCCTCGATCAGCTCGCTCACCCCAAGCTTTGTCGCTGCGGATGGCTTGGCCCCGGTGTACGACTCAAAGATCTCCAGAGTGAACTCATCGTCAGTGGTAAAGACCATGGTCTCACCTTCTAAGACCATGAAGGACAGCTCTTCTGCGGCCATCCCCACCAGCCCCATCGACTTGCGAGTGCCGATGCCGTTGTGGTCGTAGGACCACATGCGCTCCTTATCGACCCCCAGCACTTGGTTGGCGTTGATGAAGGCCTGAAACAGGGCCTCGCAAGCCGCGGCGTCTTTCACCGGGGCGATGAACGCCATGGCCGGCAAGGGCTGAGACCCTGGGGGGACCAAGTGATCGAGGGGCCGAAAAGCCACGGTCAGCTCGCCCTTGAGCACTCGCGCCAGCTCGGTCATGAACTGGGGCAAGCTCTTCACCCGCCAGCCCGGATTGTACCGGGACACATCGCGAATCAACCCGTTCATCAGGTTGACCAGCTCACTGTCCAGGCCGTCCACCACCGTGTTCAAGAATCGACTGAGATCGATATTGGCAGTCATCACCCCGCCGGTGCTCTCGGGGAGCATGCTGAGCAAATCGCTCAGGCGATCTTCCACCACGAACGACGGGGAACCGAGCAAGCCGCCCTTGTCGTCGCTCGCCGCAGCCACGTCGAGCTCAGAGTGGGCGGTGAAGTCGATGTGCCGAGAGTCGAACTCCAGCCGGCCGATGCCCTCCTGCAGTAGATCCCAGTCGATCAGCCGGGGCAGCACGTTGAGCAGCGCGTCCTGGTGGCGGTCGTCCACTGCGGGGGCCAGGTCGTAGGCCTCCACAAAGTGGCCCAGATCGCCGTACCACTCCATGGTGAAGCGCGAGCTGTCGGCCCGAGACGCTGGCTGGAGCGAGTCGTGGTACAGCCGTGAGAGCCCCAAGGACAACTCAGGGCCAGCTTCCACCGTGCGCAGAATGTCCCGCACCAAGGGCTCGTAGTTACCAGCCACCACCATGTCTGTGCGGCGAGCGTAGAAAATCGGGTCAGAGCCCGGGAGTTCGAGCCGCTGCCAAGTGACCGCAGGCTGCTCCGGGTCGCTCACCTCTGTGCGGGTCGCCCCTTCGAGAGCACCACCCAAGATTCCGTCGAAGTCGAGAGCCTCCAGAGCCAGCTTCGCCGTGGGCGTCAGCCGCGCCAACATGGCCAAGTGCCCGGCGGTTGCTGGTGAGCGCCCCACGATGGCGATCTCCTGCCCCAAGACGTCATCGAGAAGGTCAAAGGGACCGGCATCGTTCAGCAACTCGACGTTCTCCCCCAGCAGCTCCTCCAAGAAGCCGTCCATGGTCTTGGGCCAGCCCTCGTCGCTGTACCAGGCAGTCTCGGTGAGCGCCTGCCACTCGGGCGTGCGCATCCAGCGAGCTGGGACAGACGGCTCAGGAAACACGTCGAAGTCGCTGGCCAGGGCCTTGCGGTGCACGAAGAGGTCGACGTCCTGGGGCACCAAACGCTCAAACGACGGCTGAGAGGCCTCGAACGGGTCGAAGAACAGCCGGGTGAAGGCGAAGTACATCAGGGGGATCAGAAAGCCCAATCCGATGAGCAGTTTGCGCCGGAGGCCGGTGCTCTTGTGGCGCTTGCTCGTGTGCTTCCGGGCGCGGCGTGTGCGAGCCATGGGAACGTCCTTTGGGCAGAAATCTGAGTGTGGGCAGCTGGGAGGCCATTGGCATTGGACGGGGAAGTACCCCGCCCACGTCCCAACTGTGATCCGTGTGTCGTTTTCTCACCTCGCACACGGCTTCAGTGGTTATCTTGCTGGGTTCTATGAAGCCCTCAAAGCGTTCCCTTTCGATTCCCGCCTCCGTCACCTTTTCCATCGACTCCCGAGTGAAGGAGTTGATGGCCGAAGGGGTCGACGTGATTGGCCTGGGAGCTGGCCAGCCCGACTTCCCTTGCCCCCCTGAAGCCGTGGCCGCCGCCACAGCATTCATTGCCGGGGGACATGTGGGCTACACCCCCGCCGCTGGCATCCCGCCCCTGCGCTCAGCCGCCGCCAAGCACCTGAGCCGGGTCACCGGCGTGTCTTACGACGGCAGCCAAGTGGTGGTCACCGACGGGGCCAAAGAGGCCCTGATCTTGGCCATCGCCGCCGTGGCTGACCCAGGCGACGAGATCTTGGTGCCGACCCCGGGCTGGCTCAGCTACCAGCCCATGGCCTTGATCAACTCTGTCATCCCGATCGACGTGCCCACCGACGCGGCCCAGCACTTCAAGCTCACCCCCGCCGCCCTCGATGCCGCCATCACCGAGCGCACCCGGGCCGTGGTGATCAACTCGCCGGGCAACCCCACCGGTGGGGTCTACTCCGAGGACGAGTTGCGCGCCCTGTGCGCAGTGATCGTGGCCCGGGACATCGCTCTGATCAGCGACGAGATTTACTGGTGCTTCGTCTTCGAAGGCAAGCACATCTCGCCGGCGTCGATGCCCGGCATGGCCGAGCGCACCATCGTGGTCAACGGAGTGAGCAAGTCTCACGCCATGACCGGTTGGCGCATTGGTTTCTTGGCTGCACCCGGGCCCCTGGCCAAGATCTGCGCCAGCATGAAGAGCCACATGACCAGCAACGCTGCGGCGCCCAGCCAGCACGCGGCGCTGGCAGCGCTCGAAGCTGGCAACAGTCACACCGAGATGATGGCGAAGGCGTTTCTGCGCCGAAGAAATCTCGCCGTGGCAGCGCTCCAAGCGTTGCCCGGAGTCGAGCTCACCCCGCCGGACGGAGCCTTCTACGTGTTCCCCAGGGTCGACGCCCACTACAGCAGCGACGTCCCCGGGAGCGTTGAGTTCTGCGCGGCGTTGCTCGAACAAGAGCGCTTAGCCGCCGTCCCCGGAGCAGCCTTTGGCGAGGACCGTTGTATTCGCATCTCAACCGCTGCCGACGACAAAGTGATTCTCGACGGCATCGCCCGACTCGGACAATTCTTGCAGCAACTCAGCGCCTGACGTGTTCTTTAACAGCCTCGAGTTCTTCTTCTTCTTCGCCGTGGTGTGGCTGCTGTACTTGGCCCTGCCGCACAAGGCGCAGAACAGAATGCTGCTCCTGGCCAGCTACGTCTTCTACGGCGCCTGGAACGTCAAGTTTCTGAGCCTGATCATGCTGTCGACGGTGGTCGACTTTCAGGTGGGGCGAGCACTCGGCGCCAGCAACGACCCGCGACGCCGCAAGCAGCTCGTCACCCTCAGCATTGTCTTCAACCTGGGCATGCTGGCGTTCTTCCGGTACATGAGTTTCTTCGCCGAACCCTTGGGCGAGCTGCTCGGGAGCATGGGCGTCACGCTCAACCCGATCTTCTACGACATCCTGCTGCCCGCAGGCATTTCGTTCTACACGTTCCAGACCATGAGTTACTCCCTGGACGTCTACCGCCGGCACCTAGAACCCACGGAGCGCTTTTTCGACTTCGCGCTCTTCGTGGCCTTCTTCCCCCAGCTCGTCGCCGGGCCCATCGAACGGGCGACGCGACTGTTGCCCCAGATTCTCAAGCCCCGCAAAGTCAACTGGGACCAGATCGGCTCCGGCGCGTGGCTGATCATGCGCGGCACGTTCAAGAAGGTTGTCATCGCCGACAACCTGGCCCACATCGTCCAGGCGGTTTACGCCGAGGGCGCGCAAGTCACCGCATGGGAAGTGGTCGTCGGAACCTGGGCTTTCGCCTGGCAGTTGTACGGCGACTTCAGCGGCTACTCAGACGTGGCCCGAGGCGCCTCGCGGATGATGGGCATCGAGCTGATGCTCAACTTCAACCTGCCCTTCTTGGCCACCAGCCCGCGAAACTACTGGCGCCGCTGGCACATCAGTCTCTCGACCTGGCTACGGGACTACGTCTACATCCCCTTGGGCGGTAACCGGGGCGGCGAGTTCAAGACCTACCGCAACCTGGCCATCACGCTGATTCTCGCGGGCATCTGGCACGGCCCCAGCATGAACAAGTTTCTGTTCGGCTTGGTCATGGCCTTGGCGATCTGCGCCCACCGAGCCGCCGAGCCGTTCATGAAGCCGTGGGTGCCCGCAAGGCGCAGCGGCCAAGCCCTGTGGTGGGCCGCTCGCGTGTTCGTGAACTTTCAGTTCTTCACGCTCTGCTGGATCGTCTTCGTCCCCGACTCTCTCGAGCTGAGTCTGAACCTGTACTCGGTGCTCTTGCACGGCCCCTGGGAGGTTGGCCTCGCCGGGCAGTGGATGATCCCGCTGACCTTGCTAGTCCTGCCCATGATGCTCATGCACGGCTTGCAGGTGTGGAGCCGTGATCTCGAATGCGTGCTGCGCTGGCCGCCTCTGGTCCGCGCCGCGACCTACGCTTCAGTCTTCTTAACCATCGTGTTCTTCGGCGAAGATTTTGGACTCCCCTTCTTCTACTTCCAGTTCTAGCCCTGCCGCATCAGCGAGCAGTGCCAGCGGGAAGGCCCGCAAGGTGAGAAATCCGTACAGCTGCACCAACCCGCCCGATGGCTTCGTCGACTTCTTGGATGCCGCCGCAGCCCTGAATCCTCCACGGGAGCAGCCACCACGCCGCAGCGGTCTGGCCGCTTGGCCCTGGGGCGGCCTGGGCGCACTGATCATCGTGCTCATCTTTCAGCACTTAGTGTTCGGCCCCAGCGGCCCCTGGGATTGGCAGCTGTCCCGCCTGCAGGGTGATCTCGTTCTCGACCGAGGCATGATCGTCGACCGCATCGAGCTGCAACGTGCGCTGACCACGCCCCACGATCAGCCCCGTGTGATCGTCGTGGGCACCAGCCGCATGGAAGCCAGCTTTCGCGAAGAGTTCGTCGCCAAGAGCGTGCGCCCGCCCATCGACTTCTTTATGCGCGCTCACACCCGGCTGTTCCCCCACGAGATCGCTTCGCAGCTCGACGAGATTCTGGCCCACAACAGCGACCTGGTGCTGATCACCCTCTCTGAGATGGAGCTGCTCTCGCCGCTGAAACTCGTGCCCCTCGCTTGGGGTGGACAGTTCGACGCGCTGTTCGACTTGATGAACCGCACAGGCCCAGGGTTCGTGCACAAGAACCGCGAAGCTTTCATGCGCATGATCGGCACCGGGCTCCTCGATATCTATCGCTTCCGCAGCGTGGTCGGCAAGACCCTCGCGGACCGCATGCTGCACGTGGAGTTGCGCCCTGCGCCCGCAGGTAAGAAGGCCGCGCCCACCAGCCCCACTTGGCCCGATGTGCTGGCCGACGGCGAGCCCTTCTCGGTACCTGCCGAAACCTACGACGCCGTCATTGCCGCGCTGAAAGCTCAGTTTCCGCAGAAGCACTCGTCGGTGAGCTTTCAGACCCAGCAGATCCGCTCCATTCGCCCGGGCGCCCACGCCGAGCTCAAGATGGACATCATGGAGCGCAACATCCGCCTGCTGCGCGAAGCCGGGGTGGAGGTCTTGCTCTTCGAGGGCGTGCTGCATCCCCTGGCCAGCTCACTCTACGATCAGCCCGGGAGCCGCCAGGTGTTTCTGCGGTGGGCCCAGAGCATGGCGGAGCAGGACGGGGTCTCCTTCCTCTCCCGAGACGTCCTGGGCGAAGTTCCCGCCGAGGAGTTCCGCGACGTGACCCACGTGAACAAACTCGGCGCCCAGCGGATCACCCTGGCGCTCATGGATTGGTGCGCCACAAAGCTCACTCCCCAGTGGCGGGATGCCCTGCTCGACTCGCTCAGCGCCCCTCCCAAGGACAGTTGATGCCCCTGGCCTGTGGTAAAGTTCCCGGCCAGCATCCCCTCCGACGCGCAGCACTCACCGGCGCTTTCGTCCCGTGCTTCTGAACAGCCTCGAGTTTCTCTACTTCTTCGTGGTTGTCCTGGGTCTGTATTTGGCCCTGCCCCACCGGGCCCAGAATCGGCTGCTGCTCTTCGCCAGCTACCTGTTCTACGGCGTATGGGATTACCGTTTTCTGAGCCTGATCTTGCTCTCGACGGTGATCGACTTTCAGGTCGGCAAGGCCCTGGGGAGCAGCGAAGACCCGCGACGGCGCAAGCTGCTGGTCACCATCAGTATTGTCTTCAACTTGGGCATGCTGGCCTTCTTCAGGTACATGAGTTTCTTCGCCGAGCCCCTGGGCGAGCTGCTGGGTTCTGTGGGCGTGGTGATGCCAACGGTCTTCTACGACATCGCCCTGCCGGCGGGCATCTCGTTCTACACCTTCCAGACCATGAGCTACTCCCTGGACGTGTACCGCCGGCAGCTGAAACCCACGGGGCACTTCTTCGACTTCGCCCTCTTCGTGGCCTTCTTCCCCCAACTCATGGCCGGGCCTATCGAGCGAGCCACGCGGCTGCTGCCCCAGGTTCTTGAGCCGCGCAAAGTCACCTGGCAGAAGCTGGGCTCGGGCGCCTGGCTGATCTTGCAGGGCACGTTCAAGAAGGTCGTCATCGCGGACAACTTGGCCCACGTGGTCAATGCGGTCTACGCCGAGGGCGCAGAGGTCACAGCCTGGGAAGTGGTCGTCGGCACTTGGGCCTTCGCCTGGCAGCTCTACGGCGACTTCAGCGGCTACTCCGACGTGGCCCGTGGCGCGGCGCGAATGATGGGCATCGAGCTGATGCTCAACTTCAACCTGCCCTTCTTGGCCACCAGCCCGCGAAACTACTGGCGCCGCTGGCACATCAGCCTCTCGACCTGGCTACGGGACTACGTCTACATCCCCTTGGGCGGTAACCGGGGCGGCGAGTTCAAGACCTACCGCAACCTGGCCATCACCCTGATTCTCGCAGGCGTCTGGCACGGTCCCAGCATGAACAAGTTCATGTTCGGCGTGGTCATGGCCGTGGCCATCTGCGCCCACAGAGCCTGGGAGAACAAGGTCAAGCCTTACCAGCCCGCGACGCGCCCGGGGCAAGTGCTGTGGTGGGCTACGCGAGTCTTCGTCAACTTTCAGTTCTTCACGCTCAGCTGGATTCTGTTCGTCCCGGATTCCATCCACCGCAGCCTCGACTTGTATGCGGTGTTATTGCGCGGTCCCTGGGAAGTGGGCATGGCCGACCAGTGGCTGCTGCCCATGACTTTGCTCGTGTCCCCTGTGATCATCATGCACGGGCTGCAAGTGTGGTTCCGCGACCTTGAGTGCGTCCCCCGTTGGCCCGTGCCTCTGCGGGCGGCGGCGTACATCGCAACGATTCTCGGCATTGTTTGGATAGGTGAGGATTTTGGCCTCCCATTCTTCTACTTCCAGTTCTGAGCCGCCCATCGGGCCGGACTCTCCTGCGGGCAAGAAGCCCCGCCTCAAGAGAGATCCGTACAGCTCCACGAACCCGCCCGACGGGTTTCTCGACTTCATCGGACACGAGCCCGCGCGGCGACGGCCCGCGGCGTCGGGCTTCCCCTGGGCTGGGGCTCTCGCGCTGCTGCTGATCTTCGTGGTGGTCGAGTGGGGACTGCTCGGTCCGTCGGGCCCCTGGCCATGGCTCCACAGCCAGCTCCTGGGTGTCGACCCGCTGGAACGGGGGCTCATCGACGATCGCTTGGCGTTGCAGCGGGCCCTCAACGCCGACCCAGATCGTCCTCGAGTCACTCTCGTGGGCACCAGCCGCACGAACGCTGGCTTTCAGCCCGAGCTGATTAATGACTCGCTCACTCCGCCCATCGACTTCATCGAGATGACCCACACGCGGGTCTTCCCCCACGAGCTGCGCTCGATGATCGACGACGTCATCGCCAGCAAACCCGACGTGCTGCTCACGGTGCTCTCGGAGCTGGAGTTCTTCACCCCGCTCAAGATCGTGCCCCTGGCCACCGGTGGTGGTCTGGGCGCCTTGGTCGAACTGGCCGCAGCCACAGGCCCGCTCTTCATCCTCGAGAACCGCGAAGTGTTCTATCGCATGCTCACCGTGGTCTTCAGCGACGCGTACCGCTATCGCGGGGTGCTGGGCAAGACCATCTTCGATCGCCACAAGAGCTTCCCCGTGGAGCAGCGCCCTCAGGCCGATCGGCCCCAGACCTGGCCCGATCTCATGGCCGACGGGGAGCCCATGCCCTTGGATCCAGCCGTCGAAATGGCCATCGGCGACTCGCTGCGAGCCTTCTACGGCAGCAAGGACCACATCATCAAAGCCCAGATGGCCATGCTGCGCAGCATGCGCAACGGTCGCCATGCCCAGATCAAGATGGACGCCATGGACCGCTGCCTGGAGCTGCTCACCGCCGAGGGCATCGAGGTGCTCATCGTCGAGGGCTCCATTCACCCCGAGACCCTGGCGCTCTACGACGCCGTCGAGGGGCGCAAGATCTTCACCGCCTGGGCCGAGAAGGCCGCAGAGCATCCTGGTGTGCACTTCTTGCCCGTCGAATCCTTCGTCCACTTCGAGAACCTCGACTTCAGGGATCTCACCCACCTGAACAAGAACGGCGCCGCAAAGTTCACCCTGGCCGCCTACGACTGGTGCTCCCAGCGGCTGGCCCCTGAGTGGCGCGAGGCCGTGAGGGCAGCGCTGCTTGATGGGGATGACGGCTAGCAGGCGCAGGCTGTGTCAGGCTCGGCCGGTTGGCCTGCCCCGACAGCTCGCCCTGGCGCCAAACTCGCAGGCCATGGCTGCCCACGCCACAACGCTCCTCAGACGGTCCCTCGAGGCCGGTTGAGCGCGACCTGGGGCCGAAGGTTGACCGCTCTCAGCCAGCGCTTTGAGCCTCGCATGCAGGCCTTATCACCGTGATACATTTGGGGGTTGCACCGCAGGCGGTCCGTCGCCACCGTTGGGGCGCAATCCCAGCCCTTTCGGCCCGTTTCACAGAGGTCTCAGGCCCGGATTGCGAGAGCCCCAGCCCGCGTCTCTCGTGACGCTCCCAGCACGACACCCGGCAGTCCTCCATCGGAGCCCGACCCTTGACCGTCACCGTCACTGGCCAAGTCGCCACCCGCGAAAGCTATGGCAAGGCCCTGGCCCAACTGGGCTCCGAGCGCAGCGACATCGTGGTGCTCGACGCCGACCTCTCCGGCTCCACCAAGACCAAGCAGTTCTCCCAGGAGCAGCCTGAGCGCTTCTTCAACATGGGCGTGGCTGAGGCCAACATGATCGGCACCGCCGCCGGTCTGTCGCTTAGCGGGCTGACCGTCTTCGCCTCATCGTTCTCCATGTTCGCCGTGGGCAAAGCCTTCGAGCAGGTGCGCCAGACCGTGGCCCTGCCCATCGCCAACGTGAAGATCTGCGGGACTCACGCTGGTGTCACCACCGGCGAAGATGGCGCCAGCCACCAAGTGCTCGAAGACCTGGCCATCATGCGGGTGCTGCCGAACATGCGCGTGATCGTGCCGTCCGACGGTCGCGAAGCCGAGCAAGCCATTCGGGCCGTGGCCGCTGACAAGCTGCCCGCCTACGTGCGCCTGTCGCGGATGAAGACGCCGCTGTTCCTCCCGGCCGACCACCAGTTTGAGCTGGGACGCATCAGCACTCTTCGCGAAGGTGGCGATGTGACCCTCGTGGGCCTGGGCGTGACCACTTACTACGCCATGGAAGCCGCTGACTTGCTGGCCGCCGAAGGCATCGACGCTCGGGTGCTCAACGCCGCCTGCCTGAAGCCCCTGGACGCTGCCACGCTGATCAAGGCCTCGCAAGAGACCGGCGCCATTGTCACGGTCGAAGAGCACCAGCGCTCTGGCGGTCTGGGCAGCGCGGTTCTCGAAGCCATCGGCGAGAGCGCTCCTTGCCGGGTGAGCCGCCTGGGCATGGACGACCGCTTCGGCGAGTCTGGCGACGGCATCGCGCTGCTGGAACACTTCGGCATGACAGCTCCCTCCATTGCTCAAGCCGCCCGCGACCTGGTCCAAGCCAAATCGTGAGCCCAGCCGACGCACCACAGACTCAGCCGCACACTTCGCACAGCCACAGCACACCGGGACGCACCATGACCACACCCGACAGCAAAGAGCTCTTCAGCATCGCCCAAGAGTTGCGCGGCGACGTGATCCGCATGCTTGAGAAGTCCCGCTCCGGGCACCCCGGTGGGTCGCTCGGCATGGCCGACGTCTACACGGCCTTGTGGTTCGGCGGACACATGAACGTGCGCCCGGACGATCCCGACTGGGCCGACCGCGACCGCTTCGTCCTCTCGAACGGCCACATCTGCCCGATCCTCTACGCCATCCTCGCGCGCCTGGGTTACTTCCCAAGAGAAGATTTGTGGACCCTGCGCCAGCTGGGCAGCAAGCTCCAAGGGCACCCCGACTTTCACTTCACCAAGGGTGTCGATTGCTGCACAGGCTCGCTCGGCAATGGTGTGAGCGTGGGCCTCGGCCTGGCCATGGGCGCCAAGGTGCAAGGGAAAGACTACAGAGTCTACGTAGGCAGCAGTGACGGCGAATCACAAGAGGGCCAAGTGTGGGAGATGGCCTCCGCAGCCGCCCATCACAAGGTCGACAACCTCACCGTGCTGCTCGACCGCAACGGCATCCAAATCGACGGCTTCACCAAAGACGTCATGGACCAAGGCGACCTCGCCGCCAAATACGCAGCCTTCGGCTGGCACGTCACCACCATCGACGGCCACGACATGGACGCGCTCAACGGCGCAATCGACGAGGCCAAGACCATTCGCGGCAAGCCCCAA
>JBLIMM010000081.1:0-15197 GCA_047638635.1 Pseudohongiellaceae bacterium | reverse complement strand
CGGGCACCTCGTCGAGCAATGATGTCGTCCGCCCCACGCGCTCCCGGGCTTTGCTGGCGTTCCAAGAAGCCAGGGCAGACTCTGCATCGGCCGCGGACATCTCGCTAAACACGTGAGGGTGCCGGCGCACCAGCTTCTCAGCGATGCCCTGGGCCACTTCGCTCAGGTCGAAACGGCCTTCGTCAGCGGCGATGCGCGACATGAGCAGCACGTTGAGCAGGGTGTCGCCGAGCTCTTCCGCCACGTGGGCATCGTCGCCTCGCGCCACGGCGTCAGCGGTTTCGCTGGCCTCCTCGACCAAGTGCGAGGCCATGGAGACAAGAGTCTGCTTGCGGTCCCAGGGGCAGCCCCCCGTGTCACGCAAACGGAAGACCACTCCGACGAGTTCACTGAGGCGCTGCATGGCCTCAGACTCGGACGCGCTGCGCTCGGCACCCAGCTGCTCGGCCAAAGCCCGGTGATCTTCTGCGTCCCAAAGCTCGCCTGCGTCCTTCGACTGTTGATCTGACTTTGTCACGGCACGGTTCCTCGGGAAACTCTGCTGAACTCGTCTACGAGCGAGGCTGCACAAACGATGCGAGGGAGTGTTGCAGGCCCTCTACCAACGCGGCGACAAGCTCTGCGCGAGCTGGGCAACGGTCACCGAGCTCACGACGTAGGGATGTCATCACCGTGGACTCGAAGCCACAGGGACGAATCGCCTCGAAGTGGCTCAGGTCCGTCTCGTGGTTGAAAGCTAGCCCATGCCAGGTGATCCAATGCCGAGCAGCCACTCCGATCGAGACCAGCTTGCGCTCTGCGTTGATCCAAACTCCCGTGGCACCCTCTCGTCGCCCAGCAGCGAGACCGAACGTCGCGCAGGCATCGATGGCTCCTTGCTCAAGCGCCCGCAACCAGCGGTGCAAATCTCGCGAACCCTCAGCTAAAGCCACGATGGGATAGGCCACCACCTGCCCAGGGCCGTGATAGGTCGCCTCCCCACCGCGCTCCACGTCGACTACGGGAAACCGACCCGCTCGCAACCAGCCAGCGGCAGTGCCGCGCCCGGTCGTGAGCACCGGATCGTGCTCGCAAATCAACAGGGTGTCGGGACCACGATCAGCCCGTCGCTCAGCAAGATACCACTGCTGGCGATCCCGCGCGTCCGAGTAGTCGATGCGCCCCAGATCGATGACATCCAAGGGCGGTTGTCTGTCGGCGAGCCCTTGCGACTCACCGCCCAGCCCGCCTTCACCCGTCACCGTGCACGGCCCACCGCTCAAGAAGCCCCTGGGGCCTTCGCCGGGGCTTTATTCTTTACCGGGGGCACAAAGATGTGGATGGCGTGACCTTCCACAACGTGCGCGGCCTCCATGAAGGTCTCGCTCAACGTGGGATGCGGGTGCACGGTCAAACCGATGTCGGACACAGTGCCGCCCATCTCGATGCAAAGCGCCGCCTCTGCAATCAGGTCGCTGGCTTCATGTCCGCAGACGTGCACACCGAGCAAGGTGTCATCTTTAGCGTCGGCGACGAACTTCACCATGCCTTCAGGGTGATTCGTGGACAGCGCTCGGCCGTTGGCGGCAAAGGGGAAACTACCCTCCTTGACCTCGTGTCCGCGGGCTTCGGCTTCGGCTTTCGTCAGTCCAACTGTGGCGATCTCAGGGTCAGTGAAAATCGCTGCAGGCATGGCCTTCACGTCGAGAGTGACGTTCTGACCCACCATGACTTCGGCGGCAACCATGCCCTCTTTACTGGCCTTGTGCGCCAAGTAAGGAAAGCCGATCACGTCACCGATGGCGTAGACGTCCGGGTTGCTGCTGCGCAGCTGGTCGTCGACGATCACGTGTCCCTGCTTGTCGAGCTTCACCCCCACCACGTCCAGGCCCAGGCCCTTCGTGTTGGGACGGAAGCCCACAGCTACGAGCACCTTGCTCACAGGCACGACCTTCTCGCTCTTCGCTGTCTGAATGGTCGCCTGGCCGTCCTTCACCGAAACCACCTTGCTCCCGGTAAAGACCTTGACCTTGCGCTTCTTCAGGCCCCGTTGGACCACCTTGACCAAATCGGGGTCGGTGCCGGCGAGCAAGCTCTCACCCAGCTCAACGATGGTGACCTTGGCACCCAACTTGGCCATGTAAGTGCCGATCTCACAACCGACGACGCCGCCACCAATCACCAAGAGGTCCTCAGGGACTTCGGTGAGGTCGAGGGCTTCTTTCGAGGTCAGGTAGGTCTTCCCATCGACCTCCATACCAGGCAACTGCACTGCGTGGGCGCCCGTGGCAACCAAGACCTGCTTGGCCTTCACGACCACCTCGCCCTTGGAAGTCTTCACCAGCAACTGACCCGGGCCCGTAAAGCGCGCATCACCCAGAAGGGTCTCCACGCCGTTGCGCTTGAACATCTCGCCAATGCCGCCGGTGAGGCGCTTGACCAACGCGTCTTTCCAGGCCTTCAGCGTGGGCATGTCCACGGACACCCCCTCCACTTGAATACCCATCGTGCCGGCGCTCTTGATCGAATCGACCAAAGAGCTCGCTGAGATCATGGCCTTGCTGGGGATGCAGCCATAGTTCAGGCAAACCCCGCCAATACGGTCGCGATCGACAACCAGGACATCCTTGCCCAGCTGGGCCAGACGAATCGCCGCAACGTAACCACCGGGACCTGCGCCAATGACGACAACGTCGACACTCTTGACCGAATCGGAAGAACTCATGGAATGCTCTGTGCGTTGAATGAAGGAGTCGGTCAGAGGGGGAAGGCGCCTGTCGCCTTGCCCTCGGGATCAGCACCGAGAACCGCGTCGCGCTGTTGTGCGATGTGCGCGGGCATCTCGGCGTAGACGTCACCAAAGATGGTGTCGACGGAGGGAGCAGGGCTGGCTTCAGCCACGGAGATCGCTTCGTTGACCGCCTCCTTGGCCCAGGCCTCGATCTCACTGTCGACGCTCTCGTCGATCAGCCCTCGATCGGTAAGGAAGATCTTGTAGCGGGCAATGGGATCGCGGCCCATCCACTCCTCGTGAGCCGCGGCATCCCGATAACGAGTGGGATCGTCGCTGCTGCTGTGTCCCTCTTGGCGATAAGTGATCGCTTCGATGAGCGTGGGGCCATCCCCCGCCCGAGCACGATCGGCTGCGGCGGTTGAGGCCTGGTACACGGCGAGAACGTCGTTGCCATCGACCGCCACACCGGGCATGCCGTAACCCACCGCCTTCGCAGCAATGCCATCACTGGCGGTCTGCTTGGAGAAGGGCACGGAGATCGCAAACTGGTTGTTCTGGCAGAGAAAGATGCAGGGCACCTTGTGCACCGCGCCAATGGTCAGCGCCGCGTGGAAGTCGGTGCTCGATGTGGCGCCGTCCCCCATGTAGCCCATGACCACGGTGGGATCCTTGCGCAGCTTGGCCGCCCATGCTGCCCCCATGGCCTGCAGAATCTGCGTGCCGATGACCGAGCTGAGGGTCAAGAAGTTGTGCTCATCCGAACCAAAGTGGCAGGGCATGTTGCGGCCGTGAGTGGGGTCGAGAGCGCAGCCCACCAACTGGGCCATGTACTTCTCGAGTGAGTAACCGCGCATGAGCAGCACGGCCCCTTCACGCAAGGCAGGGAAGATCCAATCGTCCTTGCCCATGGCTGCACCACTTCCCACGGTGGCAGCCTCTTGCCCGCGGCAGGTTCCGTAGAAACCAATGCGCCCCTGCCGTTGCAAGGCCAGCATGCGCACGTCGATGGCCCGAGTTCGCACCATGTGCCGATACAGATCGACGAACTTCTCGTCGCTCAGGTCAGGCAAACGGGCGTCATCGACCTTGCCATCCGGGGACACGATCTGCGCTACGTCCACAGCCATGGCGGTCTCAGCTCCCCAGCAACATCAGCGACGGGTTTTCGAGCAGCTCCTTCAACACGTTCATGAAGCGCGCGCCCACGGCACCATCGACGACCCTGTGATCGAGACTGATCGACAGGTACATGATATCGCGGATGACGATCTCGCCGTCGACCACCCAAGGCCGTTGACGAATGGCGTGCACACCCAAGATGGCCACTTCTGGCACATTGATCACCGGGGTGGCCAGCAAGCCGCCGATGTTGCCAGCGTTGGTGATGGTGAATGTTCCGCCGCCGATATCGTCCTGGCGGGTCTTGCCGTCCCGAGCACGCTGGGCCAGTTCAGACACCTCGGTCGCGGTCTGCAACATCGACTTGGTGTCGGCATTGCGCACCACGGGGACGATCAAACCGTTGGGCGTGTCTACCGCGACGCCCATGTTGATCGCGCCGTGATAAACCAGCTCGCCAGCAGCTTCGTCGAGCGAGCTGTTCAGAATGGGGAACTCACGAAGGCCGGCACACGTCGCCTTGATGATGAAGGGCAGGTACGTGAGCTTCACACCCCGCTCAGCAGCGTGAGCCTTGGCTCCCTTACGCACGTTGACCAACTCCGTCACGTCAATCTCTTCGACGTACGTGAAGTGGGCAGCGGTCTGCTTGGCCAAGCGCATCTGAGCAGCAATGCGCTTGCGCATGCCACGCAAGGGCACACGCTCATCTCCCTTGATCTCGACCATCACGGGAGACGGAAGCGGTGCAGCAGGGCGAGGAGGCGTGGGCACAGACCCAAGCGTTGCCGTGGCAGCAGCGGGGCCGCCAACTGCCGCAGCAACGGGCGCACTGCCCGCACTGGTGACGTCAGCCATGGTCACCCGGCCTTGGGGACCAGACCCTTCGACAGCGGCGATATCGACGCCCAACTCACGGGCCAAACGTCGCACCGCAGGAGCAGCGCGCACGCGGCGCGTTCCATCGCCACGGGCCGGCAAGCCGGTGTCTGACAATGTGCTTGCCCGAGGAGCAGCGTCCAGGCTCGCCGGAGCTGCTGGGCTGGCAGGAGCCCCAGGGCTCGCGGGAGTTGCTGGAGCGGCAGTCGCAGCCGCACTAGCAGCAGGAGCACCGTGCCCATGGCTGGGTAGGCCGGGAGCGCCGCCCACAGCACCGAGAATCAGCAGCACGTTCCCCACCGGGACTGTGGCGCCTTCTTCATGGAGCAGCTTCAGCACCTTGCCATCCACTGGCGAGCCGATCTCGACCGTGGCCTTGTCGGTCATCACTTCGAGCATGGGCTGGTCTTCGATGACGCTGTCGCCCTCGGCCACCAACCACTGAGTGATCTCACCTTCGGCCACACCTTCACCGATGTCTGGCAAGGAGAAGTTGACCTCCTCAAGGCCGTCAGCACCGGACACACCGACACTGGGTGCTGCTGCTGCA
This sequence comes from Pseudohongiellaceae bacterium, assembly GCA_047638635.1. GTDB lineage: Bacteria > Planctomycetota > B15-G4 > B15-G4 > B15-G4 > CAZIAK01. The sequence continues at coordinate 9,936 of JBLIMM010000081.1, read as the reverse complement.
GCTGCAGCAGCAGGGGCTGAGACCGCAGGCGTAGCGGGAGCAGCGGGCTCGCTGCCGGCCGCGCCATCGGAGAGCACAACGATCACGCTGCCCACGGGAACGACGTCCCCTTCGGCGGCCCTCACTTCGACGATGGAGCCCGTCACCGGGGCACCAATCTCGACGGTGGCCTTGTCGGTCATCACTTCGACCATGACTTGGTCTTCGATCACCGCGTCTCCAGCGGCCACCTTCCAAGTAATGATCTCACCCTCGGCCACACCCTCGCCGATGTCCGGCATCTTGAAGTCGATAGTCTGCATTTGGTCTGCGATCTCCGGCTAGTGACCTAAAGGTCACCAGGCCATGACGTCTTCGATGGCCTTGAGCACACGACCCGCGTGGGGCATGTAAACGTGCTCGAGGGTGAACGGGAAAGGCGTGTCAAATCCGGCGACACGTTTAATGGGTGCTTCGAGCACATCGATGGCCTTCTCGGCCACGATCGCGGACAGCTCGCTAGAGAAGCCGCAGAATCGGGGCGCCTCTTGCAGGGTGACCATGCGTCCGGTCTTGGTCACCGAAGCGAGCAAGGCGGGCTCATCGAGAGGCAACAGAGTGCGCAAGTCGAGCACTTCGACCGACCACCCCTTGGCCTCGGCTTGCTCTGCAGCTTCGAGAGCAATCCCCACCATGGCGCCGTAGCACGTGATGGTGATGTCCGTGCCCTCGCGAGCAATACCAGCCTTGCCCAACTCGCACACGTAATCGTCGTCGGGCACTTCGCCCTTGGGCGCGCGGTAAACCCGCTTCGGCTCCAAGAACAAAACCGGGTCAGGGCTACGTATAGAAGCCTTGAGCAAGCCCTTCGCGGTGTAAGGGTCGGACGGCACCACCACCACCAAACCAGGCGTGTGCGTGAAGTAGGCTTCAGGGCTCTGGCTGTGGTAGAGACCGCCGCGAATACCACCACCAAACGGAGTTCGAATCACCATCGGGCAAGTGAACTGCGCACCTGAGCGGTAGCGCATCTTGGCCACCTCTGAGGTGATCTGATCGAATGCCGGCCAGATGAAGTCGCTGAACTGAATCTCGGGGACGGGCTTCAGGCCGTAGAGCGCCATGCCCACCGCCGAACCGATAATGCCCGACTCGGTGAGCGGCGTGTCGATCACTCGGTCTTCGCCGAACTCGTCGATCAGATCTGCCGTGCAGCGGAAGACACCTCCGTTGATACCGACATCCTCTCCCAGAATCACGACGTTCTCGTCGGCGCGCATCTCTTCGCGCAAGGCGTCGTTGACCGCCTGGACCATGGTGATTTCTGCCATGAGAACTGCTACCTCCGGAGGGCCCCTTAAGAGGCCGTGTCGATGGGTGATCTGGTCGTTGAAGGCGAGCCCCAAAAGGGCGCTCAACCTACAGATAAAGCGATAACGTTAGAGCGGAAACGCTGCGTCCGGGTCGGGCTCGTGGCCCGTCCCTTCGGTTTGCACAAGCGTCTCGTACTGATCTCGCAGATGCGGTGGCACAGCGGCGAGGACATCCGTGAAGAGCGTCTCGAGACTGGGCTGCCCGGCAGCTTCTGCCACCTTGATCGCCCGGTTCATTTCGTTCTTGCGCCGTTCAATCAGCTCTTCTTCTTTGGCGTCGGACCACATGCCGCCCCGCTCAAGGTACTTACGAAAGCGAGCGATCGGGTCGCGGCTCACCCACTCATCTGCCTGGTTGCCCCGGTAGCGTGTGGGATCGTCACTGCTGCTGTGAGGACCCCGGCGGTAAGTCATCATTTCAATCAGCGTGGGACCGTCACCAGCACGGGCACGTTCGGCAGCGTCTTGGCAAACCTTGTACACCGCGAGCACGTCGTTGCCGTCGACCCGCACACCGGGCATGCCGTAGGCGGCTCCCTTGGCGGCAATGGTCTTCGAGGCCGTTTGCTTCTCGATGGGCACCGAAATGGCCCACTGATTATTGCTGCAGAGAAACAGCACAGGAGCCTTGGCCACACCGGCCATGTTCAAACCCGAGTGGAAGTCGTTACTGCTGGTTCCACCATCCCCAAACATGGTCGCGACCAGGTTTTTCTTGCCCTTGATCTGCATGGCCATGGCGGTGCCCGTGGCCTGCACGATGTGGGTGCCGATGGGGCTGCTGATGGAGACGATGTTCAGCTCAGCGAAGGCGTAGTGCACGGGCATTTGGCGACCCTTGCACAAGTCGGCGTCATTGCCGAAGCAGTTGGCCACAAGGTGCTCGATGGCCGCGCCACGCATCATGAAGAGTCCGGGCGCCCGGTAAGACGGGTAGACCCAATCGTCCGCTTCGAGAGCCAGAGCCGAACCCACTTGCGCAGCTTCTTCGCCGGTGGACGGCACGTAGAAACCGATGCGTCCCTGACGTTGCAGGTTGATCATGCGCTCGTCGAGCAGCCGGGTGGCCATCATCGACTCGTACATCGAGATCAAAAACTCGGGCTTGAGGCCCAAGTCACCGCCTTCGGTGGCCTGACCGTCTTCGTTGATGATCTGAAGCATGTCGCTACTGCTCATCGGGTCCTCCGTGAGATCTCGTTGGAAGAAGCTTGGCGCTCCTCGAAGACCGCCTTGATGGCGAACTCGCCGGCGCGATAAGAGCTGCGCACAAGGGGCCCTGACGCCACGTAGCGAAAACCGAGGGCCTCGCCCTCCACTCGCCAGGCGTCGAATTCTTCGGGGGTGACATAGCGCACCACAGGGTGGTGCTTCTTGCTCGGCGCCAAGTATTGGCCCAGGGTCAAAAAGTCGACACCCGCTGCTCGAAGCGCCTTCATCGCGGTGCGTACTTCGTCAGGTTCCTCGCCCAAACCCAGCATGATCGACGACTTCGTCAGTCGGGTGGGATCGATCTCTTTGACCCGTGCCAGCAAGCTCAAAGTCTGCTCGTAACCGGCCCGGGGATCGCGCACGGGCCGAGTGAGCCGCTCAACCGTCTCGAGATTCTGAGCCACCACGTCTGGCTGGCTCTCCAGCAAGACCGCCAGTGACTCGGCATTTCCAGAAAAGTCCGGAATGAGCACCTCGACCAAAGTCTGAGGGTTGCGCTCACGAATCGCCTGGACGCAGGTGCCAAAATGGGCCGCTCCCCCGTCTGGCAGATCATCCCGGTCGACGGACGTGAGCACCACGTAGTCGAGGTCCATGAGTTCTACGCTCTCTGCAGACCGAGCGGGCTCAGCGGGGTCGAGGGGCACGCCCAGACGCGCGGTCTTTACCGCGCAGAACGAGCAAGCACGGGTGCAGGTGTCCCCCATGAGCATCAACGTGGCCGTGCCGCCGCCCCAGCATTCTTCGACATTCGGGCAGCGAGCTTCTTCGCACACGGTGGACAGACCCCGCTCCTTCAGCTGAGCCTTCAATGCCGTGTACTTTTCCCCACCCGGGGGACGGATCTTCAGCCAGGAGGGCTTGGCCCCTCTCGAGGGAGCTGGCAAACTGCTCTGAGCCTGAAGATCTTCCACGAATCTCTGTTTCTGGGGTTTCTGGGGTTTCGGGGGCCATTGAGGGGTTCAGCGCGCTGTTCAGTGCTGAAGCGAGCGAAAGGGGAGCCCATTCGCGACCCGTCTTTATACAGCGATCGGGGTTGGGATTCACGCCCAGTGGCGATCCTCCCCGCTTGCTAGATCGGCAATATATTGCCAATCGACTCACAGATCATTCCCACCCCCCTCTCAGGCCTCAACGAAGACCGCCCCGGGCAGGCCAGAAAGCTGGCACCACCCGGGGCGGAAGGGCTAGTGAACCGCTCGTGCAGAGCGGTCAGCGAGGCAGGCGTGGCGCCCGCAACCCAGAGATCAGATCGACCTCCAGGGGCGACCAAGCCTCAATCAAGTCGGCGGCGTGGGCATGAACGTCGCCCATGTCCCGGAAGCTCACCTGATCAACGGTGACGGCGGCAATGGCCTCGGCCGACGAAGGGCCAATGCCCGCCGCCTGAGCACGACCCAGAGCGGCCTGGGCTGCAGCAGCGTCAACAGCCTCAGGAAGTCCCGGCAGATCAAAGAAGATCGGCAAGGTCGACAGGTCGAGATCGACGCCGCCCTGAGCATTTCGCGCAGCGGGCAACACGGCGACCAAGTAGCCCGAGTCATAGCCCAAGTTGATCCGCTGCACGGTTTGATCGCCCACGAACAGAACCGGCTCAGCAGTCTGGCGAGGGTGGATCAACGTGGGGTCGGAAACCTCGAGGACGAGCAACATGCCCGCATCGAAGCTCGGCCGCTCAGCACGCCACTCATGAGTAAAGGGCTCCTGAGTTACGAAGGGCCGAGCGTGCACGACAGTCACCACCGCATCGAGGCCATTGGCCGTCAAGGGCGGCGGCCCGTCAAACACGAAGCTCGACGAGACGGCGGTCACGCCACCGGCTAACGCAGCCAGGGCAAGAACAGCAACAGCAATGTTCTTTGTAGAGAAGTTCATGTTCGTCCGTCTCAGTCGTTGGTGAAAGCGATGTCGTCGATGCCCAGGCGGCCCTGGGAAGACCCAGACGACGGCCCGAACTTCAGAGTCAGCGTGGCCAAGTCAGCGAGGTCGATCCCGCTCCCATCGGCTTCAAAGTCAGCAAGCCTCAGGCGAATGGTCTCGAACTCGTTGTTCCACCCTGCGCCGGTACCGCAACCTGTGCGCTGGTAGGGTTCTTCAACTCCACCACCGTAGACGCCGATGTTGATCGTCGACGCATTCCCAGTGCCATCTTTCAGCTCGACCGAGAAGGTCAAGTCGCCGAGAGACGCTGTGGTCAGGGCATCTCGGGTGGACTGGCAAGCCCGGAAACTCAGGTAGTCAAAGCCGCTGGCATCTTGCCCAGCCGCCACGATCTCGTAGGCAATCTCAAGATCAGCGTTATTGAACTGAAAAACCGCACCCCGGGTGGTGTCGTTGTTCCGGGCGTAGGTCATCCCGTTCATCAACGCGCCATTGTCGCTGAAAGTCCCGTTGGGGTCGTTCAGCTGCCCCTCGCCGAACTGAGCCACGTCCGACGTGACTGTGCCGCCAGAACTCGACGTGGCCGTGGTGGTGTTGGTCTGGAAGTCGTCGATCACGAACGTCTCAGCCGCACCAGCGCGATACTGCAAGTCGACCACCACACAAGGGTTGAACGTAGGCGCCCCCGCCGGATGGAAGCTCTCGTACTGACGCCAGAGGAAGTCCTCGGAAGGAACATTGTCCCGAGCATGGTGCATGAACAGCGGCAAGGCGTAGCCCAGCTGAATCAGGTGGGTATTGGGCTTGCCCACCAAGCACGGACCGCTGGCCACAGAACCTGACGAGTTGTGGAAGTCACCGTGACCCACACCATGGAGCGAAATGGCCATGCGCTTCTGCTCGGCGCGATCGTGAATGTGCAGGGGCTCAGCGATGTCGTTGCTGGCGCAGCCGTTCACGTCCGCATCAGCACCCGCCACCCAAACGTGGTACGTCGCATCGTGAGGATCGGTCTGGCTCGGCCCCAAGAAATCGGTCGGCGCCATGCTGCTCAGCAACACGATGTCATCAATCTCGTAGTTCACGGGGACCCAGTCGCCGTCGAAGATGCGGTCGTAGGCACGAGCCACGCCCTCACCACCGCGACTGTGACCAAACCACACCATCTTGTCGGTTTCGATGTGCCCTTCGAGGATGCCGCCCTCAATGGTATCGAGGCGACCCAAGAAGAAATCGGTGTTGGTCAGCGTGGTCGTGGACGAGGTTTCGATCCCCGGGCCAGTGTTGTTCTCATGGCTCATGACCACGAAGCCGTAGCTGGCCAAGTGCGTGCCGAGGTGGTCGTACCACTGGTAGTTGTGGCCGTTGCCGTGGCTGATCACGATCAAGGGAACTCGGCCCATGTTGGCGATGTCGGTGGGGTAGAAGAGGTTCTGCCCCAGGAAGTTGCCCCCAGAATAGAGCGCTTCGGTCACGGCCAGAGGACCTGGCTGGGTGGTGTCGCGCACCACGTACAGCCCAGCTTCGTCACCGAAGCCGTCGATCAGGTCGTCATCATCCAGGAGGCCATCGCGGTTGAGGTCTACGACGATGTCGTAACCCACTCCCAAGCCGGCAAAGGCGTCGCCGCTCAAGGTGCCGGTGTCGACAGTCAAGGTATTGGCCGTGATGGAACCTGCAGTGAAGGTCACCACTTCGGCACCGTCGCCAGACACATCCACCAAGCTCGGGTCGGACTGCCACTCGGCGCTGGTTTTGGCATCCACTACGTAGACGTCAGCAGTGACGCCCACGGTGGCCGGGTAGCGGGACGTGTCCACGGCCACGCTCACGGAAGCGAACTCGTTGAACGCTCGGACGAATTCGAAGTGCGGGTAGGCGCCAAGCGGGTTGCCCGCCAGCTCGTCACCACGGTCGCCGATGGTCACCGACACACCGGAGGTGAAGCTGTACTGCGCGGCAAACGGGCCGTCAGCCACAGCGCCCAAGCCGTACACCGTCAAACCGATCAAGCTCGGATCGGTGGGCGTTGTCGCGGTGAAGTCGAGGGCTCCCGCTCCGGAGAGGGCGCCCAGGTTGGTCAAGATCAGAGACGGCGTGAAGCCAATCTCAAGGCTCTGGCCGAACACCATCGTCGGGCCGGCGTCCACATCGAGCAAAAGCCAGCCGATGGCGCCAGGGGTTCCTGTAAGCGACCAGTCCATGGTCGTACCGGGTGCCTTGAGAACATTCTGCTGACCATCGATGGTGAGATCGGCCGCGAAGGCCGATCCGCACAGCCCGGCCGTCAGCACGGCCAAGCGAAGAAGGGGCTTTGTCAAAGGTGTGCTCTTCCAACCTGAGGGGACGTTTGGCTCACGAGACTAACGCCATTTTCCAAAAGCGTCATGCCCCGTGCCCGAACATTCGCTGTTCGGACACGGGGCATGAACACATCACGACGTTTGACGGGCCCTAGCGCAACAGCGCCCGTCGGGTCTCTTCGTTCACTCAGAAATGCGCAAGCGCAGGCAGTTGGTCAGCGACATCCCTGAAGCCAGGGAGGCGTCGGTGATGATCACCTGCAGGTAAGCAGCCAGCCCAACATCCACACCCGACGGGAAGGCCGCAGGCATAGAGAGGGGGTAGTTCAGGTCGCCGGAGCCGTCGGTCGTTCCGCTCAGGAGCACGAAGCCGAAGCCCGGCGTGGGGTCAGCAACGAGGGTGCCACCCTTGAAGGGGATGGCGGTGGCGTTGAGGCTCAGCACGATGGCTGTGGCGCTGGCGGCAGGAGCGTTGCTCAGATCGATATCCAGAGTTTCAGCCAGGGCAGTGTGGCCCGTACCGGTCAGCAGGGGGTCGCCGAGGACGCCGCCGTTGGCCGAGCCCAGGTCACTCCACTGCGCACCAAAGTTTTGGTAGACCCAGTTGGTTCCCCCTACAGAGTTGCCCACTGCGAGCTCCAAGGTGTTCATGATCGGAGCACCACTGACAGGGTCAGCGTAGTTGGCCACATCGGCCAGGGCTACCGAGCGGGAGTTACCGCGGTCCGCCACACCACCGCCCTGAGTCACCTTCAAGAAGCCATCGGGTGAAGCAAGTGCATCCATTTGAGTGGCCAAGTAGATGGCGTTGTTCTGGATACGGTTGGCGAAAACCAGATCGTTGTCGCCGTCACCTTCTAGGTCACCAATGGCCACCTCGTAGGTGTCAGCGGCGTCACCATCCAGTGCGGTACCTACCACAGGCTGGAAGGCCAGCACGCCCAGCTCGATCAGAGCATTGCGGTAGATCGTGTTGTCCTGGTTCCGGTTGGCGGCCACCACATCCAGGTCGCCGTCGTTGTCCAGATCGCCCATGGCAAGGCCATAGGTTGTGGACGGAGTACCCAGTGAATCCAGGTTCTTTGCGGTAAACACACCTTCGGTGCCACCCTGGAAGCCGCCCTGATTCACGTAGTAGTAGTTGTTGTCGCTGGTGCTGTTCGCCACGACCACGTCGAGGTCGCCGTCACCTTCAAGGTCGACGATCTCTACCATGCGCGTGCCATTGGCGAAGGTGCTGATGCGCGTCGAGGGGTCCCGGGCAAAAGTGCCGTCGCCATTGCCAAAGTAGACTTCGTTCTTCTCGTAGCGGTTGGCCACGACAAGGTCGGCATCGCCATCTCCGTCGAGATCGCCCATGGCCGCGTCGTAGGATTTGCCCAGCTCAGTTTCGATCCCAGAAGCAAAAGTGCTGAACATGCCCGGCTGGTTGTCTGGCGCCGCGCTCAGGTTCATCAGCACGGTGTTGGCGTCGCCGTTACCGTTAGCGATTACCAGGTCCTGGTCGCCATCCCCATCGAAATCACCGAAGGACATACCCTTCGCTCGGCTGCTACCCATCAGCGGGTTGCCAGGCGTGGTGTCCTTGACGAACACGCCGCCCCCATGGTTCTCGTGGATGGCATTGGCTGAGTCGTAGTTCAGCTCGAAGTAATCCAGGTCGCCATCGTTGTCATAGTCGACCCAAGCCACTCGCCGTGTGTTGGCGGTACCAGAGGACACGTCGGTGCCCCCGTCGTTCACGAAGACTACGTTCTGGGTGTTTTGGGCCAGGGTCTGGACTGAGAGTCCAGCCACCAGCAGGGACGTCATCAGTGTGCGCATGCCAAATCTCGAATCGGGTGGAGAGAGTGTTGAAGAGAGGTGCAGAGGTTGTCCCGCCGGCACAACTTGAGCTCCGGGGACATGGGCAAGAATACTCCGCCTTTAGAGCTACGCCGAAAATACATGGATTTATCTAGATTCATTGTCCAGTCACCCCATACCCCTTTGTTTCCAGAGCCAAAGCTCTTGGCTGGACAGGCGGAGGCTGCTGTTTCACCATGGGAGACCATGGCCCCCAAGCCCCTTTCACAACCTCCTGAGCGCCTCACCGAGCTCGTATTCCTCGGTGGAGGGCATTCCCACGCCCTGGCCCTGCGGGAGCTGATCCGGCAGCCGCTCCCAAGAACTCGCGTCACCTTGGTCAGCGCTACGGTCCACACGCCCTACTCCGGGATGATCCCCGGGCTTGTGGCCGGGCATTACGATTTCAAGGCCACTCACATCGACCTGAGTGCTCTGTGCCAGGCCGCTGGTATCACTTGGCTCCAAGCCGTGGCCACCGGGCTAGCCCCCCAGAGGAAGCAGCTGCTCTTCGCCGACCGAGAGCCGCTGTCCTTCGACCTGCTGTCTCTCGACACGGGCTCAACCCCTTCGTTTTACGGGATCCCTGGGGCCGAGGTACACACCATCCCGGTCAAGCCCATCGCCGGGTTTCTGCCCCGCTGGGAAGCTCTGATCCAGCGAGCTCTCGCAGCACCGGAGCCACTGCGCCTGGCCGTCGTGGGTGCGGGCGCCGCCGGCGTCGAGCTCACCCTGGCCATGGAGCACCACCTGTCCCGGGCCTTCGCAGCGTCAGGCCGGGAGGGCCAGGCCCCCCGCTTTGAGATGTTCTTCTCTTCCCCTGAAATCCTGTGCTCACACCCGCCCAGGCTGCGGCGGCAACTCACCAAGACTCTGAAGCGCCGGGGCATCGTTCTGCACGGCAACACAGCCATCGCTGCCGTCGAAGCCCACAAGCTCGTGACAGCACAAGGAGCGGAGCACCCGGTCGACGAGACCTTCTGGCTCACCCAAGCCAGCCCCGCGCCCTGGCTGGCCAAATCCGGCCTCACCACAGACGAGAGCGGTTTTGTAGCCGTGGATGCCTGCTTCCGATCCGTGTCCCACCCTCATGTGTACGCGACAGGGGACGTGGCCACTGTGCTCCCCCACCCACGGGAGAAAGCGGGCGTGTTCGCCGTGCGCCAAGGGCTGCCCTTGGCCCAGAACCTACGCCGAGCAGTGGCAGGCGACGAACTACAGCCCTACCTCCCCCCACACCGATTTCTCAGCCTCATCTCTTTGGGGGATCACTCAGCGGTCGCGAGCTACGGGCCCCTGTCTTGCTCGCTAGGCAGGCGCCTGATCTGGCGCTGGAAGAACCA
>JBLIMM010000080.1:0-15244 GCA_047638635.1 Pseudohongiellaceae bacterium | reverse complement strand
AACGAGGCAGCAGCGAGGGGTGCACATTGACGCAACCCCAAGGAGCTGACTTGCACACAGCCGGCCCGAGCTTCTGGCCGAAAGCCACCACGGCCAACAGGTCGGGCTGAGTCTCCGTGACCCAAGCTAAACCCTCTGTGTTGTTCACGTCGTCGAGCTCGACAGCGTCGAGACCCAACTCCGCGGCAGCGGTGGCAATCGGCGTGGGCCGCAACCGCCGACCTCGCCCCGCCGGGCGCGCAGGCTGCGTGCCCAGGCACACTTCGTGCCCTTGCTCTAGCAAGGTATGCAAAGTGGGGATGGCGAAGTCGGCCGTAGCCAGCAAAGTGACCTTCATGGTCTTCGGTTGCTCATGATCGGGGGCTCAGATCACAAGCCCTGGACCGGCGTCAGACGTTGACGCCGAAGACCTTGTTGAACTCTGCCTTGAAGTCAGCGGCCGTCTTGCCGCCACCGACGATGCGGCCCATCTCTTTTCCGCCAGAGAACAGCAGAATCGTGGGGATCGCAGACACGCCAAACTTCGCAGGAGTGTTCGGGTTGGCCACGATGTCCATCTTGCCAACAGTGATGGTGCCGTCGAGCTCATTGGCGAGAGCTTCGATCGTGGGAGCAATGGCACGGCAGGGAGCGCACCAATCGGCCCAGAGGTCGACGACCACAGGGGTCTCGCACTGGAGCACGTCGGTGTCGAAGTTGCCGTCGGTGAACTCGCGGGTCTTACCAGCCATGGGTCATTCCTTAAAATCGTCGGGTGCTCTCTTAATGCGCCCTGGAGAGTCCTTGGGCGCCGCCCCTCTCTAGCGTGAAGCACTGACCAATGCTGCAGTCAGTCGCTGGGGGGCGAAGGGTCGGCCACGATACCTTGCTCGCCTCTCGGGGCCAAGTCAGCCGAGGGCTCTGGCTCTTCAACGGGCTGGCGGGGATCCACCGCGTTGGCCACAGGCTCATCCTCGTAGATAAAGGAGAGCCGGGATTCGTCTCTGTCTTCGCGAAGCTCCACGATGACATCGCCCCCTGAGCCATCCGCAAGTAGGTTGACCTGTCGGGTCTTGACCAGCTCGAGCAGAGACAAGAAGTAGCCGAACAAGCCGTCGCCACTGCCTGCCTCCATGACCAGCTCTTTGAGGCTCCAGCGATTGCGTGAACCGAGACAGGCCAAGGTCTCGCGGAGGTACGCCCGCAGAGGCTTCTCCTGCTTGAGGGTGTCGAACTGGCGGTTCAGGCCGATTTCCTCCATGAGCCGCACGAACGAGCCCACGAGATCCCAGAGTTCAACCTCTGCCAGCTCGTTCTGTTCGTCCGCAGGAACGTCTCGCTGGCCCCGGCCGTGACGCAACACCCGCTCGTCGGCCCGACGGCCCAACTCGATCGACAAGGTCTTGTACTTGCGGTACTCCAGCAGCTGCTGGATCAGCTCGTCCCCGGGGTCGAGCTCTTCTTCGAGATTGATCTCTTCTTCCCGAGGCAAGATCGCCCGGGATTTGATCAGCACCAAGGTCGAGGCCAGCACCAGAAACTCCCCGGCCACGTTGATGTCCACGGCCTCCATCAGCTTGATGGCGGTCAGATACTGGTCGCAAACCTTAGACAGGTTCACCTGGGCGATATCGAGCTCTTGCTCTCGGATCAGGTGCAGCAGCAGGTCGAGGGGCCCGCGGAAGTTCTCTAGCTCGAAGACCTGGTCACTCATGAGAGGGGGTCCAAAGCGATCACGAGGTCAGTCAAAACCCCGATCGAAACGGCTACGGGCGTTGCGATCCACAACACGTACCGAAAGCCACCCAGCAAGAGAATGAAGACTAAGATCAAAAGCATGCCGGTTCGATCCAGGCCATACCAGAGGCCCTTGAGCTTCGCTGGGAGGATCCAACCCACCACCCGTGAGCCATCCAGGGGAGGCAAGGGAATCATGTTGAAGACGGCGAGAAGGACGTTGATCAGCACGCCCATCACCAACCACTGCTGTCCTACGGTGTAGAGCGCCTGTCTGCCGAGCAGCCGGTCCATATCCCGTAGTAATGAGGGCACGCTACTCACGTCACTCCCCCCGTAGGGGTTCACGGTGACAGCTCCCCCGTCAAAGACGCCAAACCAGGCGCAAAGCACGTAGGCCCCGGCGAATCCCACGGCCATGAGCAGATTCGACCCAGGGCCTGCCAAGGCGACCAGCATGAATCCCCGAGACTTGTTTTTGAAATAGGCCGGATTGATCGGAACCGGCTTGGCTCCCCCAAAAATGAAGCCCGTAGTCGAATACACCAGGGCCGGGAGAATCAGCGACAAGAAGGGGTCCAGGTGCTTCAAAGGGTTCAAGGTAATACGGCCCAACTTGCGGGCCGTGGGGTCTCCTAGGCGGTCAGCAACCCAGGCGTGGGCTGCCTCGTGCCAGCTCATGGCCAACATGAAGACCAAGATGAGGCCAATGGTGTTCAACGTCTCTGGGTTCAAGGCTCTCTGCTCTGCGAACTCGGGGGTCGAATCGCTACTCTAGCAACCCCTGCCGGTGGGCCTTCCCGCTGAATGGTGATGCCTTTTGAGACCCGCCCAGGCAAGCCCTGGGCAACCACCGGAATCCCATCTCTTGTCCGAAGACGCGCAAATCCTCGCTGGCGCCAAAGAGCTTCTTGAGACCGAGGCCCGAGCTCTGGGTCAAATGGGAGAGCTGCTCGATGGCACCTTCGTCGAGGCTGTGCGCATGGTCACGTCCTGCGAAGGGCGCTTGCTGACCACAGGCATTGGCAAAGCAGGCATCATTGCTCGCAAGATCAGCGCGACCCTCGCCAGTACGGGGACGCCCTCTGATTATCTTCAGCCAGCAGAAGCCATTCATGGCGATTTGGGCCGAGTCACTCGCAGCGACGTCGTCCTGGCCCTTTCGAACAGCGGCTCCACCGAAGAGATCTTGCGTCTCTTAGGGCCGCTGCGCTCCATAGGAGCTAAAATTTTAGCCATTACGGGCAACGGCGATTCGGCCCTCGCTGGCCAGGCTGACATCAGCCTGGTCTACGGCAGGGTCACCGAGGCCTGCCCTCTTGGTCTAGCTCCCACCACCAGCACCACGGTCATGTTGGCCCTTGGCGATGCCCTGGCCATGGAAGTCTTGAAGGCTCGTGACTTCTCTCCGAAGGAGTTCGCTCGATTCCACCCCGGTGGCAACCTAGGGCGCTCGCTCATGCGTGTCCACGAGGTCATGCGCCAGGGGCGAAGCCTCCCGCTAGTGGCCAGCGGCACCTCGCTCGCAGAAGCAGTGGAGGTGATGACATCGACTCCAGGGCGTCCAGGGGCTGTTATTGTTACGACAAAAGGCGTTCAATTCGCTGGCTTCTACACAGACGGCGACCTAAGACGCAACTTTCTATCAGCCCGTGGCAACGGAAGCTTCGAGCTCTTTAGCCGGCCCATCGACGAGTTCATGACCCATGAGCCCATCACGATTGGCCCTGACGAGCTGGTAGGCGATGCACTGCGCATCCTCCGTGAACGCAAGATTGACCAGCTCGCTGTGGTCGACGAGCAGGGCTCCGCTGTGGGGCTCCTCGATATCCAAGACCTGCTCGACATCAAAGCCCTCTCCTGGGGCCCGCTCACCTGAGAGCGGGAGAACTCTGTGACCCAACTTGACGATCTCGTCCTCATCGTCCTCGACGTAGATGGCGTGCTCACCGACGGCAGAGTGATGCTCGGCGCCGGCGACGAAGAGCTGAAGGCCTTCCATACTCGGGATGGCGCAGGCTTGGCCCTCTGGAGAGACGCGGGGTTTCACTGCACGTTTCTCACCGGTCGTGGCGGTGCCGCTGTGCGCCGTCGCGCCTCAGAGTTACGCATCGAACGCATCTGGGAGAAAGTGCGCGACAAGTCAGCGGCCTACGACGAGATCTTGAGCCACTTCAACGTCGAACCCCACCAGGTCGCTGTCATGGGCGATGACCTTCCTGATCTAAGCATCTTGCGTCGGGCGGGTTTTGCCACCTGCCCTGCAGACGCTGCCCGGGACGTTCTCGAGCGCGTTCACTGGACGGCGCCTTCTCGGGGCGGGCATGGTGCCGTGCGAGACCTCGTCGAACACATCCTGCGTGGCCGAGGCGCCTGGGATGATCTCGTGGAACGGCTGGTATGAGCGCACGACGATCCGTGGTTGAGCGCCCGATGCGCACCCATCCGGGTCCCTCTAAACGGGTGCGCTCCAGCCGGGCTAGGCGGGTGATCACCTTCACGGTCTTGGTTTCCGTGGGAGTGGGATCACTCATTCTCTTTGGCGAGGACCCATCCCCCGTACGCGGAAGCAGCCGCAGCGACGTCCCTGAGAGCCCCGGCGTGGTCACCGGAGAATCTGAGACCACCGTCGTGCTCGGCGAGATGGACTTCGACATCTCCAACCTGATCGAGATCGAGCCCGGGCGCTTCGAGCGACGGGTCGAGTACACCATTCGAATCGAAGAGGGCCGCCCGGAGGACGGCGGTTACTTTCGGCTGAAGGCGCCTCACGTCACTGTGATGAACCCCCTCACCGGAGAACGCCGAGGCGAGGTTTCCGCTCAGTGGGGGCGCTGTCAAACCAACCAATCCAGCGCCGGGGCGGTGAGTCTCTCCACCACTAATCTGTCTGTGGAATCATTCAGCCTCTCGGGCGATGTCCGTGGGAGTTACTTGCTGGATGATGGCAGCGAGGTGACCCTGGAAGCAGAGCAACTCGACCAACTGGGCGACCAACTCAACGCTCCTGGCTTGGTGGTTTGGGACCGCGGAACGATTCACTTAGCTGGCCTAGACATGAGCTGGAACCAAGCCACTGGGCAGCTTGAGTTCGGCGCCGACACGGAGATCACCCTGCGCTCCAAAGACGGCTCAACCCTCGGGACATTGCGCGGTGCGGGCGGGTTGGTCTGGCGTCAAGAGCCAAGAGAAGACCCATCCAGCGACTCAGGCGATGACCGTCGCGAAACAAACATCGGCTTTGGTTCGCTCAGAGGGCCCGTGACAGGAGAGCTCGCGGATGGCTCGACGCTCAAGGCCGATCACCTTGCCATGGACGGAGACGCCGCCGCACTCACCCTCACAGGCGAGGCGCTCCTCGAACAACGACTGCCAAACGGTTGGCGACGCGCGCAAGCGGAGCACATCACGGTCTCCCAAGACGAGAGCGGCAACGTCGCTCTCATTCACGCCGAGGGCTCTGTTCGTCTGAAGCAAGCACTCGACGGAGAAGAGGTCAGCTGGCTCGAAGCTGAGTCGCTCACAGAAATCGGCGGACTCGTCTCCGCCGAAGGCTTGGTCCGCTGGGGACGTGGAGACCTGGTGTTCGCCGGCAACAACCTGACCGTCAACCAAACCACGCGCCAGCTCCGCTACGCATCAAACGTCACCATGCAAATCCCCGCAGACGCGACGTCGTCTTTGGCGGGCATGACCTTTCACTCTCCGGGCGGCATGACTTGGTGGGTTCCCGAAAACTCCAACGACCCGTGGTCCGAAGCCCTCGGACGGTTCACTGGAGCAGTGAGCGGCGAGACTCCCAACGGCCTTTCGTTTCGCGCCAACGCCCTTGAGCAAGATGGCCCCGGTGGGTTGATCGTGCTCAACGGAGACGTACACGCAGAGCAGCGCTACAGCGACGGCCGCACCCAAGTCCTCGACGGACAACGGATCGAGTTTGCTCTCGGCCAGAACAGCGAGCTCGTTGACCTGAGCGCACAAGGCGACGTGACCATGAGCTGGAGCAATGCCGTCGTCGACGGAGGCGCATCCCCTACCAGTTGGTCGTTGGCCACAGAGCAACTCCGCGTCCTCGACGCTCAGGTGCTGGCGCAAGGCTCTGTTGTGGTCACTCAGCCGCTTGCCGACACCGACAAGAGCTTCTCGCTCACCGGTGTACACCTTGAGTACAACAACAAGACTGGCCACTTAGAGCTGCGCGACTCAGTGGTGATTCAGCTGGCCGACGGCACGATCATTCGTTCACCTACTGGCCTTGTTTGGGATCGGCCGGCAAACCCAGCTAAGAGCTTCGACCAAGGCAGCGGTTCTCTTCGCGGGCCCGCTAGCGGCGAGACTCCCAAGGGCATGTCCTTTCGCGCGGACTTCATTCAGCTTGACGGAGAACAAGAGCGCATTGCTCTCGTGGGTCATGCTCAAGTGAGGTTGCCCGCCGAGCGAGTGATCAAAGGAAACCGGCTTGAGTTGTTCACCACGCCGGGGCAACGGAAGATTTTTTCGCCAAATGTGGTGAGCTGGCAGGGGCCGCTCTCTCAAGGCGAGGGGCTGGGTCTGTCCTATAACATGACGCAACGCTTACTGACCTTTGCGAGCGACGTCACGATGACATTCACCACCCTGGAAGGTCAGGATCAACTTGAGTTGCACAGCAATGGTCCGTTGAGTTGGCAAGGACCTGCCAACGACACCCTGCCTATGTGGCTTGGCTCCGGGCACATTCAAGGTGGCGTTCGCGCAGTGAGCGGCGCCGGGCAAGAGCTCACCACAGACCTGTTGCTCCTTGACGGCAGCACTGGGCGCTTCGATCTGATGGGCCCGTCCCATGTCACCATGCCGCAAATCAAAGGCCTAGGCGACTTGGCGGCAACGGAGCGAATCACGTTGCTGCAAGACATTCGAGGCGAGATCGTTTGGCTCGACGCCTACGGCGACGTCACTGGAACCGTCGGTGGAGACAACGAGACATTCGAATACGCCGCTGAAGCTTTCCTCTTCGACCGAGACAGTCATGCCGTTGTCCTCGATGGCGAGTCTCGCATGGAGCGGGTACGCAACGGCAAGGCCATTGGCTTGAATGGCGACGCGAGAACGCGATTGCTTTCCACGTTCAACGAACTCGGAGAGCTCACCACTTTGGTGGGCGACGGGCGCATCATCAGCAACCTTGGTAGTTTTTCTATTCTGAGTGACTCCCTGAACTGGGATGTCCCCGGGGACTACATGCTGCTGACTGGAAACTGTCGCGTGCTCCGCTTCGGTGGGGAAGTGGAAACCGCAAAGGTCGAGATCTGGCCAGCCGCGTGGCGTTGGCATGTTCATCCGCCCGCTACCGAGCCCGCCGATGGGTAGGTCTTTCGGTGTGACATTCGCTCGGGCAGGGTTTGTCGCGGCGGCGTTGTTCTTTCTTAGCGACAAGTCTGCCGCACAAGAACTTGACGCCCTCGTGCCTGTGCATCTTGGCAGCGAGTTCGGTTTCAAAAACCCTGACAACCCCGACCAACACGTCATCGTTGTCGTTGGCGGAGTCGAACTCACCCAAGGTCCTCGCCGACTCTTGGCTGACACGTTGGTTCTTGTCTTAGCAAATGGCGACGACGACTCCCTTGGGATAGGTCCAAGCATCCCTTCGAATCGTTTGGTTGAAGTCTTCCTCGATGGCAACGTCACTATCGAAGAAGGTGACGAGATGGTTGTCGGTGCCCAGTCCGTGCTTCTCGACGGACCCTCCGGGGCGATCACAGTGATCGACGGTAGCTGGCGCACCTCTCTCGAAACCGAATCCCTGCTGATTCGCTTCGACCTCATGAGGCAGCTGCAAGACGGCACCCGAGAGCTTGAGCACCTTTCTTACACCACCTGCGACTACGCCCACGCACACTGGGGCATCAAGACTCCGTGGGCCGTGTTGACCCCCACGGCTGAAGGTCGCATTCTCAAGACGTCACTGAACACAGGATGGGTCGCAGACGTGCCCCTGGTTGTGGCTCCAAGCTTCCACTTCAACATTGATCGTGACCGACCGCCTCTGCGCCGCATCGAGTTTGGCAACTCCCGATCGCTCGGCACCGAGATCGAAACCTACTGGGCTGGGGACGCGTCAGAGTTCTTGAGCAACTTCGCCAAGACAGCTCTCGGGGTCGACGAGCCTGTCGAGGGAAAATGGAAGGTCGAGCTCGATAACTACAGCAGCCGCGGGGTGTTCCTTCAGCCCGAATGGCACTGGTCTACACAGTCGTCTTTCGGGCGGCTCCTGGCCTCGGCGATCAATGATCACAACGACGAAGACTACCTGCCAACACCCGTCTCTGCCGGGTTGGGCGGGCGCATTGAAGACAACACTCGCGGTCGCATCGAACTCGAACACCGCACGAAAATTGACGACCATCGCACTCTCGATGTAGAGCTGTCATACCTGAGCGACAGAGGTTTCCTTGAGGAGTACTACGAAGGAGAATCTCGGCTCGACAAGCCCCCCGAGACGTACGTCAGCTACCGCGATGTCCGCGACAACATAGCGTTCACCATTCTTGCGAAGGGCCGGGCCAACGACTTCCTTGATGTGATCGAGTACTTGCCGAAGGTCGAGCGGAGAGAGGTCGGCGAGCCCGTGAGTTGGTTGGGTGGCGGCTTCATGACCACTCGCGATTTTGCCAGCTGGGCAAGACATCGAGACGAAGGATCGGTAGAGGGTGTCGCTTCGACGGTCGTTCTGGCGCCAACGCACAACCGCTCTGACGAGACCGTGCGCATTGGAACGAGTAGGCGCGTCGATTGGCCCATCGATATTGGTCCTGACCGCATCTTGCTCTCTGCCGGAGTCGACCTGACCGCCTTCGACCAACGCTACAAAGACGACGCCTCCACCCCAGCGATCACAGAAACAGACGGCGACGCTTTTCTCCGACACGGTCTCATCGGAGGAGCCCGTTGGTCCCAGACCTGGTCCGGTTCGCGCCCGGCGTCGAGCGCCACTTGGAACATCGAAGGTTTGCGCCACGTGGTCGAACCGAGCGTGTCGTTCAACAGCGTGTTCGAACTCAACCGCCGGCCGCACTTTGAAGGCTCTCTGCACGGCTCCGGTGGCGACCTGATCCCCATCGATGACGTCGAGACCCTCGACAAGAAGCAACAGTTCGTCGTGGGCGTACGCCACCGCTTGCAAACGCATCAGGGTGGACAGGGCGTGACGATTCTCGATACCGAGGTCTTCATGCCGATCTATCCCAACGAGCGGCGCGACAACCCCGACTCGTCCCACACGAACGGGAACATCGTCGTCCTTTCCCAGTGGAACCCCGGCGCCCATCTCTGGGGTCTCAAAACCGGCCGCTTCTTTTGGATGGCCACCCTCGACCCGATTAAGTCTGTGGGTGTGGTGAAGTCCCGGCTCTCCTACCGAGCAGCCATCGGCGAAGGCAAGTCGATCCAACTCAGCGAGAGTCGCGCCCGTCGAGCTGCTCACTTTCGGACGATTGGCGCAGAGTGGCTGCTCACTCCCAAGTGGAGCGGAGCGGTCTTTCTGAAGCATGACGTGCTGAATCACCAGATCTCCTCTCAGGGGCTGATCCTGCGGCAACTCGCGCACAAATGGATCATCGACATCGAGCTCAGCCTGCGCCGTGGAACCGACATCCTTACCGGCCGGAGTAGAAACGAGAAGCGTTTCAAGCTGAGCTTCCGTCCCACCGCCTTCGGCGACCCAGACAAGACGCTGCTCGATGAGCTCGGTCGCTTTAGGAGGTAGACTGCCAACCGTGTTGGCTCTCCTAAACATCGGTCCTCTTGAGTTGCTGCTTCTCGGCGCCGCTGCCGTGTTGCTCTTCGGTGGCGACTTACCTGACGTCGCACGGAAAGCTGCCCGCATGGCCGGCCGGCTACGGGGGATGACCAACGATTTCACCCGAGAGTTCCACGAGCACGACGATCTCAAGGACAGCCTCCGTCCTCCACCAGAACTGCGCAACCCGCTCAAAGATCTGAAGAAGCTCTCACTCGACACGGACGCTGATACAGACTCCGAGGCGAAGTCGGCTAACAAGCCCGCCACAACGAAGTCTTGGCGCCCCGAGATATCACCACTAGACACAGACCCCGCATTCAGGCGAGATCTTCCTCTGACGCCTGTGGTCCACCCGGATGCCGACCCTGAGTCGAAAGCTCTTAGCGAGCCAGATGTCGAACAGAACAGCGACACTGCCGAGAGGCCTGACGTTGACTCTGACGAGAGCGAAGAGCTGTCTGCCTAAGGGGCTGTCAGCGCAAGCCTCGCAACTTGCACGCCGTGCGAAGAGTTCAGCAAACGCGCGCGTTTGCTAAACGTCGAGGTTGCGCACTTCGAGAGCGTGCTTCTCGATGTACAGACGCCTTGGTTCCACGGTCGGTCCCATGAGAACCGAGAAGAGGTGGTCGGCTTCGAGTTCGTTGTCGAGCGTCACCTTGTTGAGCGTGCGGGTTTCAGGATCCATCGTGGAATCCCAAAGCTGCTCAGCGTTCATTTCACCGAGGCCCTTGTAGCGCTGAATGTCCACGCCGCTTTCAGCAAACTCGCTGAGCTTGGCAAGCACGCCCTTGAGGCTACGAACCTCGGCAGACTTGTCATCACCATCGCCTACAGCAAAGCGTGTCTCGCCTTCCACGCCCATGTAGTCCACTAAGCTGAAGCCGAACATCTCGTTGAGAGTTTTCAACTCAGCTGCAGCTGTAGTAGCTCCGCGGTATTCCACAACCTGATGATCTTCACGAACTGCTTCCTCAAGACTGTCAAGGAAGCTCGTCATGGACTCGGAGTCGTAGAACATGTGGCTGGAGGCATCGGCGAGAACGAGTTGGAAGCTCGGGAGCTTCTCGTCCTTCAGGAAGCCGAAGTACGTCTCCATGGACAGCGGATGGCGACCCTCGGTAACCGAACCTTCAAAGCTCTCGAGAATCTGCAACCTGCCTGTCAATTTTAAGAGTTCATCCCCTTCGATTTTCTTGCTGTCTTCAGCGAGACCTTGCAACGTCGCACTCTCGACGGCGATGTCGAGCAACGCTGTCTCCAATGCACGCTCATCAAGGATGTAGCGCTCCTTCTTCTTGCGGCGCAGCTTGTAGAGCGGCGGCGCAGCAATATAGACGCGACCGGCACGAATCAGCTCGCCCATCTGGCGATAGAAGAACGTCAGCAGCAACGTGCGGATGTGCGAACCATCCACGTCTGCGTCAGTCATGATGATGATCTTGCCGTAACGCAACTTCTGAAGGTTGAAGTCATCCGTGCCGAAGCCGGCTCCCAACGCAGAAATCAGCACTTGGATTTCTTCGTGGTTCAGCATCTTGTCGACACGTGCTTTTTCGACGTTCAGGATCTTGCCGCGCAAGGGCAAGATCGCCTGGTTGATGCGATTACGAGCTCCTTTGGCGGTGCCTCCTGCAGAGTCTCCCTCGACGATGAACAACTCTGTCTCGTCGCGGTTCTTGCTCTGACAATCGGCCAGTTTTCCCGGCAGGTTACCGCTGGCCAGGGCACCCTTACGCCGCACTAAGTCCCGTTGCTTACGTGCCGCTTCTCGAGCCCGTGCAGCCAGCAAAGCCTTGCCAATAATGGCCTTACCAATCGTCGGGTTCTCTTCGAGGACTGTGCTGACTCTGTCGCCGACGACGGACGACACGATGCCCTCAATCTCACGGTTACCCAGCTTGATCTTTGTCTGACTCTCAAACTGCGGGTCAGCGATCTTCACGCTAAGAACGGCTGCCAACCCCTCGCGAAAGTCTTCGCCGGAGGGAGCAATCTCGTTCGGCTTCAGCAGGTTCTGCTTCTTGGCGTAGGTGTTTAGCGCCCGTGTCATGCCACTACGGAAGCCTGACAGGTGCGTGCCACCCTCCATGGTGTTGATGTTGTTCACGAAGGCATGAACATCTTCGCGATAGCTGTCGTTGTACTGCAACGCCAGTTCGATCGAGACCAGTGAGTCTTGAGAGTCTTTGACCTCAGCAACGATGCTGACGATCTCGCTGTGGAGCGGCTCTCGCTTCTCGTTGATGAAGTCAATGTAGTCATCAAGACCGTTGGGGTAGCAATAGGTCTCGGAGCGACCATCCCGTTCATCGTTGATGTGGATCTTGAGCCCAGAGCGCCCCATCAAGAAAGCCATCTCGCGCAACCGCGTGCTCAGCCTTTCGAAACTGAACTCGGTGATCTCGAAGATCGTGTGATCGGGCTTAAAGGTCAGCCGCGTGCCGTGCTTGTCGGTGGTGCCTGTCTTCGTCAGCTCGGTAACTTTCGCACCCCGAGCGAAACTCTGCTCATGGATCGCACCGTCGCGGAAGATCTCGATGGTCAACTCTTCAGCCAAGGCGTTCACGCAGGAAACGCCCACACCGTGAAGTCCACCAGAGACCTTGTAGCTGTCCTTGTCGAACTTGCCCCCGGCGTGCAGCTTGCAGAGGATCACCTCAACTGCTGGCACCCCTTCGGTGGGATGGATATCCACCGGAACCCCACGGCCGTCATCGACCACGGTGACCGAACCGTTGCCGTGGATTGTGACGAAGATCTCCGAGCAAAAACCCCCGAGTGCTTCGTCGACCGAGTTGTCGACCACCTCAAAAACGCAGTGGTGCAGTCCCTTCGATGAGGTGTCCCCGATGTACATCGCGGGACGTTTGCGAACGGCCTCAAGCCCTTCGAGAACCTGAATCGAGGAGGAGTCGTAGGTTTGGCTCATGTGCTGAAGTTCCCGACACGGAAGGTCAGGCTACGGACGAGGGGAAGGGCGCTATCGGCCTGTAACAACTGGAGCAGCTGGGGCCCCTTGAAGGCCTCAAGCTCGTAGCGTTGGGTAGCAGACGAAACCTCTATGGTAAGCACTCCGTCCCTGAATTGGGCCACCCGGGAACGACTTGCTAGCCGATCGCCCGCAACTCGCTGCCAGCCCGCGACCATGGTTTCGTTTTGCATCCCTCGGGCGTAGGCCCGTTTCTGCATCAAACCAGCCAGGATGTCCCCGACCTTCTTCGGTGCACCGCCTCGATAACGCGCCATAAGGGATTTCAATTAACCATCAAGGTGCGTTTATTAAGAGGTTATCGGCATCAGGACGTAGACCGACTCGTCTGAGACCTTAAACAGACCGGCCGAAGCGCGGTCCTTGAAGCGGAAGGTCACGTGGTCTTCAGGCATGGTCTTCAGGTACTCCCCGATGAAGTTCGGGTTGAAGCGAATCACGACAGTTTCTCCAGAATAGTCGATGCCCATGTCGCTTCGTGACTCACCGATTCCCTCTTTGCTGGAGAGGACGGTGAGGTTCCCGCCGCTGAAGCTCAGTTCAACCTTCGGGCCATCGTCCCCTGCAGTCACCAAAGCGCGCTGAATCGCCGTAGCCAATTCGTCCCGCCCAATCCTGGCTTCACCGGGAACATCTCCCTCGCCAGGGACAACTGCTCTGAAATCAGGGAAGTCGCCCTGGACCAGCTGCGCTTGAACCTCCGCGTGAGGCAAGA
The DNA here is from genome assembly GCA_047638635.1 of Pseudohongiellaceae bacterium. GTDB lineage: Bacteria > Planctomycetota > B15-G4 > B15-G4 > B15-G4 > CAZIAK01. The sequence goes on along the minus strand of JBLIMM010000080.1, from coordinate 2,044 downwards.
GCAGGGCAACCATGGAGTCGCGCAACTCAATGCGCAATGTCTGGTCTTCGTCTGTCATCAGCCGCTGAAGCTGAGCTAGCCCCTTGATCGGCACCACCGCAGAGCGTCGTTCTTGAACACCCGTGGCGTGGGGCAGCTTGGCCAAGGACAGCCGTCGCCCATCTGTGGCCACGAGAGTGATCTCTTCGGGGTCGATCTCAAGCAGCACACCGTTGAAGGCGTAGCGGCCCATTTCTTTGGCCGCCGCGAAGGTTGTGCGGTTGCAAAGACCCACGAAGTCGCTGAGAGAGACATCGACACCCGATGTGGCCTCAACGGTGGGAATCGACGGAAACAGATCAGGGTCGTCTCCGTTCAGCTTGAAGAAAGCCTGGTCCCCAACAACCTCGTAGACCTGGTTCACTTTGGAAATCTTGAGTTCGTCCGAGGTCATCGAGCGCACCGCCGAGAGCAGGGTCGCAGCCGGGAGCGCAGCGCGGCCTTCACCGCTGATCCCCTCCGCTTCACAGCTCAGTCTCACGGAAACATCCCCGTCTGTGGCGAGGATCTCGATCTTGTTCCCTTCGACGGTAATCAGCACGTCCGAGAGAATCGGCCGCGGGCTCCGGGAAGGACAGACAGACGTTGCGAACTGGAGCTGCTGCAGGAACAGCTCCCTGGGCGTGGTGAGGTTCATGATCTGTCGCGATCCGTTCGAGCAGGTGTCGTTGTTGTTGTTCTTCTCTTCTTAATTAGAAAATACATCTTCTTCTTGGTGTCGTACGGATTGTTGAGAAGGGGGCGAGGCATTGTCGGGGACCGTTTGCTGGTCACGACTTGCGACGTTTGGAGAGTGTGACGGTTCGTGCACAGTATGCCCCGCCGGAGGGGCTTGTTCCACGAAGGACGAGTTGCCGCAGCCGGGGTTTGCTGGCTTGTGGGCAGAGGCTCCCCAGAGTTCTCACGAGTGATGCACATCTCATGCACGATTCGATCGCGACTTTCGAACCCACAGCTAGGGTTCGTCGGTGAGTTGCACACTATGTCCACAGGGGGTGTGTTCGAATTCATCGTTTGAGGCGCAGTTGAAGGTCGCGGACTCGCTGGGCGAGAATGGGGTCAGCTTCCATGCGTTCCTTAACCTTGGCGACGGCGTAGAGCACGGTGGAGTGATCTCGGCCACCGAGGTGTTGCCCTACCTCTTCTAGAGAGAGGTTCGTCAGGCTACGCAGGAGGTACATGGCAACCTGTCTGGGGATGACCACAGATTGGGTCCGGCGACGTCCTCGAAGGTCTGCTGGCCGTGTGTCGAAGTGCTTGCACACGTCATCAATGATGCGCTCGACGCCGGTCACGGGCCCCCTGGAGCGCTCGCTATTAAAGCCAAGGGCTTGGCGAGCCAGGTCGAGGTCGATTTCGCATGAGATCAACTTGGCGTAGCCGACCACTTTGGTGACAGCTCCCTCGAGTTCGCGAATGTTGCGATCGATGTTCTCGGCCAGGTAGGCCAAGACCTCTTCAGGAATAGCCACATCTCGTTCGCGCGCTTTACGGCGCAGGATGGCAAGCCGGGTCTCGTAGCGAGGCGCAGCAATCTCGGTGACCAAGCCCCACTCAAAGCGACTGACCAGCCGGTCGCGAAGCGTAGGGATCTCAGAAGGAGGGCAGTCGCTGGAGAGCACGATCTGCTTGGAGCTGTTGTAGAGCGTATTGAAGGTATGGAAGAACTCTTCCTGGGTCCGCTCTTTGTGGGCCAGCATGTGGATGTCGTCGATGAGCAGCATGTCGACGTTGCGGTAGCGGTGGCGAAAGGTGTCGAGGTCGCCGCGACTGATAGCCGCAATGAACTCGTTCACGAAGGTCTCGCTCGAAAGGTAGCGCACCTTGAGCGGCTTCCCTGAGCGCAGAGCCTTGTGACAGATCGCTTGCAGCAGATGTGTTTTGCCGAGGCCCACGTCGCCATGAAGGAAGAGCGGGTTGTACGAACCGGCGGGAGCCTCGGCCACTGCGCGAGCCGCAGCGTGGGCTAGTTGGTTGCTGGGCCCCACAACGAAGCTGTCAAATG
>JBLIMM010000079.1:0-15524 GCA_047638635.1 Pseudohongiellaceae bacterium | reverse complement strand
GGACTGGGCGGCTTGGGAATCCGGGGCGTCCGCTTCACCAGGGGCAGGCTGGGAGATCAAGCGCAGCAGGCCTTCGAGACGAGCTTGGAATGCGGAACCGTCGAGTCCGTGGCGAGCGCAAAAAGCGGCAGGCTCTTCAGGGGACCCGGCAAGAGCTCTGTCGAGCCAAGCGTCGTGGAGCGACTTTTAGCTCGGCGCTGTCATGGGCTGATGTGGCGCCGAAGCTTGCTGAGAAGGAGCGCCCCTCGGAGGACTCGAATGGCCATGCGTTGAGCGCTCCTGGGGTCCCCGCAGGCCCTGTCGCTGGCTGGGTTACCAGCTTGCTTCGAGGGTCTGACTTTTCTTGTCATCGTAGCACCGCCCAGGCTCCAGTTGGCGACCGCGCCAAGTCTGTGACGGCCGCCGGGCGACCGAACCCGGCCGTGGTTAGACTGTTCGGCTGCACCGCCCACCTTTCTTTCGTCAGAGACATGCATGTTTGCCAGCGATCGCTTGTGCTCCTTGAGTCGTGTCGCCTTGTGGGCGGCTATCTTTGCTGTGGGAGCAGCTCCAGGGTGTGGAGACAGCTTGGGGGCGGGCGGAGAAGACAGGCCTCCAGCGCCCCATGGAGTGGTGCTAGTCACCCTGGCCACACTCCGAGCTGACCACTTGCCCTGGCACGGCTACCCCCGTAACACCGCGCCGTTTCTAGCGAGCTTGGCCGAGCGCAGCACGGTCTTTCTCGATGATGTGTCCACGGCCTCGCAGACGGCGCCCAGTCACGGATCGATGCTCACGGGCCTCTTCCCGTCTCAGCATGGGGTGACGCTCAACGGTGGGGAGATGTCCTCCACGATCACCACGCTGCCAGAGATCTTGGGAGCTGAGGGCTACGACACAGCGGCTTTCACTAGCGTGAATTTCCTCGAGGGGCTGTCCCGAGGGTTTGAGGTCTTCGAGGATCCGGGCGTCCTCGAGAACGACATGGGTCAGGGTCTGTCTACCTCGAGCCACCGCACTGCGGCCGACACGGTGGGCGCGGCGCTGCAGTGGTTAGAGCAGCGCTCCGGAGACAAGCCATTCTTCTTGTGGGTTCAGCTCTTCGATGTCCACGAATGGAAAGGCCTGCCTGTGCCCCAGGATGTGCTGGACCGTCTGCACGGCGAAGACGCTGCGGCTGGCCTGTCCGGTGCTGCGCTGGTGAACTGGCTGGTCGAACAGCAAGGTCTCGACCCCGACGGGTTTGAATCAGAGAAGCAGCTGGGCGAGGCGCTGCCCAACATCGATCGGTACGACGGGGCGATTGCGTTGGTAGACAAGGCCGTGTCCCAGTTGTTCGACGGTGTGAGTTCGGCGCCCGGCGGTGACAACGTGGCCTGGATCGTCACCGCAGACCACGGCGAGGGCTTCACGAACCACGGCTTGCTGGGTCACAGTCGCCACGTCTACAACGAGCAGTTGAAAGTGCCGCTGCTGGTTCACGGGAGCCACGGTCGCTGGCCGCCGGCTCAGGTGAGCGGCGTGGTGCAGTCCACTGACATTGTGCCCACTGTGATCGAACTCTGCGGAGCGACCCAGCGGCCGACTGTGATGAAGGTGGGCAGCTCAGCCTTGGTCGGGCGGTCGTGGTTGGCCTTGCTCCAAGGGTCGGGTGAAGGCCTGAGTGCTGGCCAAGACGACGAAGCGTTGGCTCCGGGTGAAATGCTGCCAGCTGTCTCAGCAGCCTTGCTGCTCAAGGCGGCTGTCTTGGGCGAGCGCTTGGCCTTCTCTGAGCGTCGCCCCATGGACGACCACCAACGGGAGAGCGGCTCGACGGGTGGAGAGGCGCGAGTGCTCCAAGACGATCGCTACAAGCTGATCACCCATGACCATGCTCCCGCTGAGTTCTATGACATAGAGGCCGACCCGCTAGAGCTCCAAGATCTTGCGGACGCAGCGCCCCACGCGTTCATGGACTACCTCCAAGCGCTGAGTGGCCACGACCAAATTCTGCGGAAGCAAGCAGCCGAGATCGGCCCTGCAGTCGTCGACCCTGAGCATCTCGATGAGCTGCGCCGACTGGGCTACGTGAAGTAGCGCGGGGGCCTGCTAACGTTCTAGCGTGATCACTGTGTCGGCGATGTCCTGAAGCAACACTTGCCCGGCGCCCGGCTGCAAGTGGCAGTGGTCCATCATCACTTCGAAGCCCACGAGGTTGTTGGGGCAGCAGGCCCGAAAGGTCTGGTCGGCGTCAACGAGGTGAGCCTTGCCGTTGGCTGCGGCCACTTGCCGGACGATGGCGTTCGTGGTTCCGTTGGCTGACAGGGGGAGGCGATCTGCGGCGGCTGCAGACCGGAGCAGCTTGGCCGCTCGCTCTACGTTCTCCGTGTCGCCGTCTTCGCCTAGCAGGAGCAGGCAAATGCCTAAGTCGTATTGGGCATCTGGGTCGTCCGGGGCGAAGCTCAGGGCTGCTTCGTTTTCAGCCACGTGCAACTGGGCAACGGCGCGCCAAGTGTCGTCGATGTCTTTGTCGAGCAGGCGTTTGTAAGCAGCGATGCAGTCGATGGTTTTCTGGGACCAACCTGCGGGGTCTGCCCAGTGGGCGCCCGCAATAGAGCTGAGCGGGCCTATGGTGGCTGGGGTGTGGGCCAGGCGTCCGCTCAGAGGGCGCAGCTGAGGCGGCTGGTAGTTCTCGGGAGCATCATGATTGCCTTTCCATTCGGGCCAGCGTAATCGGCGAGCCCAGGCGAGGTAGGCCACAGGGCTGCCGGGCTCAGCCTCTAGAGAGAGGTCGCGCAGCCGCAGAAGCTCTTGGCTCTGCTCTTCGGTGAGCTCCTTGCGCGGGTTCGTGAGCACCGGCGGGGCGAAGTCGTTGCTGACGAGGGTGCACAGCAGCACTTCGGCGCCCGCTGCCTGCACGTCTTCAATCATCTGGGTCAGATTGCGTCGGTAGGCTGCGAAGTAGCGCTGGGTTCTGTCCCAGGTGAGATCGCGGAAGCTCTGCACCGACAGCTGAAATTCTTCTGGCGTGCGATCGTCCTGGCGCGAGGTTTCTCGGGGAGGGGTAGGGTCGTCCCAGAGGCTTTCGATCAGGCGAAAAGTGCGCAGCTGGGAGAAGATCGAAGAGGCTCGTTGCTCCCAGGGGGACAGCGCGCCGTCCACCTCGTCCGCGAAGCGTCGTTCGGTGAACTCGTTGTGCCCCGAATAAATGACGACCACATCGGGTTCGGTGACCAGGGCTTGGCGTAGCAGAATCGCGACTCGCTCGCTGCCGTAGCCTTCGCGCCCCAGGTTGAACACCTCCCAACCGGGATGGTCGGGGCCTGAGAGCTCGTTGAGCCGCTGTTCGAGGTAGGCCTCTGAGAGCCGCCGAGTGTTGCTGCCGCCCATGAGCAATACCCGGCGTCGAGGGCCCTTTGGCGGGATGATCTCCTCGGGGTGCAACCCGGCGTAGATGCGCGTGATCCAGGCGATGTCCTTCGCTGCGGCTTCAGCGGCCCCGGCTGTCTGGTGTGCGGCTTCGGCTGTCTGGTGCGGGGCTTCGGGGGCGATCGCGGTCCCGAATGGGCGCTTCTCGCTGTCTAGGGGCACGAGATACCGGGCCTGTTGGTCGAAGCCTCGGCTCAGGTCGCCGTTGTCGTGGGGGGCGATGTTGGCCAGGCGTAGGACCACTTCGAACCCAGCCAATAGGACGACCAGGGGCAGAAACGCAAAGATCGTCCGCACGACGAGAGAGGGCCGAGGCGCCCGTGGCTGGGCGTCTACGGGGCTGGCTGGGTCGGCGCTGGGAGCAGATGGAGGCATGGGCCAAGAGCGGATTTGGGGCGAGGTCGATATCATAGCGAGGCCGCGCTGAGCCGCTCTCGCTGCTCTCGCCCTTAAAGCCCATCGTCACCCGTTCGAACGTGCCCATGACCGCCCTCGTCTCCCCGTCCCGCTCTGTCTGCCTGGTCTCCCTGGGCTGCGCCAAGAATCTGGTGGATAGCGAAGTGATGATGGGCCACCTCGATCGCGCGGGCGTCGGGCTGGTCACCGAGCCTGAAGATGCCGATGTGGTCATCATTAACACCTGCGGCTTCATCGATGCGGCTCGGGAGGAGAGCATCGACACGGTGCTGCAGTATGTGGCCATGAAAGATCGTGGTGAGGTGCGCGGGGTGGTGGTCACCGGCTGCCTGGTGCAGCTCCACGAAAAGCAGCTGTCTAAGGAGATCCCCGAGGTCGACGCTTTCTTGGGGCTGTCGGACTACTCCGGGGTGCCGTCGATCATTGATGCGGTGCTCGGGAAAACGGGAGCCATGCCAGGCCCCGATGATGTGCTGCCGAACTCTGGGCTTGTGGGTGGAGGCGAGAAGGGTGGCGACGCCGACCTGGGTCGGGCGCTGCTGACCCCGGCGCACACGGCTTACTTACGCCTGGGCGAAGGCTGCAATCACATCTGTGCCTTCTGCGCGATCCCCAAGATTCGCGGCAAGCTCTCGAGCAAGCCCATGGAGGTGCTGGTCGAAGAGGCCAGCGCTCTCGCCGAGTTGGGCACCCGAGAGATCACCTTGGTGGCCGAAGACTCTACTGACTACGGCAAGGACCTGGGGCTGGGCTATGGGCTGTCGGACTTACTCATCGAGTTGGGCAAGATCGAGGGCCTGCGCTGGGTGCGGGTGATGTACGCCCACCCGGCGACCCTCGACGAGCGGCTGGTGAGCACCATGGCGACCGTGCCCAACGTGCTGCCCTACCTCGACATGCCCGTGCAGCACGGGGACAACGCCGTGCTCAAGGCCATGCGCCGGGGGACGTCCGCTGAGCGGATCCGCGAGGTGGTGGGGCAGCTCCGAGCGGGGATCCCAGAGATCACCTTGCGGACGACGATCCTGGTGGGCTTCCCCGGTGAGACCGAGGAGGGCTTTCAGAATCTGCTGAAACTTCTCGAGGATCTACGCTTCGACCGGGTGGGCTGCTTTGTGTTCTCAGCGGAAGAGACCACAGAGGCGTTCAAGCTTCCCGGGGCTGTGAGCCGCGAGGTCGCCGAAGAACGCCAAGCCCAGGTGATGGCGCTGCAGCGCGAGCTGCTCACTGAGTCCAATCGAGCCCGCATTGGTTCTGAAGAGGACATCTTGATCGACTTGGTCGAAGACCTGGCCGGAGTGCCCGGACGCCTCGCCGTGGGCCGCACGTCTCGCGACGCCCTGCAAGTCGACGGCCAAGTGTTGGTCTCGTTACCCGACGATATGACCGCCGCCGACTCCGCGCTTTGGGTTCCGGGCAATTTCGTCAGGGTCAAGATCAGCGGCCAAAAGGGCTACGATCTCGTCGCCACTCCTTGCTCCTCGGGCCAGCCATGAATCTTCCCAACAAGATCACCATGAGTCGGTTCTTTGTCGCCATTTTGCTCTTTGGCTTCCTGGTTTGGACGAACACCTGCAGCGGCCCCGAATGGTGGATTCCAGCCCTCGCCGCGACGGTCTTCCTGCTCGCCGTGGTCACCGATGCCCTCGACGGCTACTACGCTCGCAAGCTGGGCCAGCAGTCAGACTTCGGCCGTATCGCCGACCCGGTCGTGGACAAGATCATCGTTTGCGGTGCCTTCGTCTTCCTGATCTCCGTCGACTGGGCCCGGGTCTACATCGGCGTCTGGATGGCCGTGGTCATGATCGGCCGAGAGTTTCTGGTTTCTGGTCTCCGTGGCTACATCGAATCTCGCGGCGTGGCTTTCCCTTCCCGCTGGGACGGCAAGCTCAAGATGGTCATGCAATGTGTGGCCGTGCCTGCGGTTCTCGTGGTGCGCGCCATCGATCTCTCTCTCGGCCAGGAATACCCGGCCGTGCTGAGCTTCTTCATTTGGCTCGCCCACATCTCGGTTTGGGCGACCTTCGTGATGACGATGATCTCAGGGGCCCGTTACGTGTCAGCGGCGGCGGATGTTCTGCGGGGCTCTGACGGGCAAGCATGACCATTGGCGTCGAGCCTCCGCGAGCTCGGGCGATGAACAGGCAAACTCGGTAGGATCCACGGTTTGCAGCCTTCTCGCACCACGGCACTCCATGAGCGACTCTTCGTCCCCCAAGTACCCTGCCCAGGGCTCGGCCTTTCGGCGCTGGCTCGGTACCGCCTGCGGCCCTGGATATCTGCCCCTGGCTCCTGGCACCTGGGGCAGCCTGGCCACGGTGATCGTTGTGGCCTGGCTCGTCGGGGTTGAAGGCCAGTTCGACGGCTTCTTGGGCGTCCCAGCTCCGACGCCGTCGGGCGGCTCTGCCTGGCTCGGCCAGCCGCAGCTCTTTGGGCTCAGCGCCCTGGTGATCTTCGCTTTCGGGGTGGTTTTGGGCCACAAAGCCCATGTGGACTGGGGCCGCCATGACCCCGGTTCCTTCGTGGTGGACGAGGTGGTGGGGCAGCTGATTCCCCTGCTACCTCTCTTGGGTGGGCCATTACCCGTGTACGGAATGTCTCTGGCCTTCGTCTTGTTTCGGGTGTTCGACGTGGTCAAGCCGCCTCCTTGCCGATGGCTGGAGAGGTTGCCGGGCGGCGTCGGTATCATGGCGGACGACGTGGCTGCGGGGCTCTTTGCCCTGGCCGGCGTCGTGCTATTGAGCTGAACGACACCATCTGTAGGGACGGCAACAAGGCATGAGCTCTTCACCAACGAGCGAGGGACGGCGGCTGCGCGGGCTGCCGTTAGCGGCCAAAATGGCCCTGGTTTTGACCCTGATCGTGGCTGTGTTCATGATCGGCTTCGGCATCTTCCTAGGGGGCTTTCTGGAGTCCACGGTGCGGCGCCAGATCATGGTGGCGGCTGTGGCTGCAGCACGCACTGCCGCTCAGGCGGACTACGACTCCTGGACTCCCTACTTCGGCACAGTCGATCAGGGTTTGACCCCGGTCGAGGTGCAAGAGCGGGTGTCCGCAATGACCCCCTTCGAGGCCCGCGCCTATCTCGGCGACGAGGCCCGGAAGAACCGGGTCAGCTGGAACAAGGCTCGTGTGCAGCGCATCGTTTCCCCGGAGGGCAAGGTTGTTGCCGCTGACTTGGTGCAGTTCACCGACGGCGAGAGTAACGGTCGCATCGTCGCGGCGTCCTACGAAGGCGAGCGGGAGTTTCAGCGCTTCATGGGGCGGGACACGGTCACCACCGGAGACGCCTTCGCCGAAGAAGGAATGTTCTCGGTGCGGGGTAACTCTCGCCCCGTGATTCGCGGCGTCGCGCCGCTCTTTGACGCCGACGGGGTGCAGCGGGGCGAGCTGTCGGTGTTCATTGACTCGGCTGCTGTCACCGAAGCGGCCGCTGACTTCAAGCTGGCCGTGTCTTGGGCGGCGATGATCTTCGTGCTCGCCGGCGCTGGTGTCTCGCTCTTGATAGGGCGGCGCATCACCCGTCCGCTGAAGCTGTTGCAGGGCGATATTCGCATCGTGGCCAGCGGCGACTTAGGGCACCACACGCGGGCTCACAGTCGCGACGAGATTGGCGAGCTGGCTCGCACTTTTGACTCGATGACCAAAGATCTAGCCGAGGCTCAAGAGCTTGAGCTGCGGGCGGCGGCCAGCCAGCGCCAGGAGACGGTGGCAGCAGAGGTGGCCGAGAGTTTGGTGCCCGAGGCGCTCCCTGAGATTGTTGGCTACGACCGGGCCGGTGTGCACCACGCGGCAGGTGCCATGTCGGGAGAGATCTTCGACGTGCTGCCCATGGCCGCTGGGCGTTTCGGCGTGTTGGTGGCGCGGGCCTCAGGCAGCGGAGTTCCTGCCACGTTGGTCATGGCCATGGCGCGCTCGTTCTTGCGCGTGGTGGCTGAGCGCGAAACAGACCCGGGAGTCGTTCTGCGCGAGATCAACGGGCGGCTGTCTGGCGACTTACGCCGGGGCATGTACGTCGAGGTGGTCTTGGCTGTGATCGATCCGGTGGTGGGTAAGTTGACCATCGCCAGTGCCGGTGGCGCGCCATGCTTTCACTATCACGCCGAGACGGAGTCTGTGTCGGTGATCCACAGCGAGGGCATTGCCCTGGGCTTCGACGCGGGCCCGGTGTTCGACAGAACCCTGAACGTGATCGAGCGGGACATGCGCCCAGGCGATCGCATCGCGTTGGTCACCAAGGGGATTCTCGAAGTGGTGGGCTCTGATGGCAAGGCTCTTGGCGAGAAGCGCCTGGGCGGGCTGGTGAAGCGCGAGGCGCCGACCATGGCCGAATCGTTTGTGGGTCGCATCGATGCGACCTTGGTGAAGTTCCATCGCGGAAACGAAATGGAAAACGATGTCACGATGATCACCTTGGGCCGTCTGCGCTGATGTTGATTTCAGAGTTTCAGAGGATCATCGAGGATCTCTACGGTGACAAAGATGCTTCTCGCGGGACTGCGGGCACGTTTATGTGGCTGGCCGAAGAGGTGGGCGAGTTGTCCCGTGCCTTGCGCCGTGGCGATCGGGCCGAACTCGAAGGTGAGTTTGCAGATGTCTTCGCCTGGCTCTCGACCTTGGCGTCCATGCATGACGTCGACTTACAGGCCGTGGCTGAAGCCAAGTACGGGCGAGGTTGTCCCCGCTGTGAGGCGAACCCTTGTGTGTGTGCTGAACCCACGCCGAAGCATGGGGCGATGGGCGGCGAGCCTGGCGAGTCGTCAGGGGCTGCGGACGAGGTTTGAAGTTCTGTGAGTCAGCGGGACAACGTGGGCGCTGCTGATCCGAAGAGTCCTGCGGTTGCAGGGCAAGCTTCGATGGGGGCGATAGGGCGACCTGTCTACGCCAGGGTGGCGCCCCCCCTTCCTGTCCCCGGATTGTTCACCTATCTCGTACCAGTTCGCTTGGTCGACAGCGTAGTGCCGGGGGTGAGAGTGTCCGTTCCCTTTGGTGGACGGCGGCTCACGGCGATGGTTGTAGAAGTGGGTGATTTTCCTCCGCCTCGGGGCGTGATGGCTCGGCCCTTGTTGGCCTTGCTCGAAGAAGCCCCGCTGATTGGCGCCGACATCTTGGCTCTCGGTCAGTGGGTCAGCCAGGAGACGGGTTGCTCGGTGGGCGAAGCTCTTGATGCGAGTTTGCCCCGGGCGGTGAAGCGCGGTCATGCCGGGCGAAAGGTCGAAGAGGCGCGAGTGGCTATCGACGAACGCGTTGTGGCTGGGGTGGTCGAGGCGCTGCAAGAGAAGCACGACAAGCAGGCTCGGGCGTTGCGCATTCTTGCGGATCGTGGTGGGCGCATGCCCACCCGCGAGTTGATGAACTTGGCTCACGTGAGCCGCTCTCCCATTGCGTCGCTGGCTAAGGCTGGTCACATCACCCTTGAGAAGGTGGTGCAGAGTAACGACCCGCTCTTGCGAGAGACTGTCGAGCGCACGGCGAACTTGGCGCTGACCGCCGATCAGACGTCCGTGCGTAATCGCATTGTCGAGGTGGGGGATACGCGTCCCGCGGATGGCCACACGTTCTTGCTCTACGGCGTCACTGGCAGCGGCAAGACAGAGGTCTACTTGCAGGTGCTTGAGCATGTGGTGCGTTCGGGGCGCCAGGGCATCGTGCTCGTCCCCGAAATCAGTCTGACGCCCCAGACGGTGAAGCGCTTTCGCGAGCGCTTCGACCGGGTCGCTGTGCTCCATAGTCATCTCACCGATGCCGAACGGAACGACCAATGGCGGCGGATTCGCAGGGGTGAAGCCGACGTGGTCATCGGTGCCCGCTCGGCGGTGTTCGCTCCCGTGCCCGACTTGGGTTTGGTGATTCTCGACGAAGAGCACGAGACGTCATTCAAGCAGCAGAATGTCCCTCGCTATCACGCCCGAGAAGTCGCCGTGGAACGCACCCGATTGACCGGTGGCGTGACGTTGCTCGGCACGGCCACGCCGTCGCTAGAAGCGTGGCATCGAGCGAGCGTAGGAGAGTACGAGCGTCTCGATTTGCCGGAGCGGGTGGCGGGAGGGCGCACGCCCGAAGTGGTTATGGTCGACCTCACTTTGGAGCAACGTCGCAAGAGCTTCAGTTATCTGTCCGACCCCTTGCGCGCCGCCATGGAGGACGCCTTTGCCCGGGAAGGCCAGGTGATTCTCTTTCTGAATCGCAGAGGCTGGGCCACGGTGTTGCTCTGCCGCACGTGCCGCTCTGGGTTGAAGTGTCCCGACTGCGATGTGTCGATGACATTGCACCGTCGCATCGAACGGGTGATGTGCCACTACTGCGGTCATGAGCAAGAGCCACCGGCTGTGTGTCCCGTGTGTCGCTCGCGGCTGACGCAGTTGGGCTTCGGCACGGAGAAGATCGAAGAAGAAGTGCGCCGCGCTTTCCCGGGGGTCTCTGTTGGCCGCATGGACAGCGACACCATGTCAGGGCGGGGCGCTCACGCCGAAGTGCTGTCTGCGTTTGGCGACGGGAGGCTCAGCGTCTTGGTCGGCACGCAGATGATCGCCAAGGGGCTCGACTTTCCCAACGCTGTGGTGGTGGGGGTGATCTGTGCCGACTCGGCGTTGTTCTTGCCGGACTATCGCGCGGCCGAACGGACGTTTCAGCTGTTGGCCCAAGTCACCGGGCGCACAGGGCGAGGCCCCAAGGGTGGGCGGGTTGTGGTGCAGGCCTACGACACCCGGCATCCGTCCATTCGTATGGGCATGGTGCAAGACTACGAGGGTTTTGCTCGGGGCGAGCTGCCAGACCGCGAAGCTCTCGGCTACCCGCCCTACGGACGACTGGTGCGCATCGTTGTGCAGGGCGAAGACTTCGCAGCGGTGCGCGAGCGTATCGTTGAAGTCGGGGACTTGCTCAGCAAAGACGAAGAGCCCGGGGGGGGGAGCGTGAGTGGCAAGAGCCCGAAGAAGACGAAGGCGGCGCCCCTCTTGAAAGCGCCTGAGTCTCCTGGGCTTTTCGATGCCTTCGACATTGCTGCAGCCGCGAGCCCGGAAGGCGTGGAAGACGTCGTCGTCGAATCGGAACCAGACAGCGAGACCGTGGAGGCTGAGGCAGCACCCGTTGTTTCCATGGTCGACCTCAATCGCACGGGCGCTATCTCTCTCCTTGGCCCGGCGCCCGCGCCGATCCCAAGGATCAATCGCCAGCACCGCATGCACATGGTGGCCAAGTGCGTCACCGATGCAGCGGTCGACGCGGTCCTCAGTCGCCTTGCTGGCCGCACCGCGCCGGCGAAGGGCGTTCGGGTGATGGTCGATGCCGACCCAGTGAGCATGTTGTAGGAGAGTCATTTTTCTTGGGTCGGGGTGCGCAGTCTGAACACCAAGACAGGTGAAGAAACACAGGGCTTTGGGCCTTGTGTTTTCCCCTTGGTTTACAGAAAGCAATCCTATGCGAATTTTGCAGACGCTTGGTTTTGGGTTCGTGGCTTTGAGCATCGCAGCCCCCGGACTCATTGCTCAAGACGGAGACCCTCAGCCCTTGGATTATCAGCAGCTTCCGTCGCTGTCTCGGGCTCAAGATCACCTATCGGTGTCACTGTTTTTGGGATTCGAACCCTTCACGTTGGAGCTCGATCGCTATTCCGTGCGTAGCGCATCAGCACCTCATGCGGGGATGCAACCCGTAGCGACGTATCGAGGGCGGCTAGCCGAAGAGTTTGGCCGTCGAGTGGTGGCTTCGGTGCGCAAGGGCGTGCTGCGAGCCATGGTCTGGCGAGCGGGAGAGAACGAACCCTGGTGGATTGCGCCCGCCGAAGAACTGGGTGGCGACGTCTCTGATAAAGTTCATTTGGTGGCACACTCCCGGGACGTTCCCGCAAGCCTGATGGACGTGTCCTGCGGCGTTGAAGATGTGGGCGAGCGCTTTCGCTACCCGGATGCCCTCAACGAACCAGCCAGCTACTCTAGCGGGACCTACACCGCCGATGTGGTGATCGAGGCAGACTACGAGTACTTCTCTCACTTTGGCGTGCTCGAGGATGCTGAGGACGCCATCGAGGAGACGATCAACTTTTCGTCGGCCATCTACGAGAGCACGTTCGGCATTCGCTTCGAGATTGCGTCTCTTCAGATTTGGGATACGGCTGCGGACCCCTACGGAGACAGCCCGACCAACATCAATGCGCTGAAGAAGTTCAAGCTGATCGTGAACAACAACTTCGCCCCCGATGATTGGGATCTTGCCCAACTGTTCACCAAACGTACGTTTACGAACGGTGGGTCTGTTCTAGGGATGGCCTACATTGACGAGCTTTGCGATGAGAGGGAGGTCTCTTGGGTGAAGGGTGGCTGGCCTTCGTTGATCAACCGAGTGCACTTGACCGGCCACGAGTTCGGGCATGTGTTTGGCGCCTCTCACTGCTTCGGTCAGTTGGACTGCGGCACGATGGGCGCGCCTTCGGCAGGGCCGGGTGGTGAGAAATTTGGTTCCCAGTCGATCGCATCGATCTCCAATAACCCGGACTTGCTGACGTGCGTCGACGCTGCAGCACCGAGCAGTGCGCTGCCCACAGCGTCGTCCTTGTCGGTTTCGAACGTTGAGGCTCTGATTGATGGCAGCGCTACTGAGACAGCAGTGCTCACGGGCCTTGATCTCTCGTTTGCCCACCAGGTGGATGTGGGCGGGGATGTGCTGACTCTGTTCGACATCGATGTGGCGAGTGACACTGAGGTTTCCGTCGACCTGACGGCTTTGGCACCTCCTACGTCCTTGGGCATGGTGTCGGTCACCGTGTTGAATGGCGCGGGTTGGAGTGGCTCGGTACCTCTGACTTTCGTCGAGACGAACCCGCCGCGAGTTCTTGTGGTCGAGGACACCTATTACCCTGGTCAGTTCCATATTGAGTTGGGTGGGCGCGTGAACACCAGCTATCAGCTGCTCGTCTCTGCAGACCCCGCAACGACGTTGCAGTATGGCGTGCAGGTTCTCGCCAACCCGATTTTTATCGAGGTCGGTACGTTGGACGGTGCGGGCCTGGGTAAAGTTCTGTATGGCCCGCCGACCTTCAAGGCCTCGTACTGGTTGCAGGTGGTGAGTCGTGACGCCAACCAGGCGATCACTACGACGGCTCCCGTAGAGGTGTTCTACTTCTACTAAGGCGTCAGTCTCTCCTCGGTGGAAGACAGCGGGGCAACCTCGAAGAGCCAGCCCGGACTTTTCGGGGTTGCCATTGTTTCGGGTGGTCGCCAGGGTGACTTGGACTTGAGCTTGAGCTTGTCGGGCTTAGCTCACGTCCAGCTCGACGGTGATCGGAAAGTGATCGGAGTAGCCGTTGAGGTTGGCGCCTGTCTTGGCAGAGGGGCGACGAAAGGCTATGGGCTTGCCGCTGCTTCCGACCATCTCGCCTGGCTTGAAGATGGCGACACTGCTGCGGTCGACCTGCACGAGGCTGGGCCCACGGAGCATGCCGTAAGAGACCAAGAACTGGTCGAGCATGTTCCAGGTGCTGCCGTAGAGATAGGTGCCTGGGTCGTCGCCTTGCATCAGCGGCCACATGAGGTTGAGCATGTGCCCTGAGCTGGAGTACCTCGCCCGGCCCGGGTCGCGGGTGCCGAGCATGTAGTCCTGCATCGAACGGTTGAACGGCTCGTCATTGAAGTCGCCCATAGATTTGAGAACCACCTGATGATCTGTACTGAGTACCTGCAGCGCAGAGGTGTCCACAATGAACGAGGTGTCGATGCCTCGAGCATCTGTCGACTGATGGCTGGCCACGGCGGAGGTGCGCCCTGGCACGTTGATCGCTTTCGCCAGGCGATCCACCACCGACTCGTTCTCCTCTTCGCAAACGCCAAGCAGTGCAGGCGCCTGACCTGCGAACATTTTTCCGATGACAGAAGCGACCTGAGCTATTTTGCGATCGCGAACTGAGGCGCTGCATTCGTTGAGTTCGCGCTTGAGCTTCTTCTTCAGCGGCTCTGGCCGTTGAGCCGTCTCGTGGTCGAAGAGGTTTTCGAAGTTCCACAAAGCAACGCCGAGTTTTGACATGACACCCCCGGTGTCTGAGTTCTGGCACAGCCTGGTCGTCTGCTAGCAAGACGACTTGATCGCCGCATCCTCTAGAGCGAGTCTCGGGGACTTTTCGAACGGTTCGTGGCCAGAAGACTGCGCTTGGGGTGGCGTTGGGGGCTGGGTACTACCCTCGCAGCACGCACCAAGTCAAGAAGATGTATCCCGCTGCCATGGCCATCGCTAGTACGCTCACTCGGCAAAACGCTCGGTCTTTGTTCCACTTGGGGAGCTCGGCGTAATCGCTGTAGGCGGCGAATCCGGCGGACACGAGCAGTGCGGTGAGCACATAGTGAAAGAGTGAGATGAAGCCGATGGTCGAACCGGAGATGCCCCAGTTGGCGCAGGTCTCTGCGATGAAGGTCGCGCTCTCCGCATCGTTGAACGACAGCGACAAGGTGCCCCAAACGATGGTGGCGGCGAAGCAGTAGGTTCCCAGTGAGAGCCCAGTTCTTGCGGCGGAGCGAGCGCCGGGCTCTTGGCGCAGGGCCGTCGTTGCGTTTAGCACCGAGAGCAGTGCCAAGAGATCCGCAGCCATCAGCGCGGTGAGATCTGGGCGGGGCACCTGAGCGTTGCGGGCGATGAGCCAGATGTTCACCACAGTGCAGGCCAGCACCAGCATCAGTGAGACGAGGGTGCGTCGCTGGAACACGGGGATGGCGCCGTTCCGTCCCGCGGGGCCTGGGAGGTGGCTGTTGCGCACGGTCTGGAAGGCGATGCCGAAAAGGCCGGTGTAGCAGATCGCCAGGGAGATCAGGGCCATGGGGTCAGTCCGGGTGTGTGACGTGTCGTGATGTGTTTTGGGCCTGCTACTTGATGTAACCGAACTGTCGCATCTGCTCGAGTAGTTCGGGATCGGCGTCTTGCACGAGTTCGGTGTCCGACCAATCGAGGCTGTCGCGCCGAGAGTTCATGCGGCTCTCTAGGAGTTCGAGCAGCTGCAGGCCGCGGCTGTAGTCGGGGTGGCTCTGCGCTAATGGTGACGTCTCGCCGGGGTCGCTCTGCCGTGCGAAGACTTTCGCGGTGACCACGCCTTCTGGGGTCGTCTGGCGAATGACGGTGAGCTTGTCCGTGCGTAACGCCAGCAGCAGATCGCCGTCCTCATCGAGGATGGGTTTGAGGATCGCTTTGGAAAGCAGGGGGCGTGGGCGCGGCCCTGTCCCTTCGGTGAGCAGCCGGCCCCAGGAGATGCCGTCTGCTTCTGGGAGTCCTTCGACCCCTGCGAGCCCCAAGATCGTGAGGGGCACGTCAGTCTGGCTGACTCCGTGGGCGATGCGCTGACCAGCGCCCACCCGAGCGGGCCATTTCACGAGAAACGGAATGTTCACCAGCTCGTCATACAGACCGTAGTGATGCTCTTTTCCATTGTGTTCGAAGAAACCCTCACCGTGGTCGGCGGTGACCACCACGATGGTGTTGTCGGTGAGCTTGAGAGAGTCGAGGTGCGCTAGCACTTTGCCGATGTGCTGGTCGACCCAGCTGATCTCCCCGTCATAGAGCGACTCGACCCAGGCTAGGTCGGCGGGTTCCATCTGTCGGTTGACGCGCTTGTTCCTGGGATAGTCTTCGGCGGTCAGAGTGCCCGCGTAGTCTGGGTTGTGCTGACGGTCGAAGGGTGCCGGGGGGATGTAGTCGCTGTGCACGTCGTTGTAGTGCAAGAACAAGAGAAAGGGCTTGTCCGT
>JBLIMM010000078.1:0-15572 GCA_047638635.1 Pseudohongiellaceae bacterium | reverse complement strand
CTACCTGCGCATGCTCTGGGGCAAGAAGATCCTCGAGTGGACGGCCAGCCCTCAGGAGGCGTTGGCGGTGATGATCGAGCTCAACAACCGCTACGCCCTGGACGGCCGGGACCCCAACTCCACCTCGGGCATCTTCTGGATTCTCGGGCGCTACGACCGGGCCTGGGGGCCCGAACGACCGGTGTACGGAAAGATCCGCTACATGAGTTCAGACAACACCCGGCGCAAACTCAAGCTGCGTGAGTACCTGGCGCGCTGGGGGGGATAACAACAACGCCGCCGCCCTAGCCCGCCGGGTGCTGCTCTGAATCCCGCCGGATGCCATCCAGCATGCCGGGGAACACGAACGCATGCAGGGGGAGCACAGCGTACCAGTACGCCAACCCGAAGAGCCCCCTGGGGATGAAGCGAGCCGTTTGCACGAGCGTGGCGTAGCCGTCGTCCCGCGGTTCGATCTCGAACTCGAGCAACGCCTCGCCGGGGAGTTTCATCTCTGCTCGCATGGCCAGCCGTCGAGGTGCACTCGCGTCTGTGATGCGCCAGAAGTCCAAGGCGTCACCGTAGGCCAACGTGTCCGGGTGGCGCCGCCCACGGCGTAGCCCTGGTCCTCCGACGAGGCGGTCTAGGGCGCCCCGCAAGTGCCAGAGCCAGTCTGCGGAGTGGTAGCCGTTCTTGCCGCCGATCCTGCACACCGCGAGATACACCTGTTCGGGCGTGGCGCGCACGTCCACGGAGCGTCTGTCCACGAAGACGCACCCGCCGGACCAGTCTGGATCGCCGGGCATGGGGCCAGCGTCGAACCAGGTTGTTTCTACGTCGTCGGCCTCAAGGTTGGCCACAGCTTTGGCTACCGCTTCGCGCACCGGGGTGAGCCGCTGAGGCATCAACTCCAGCGCACGATCATCACGACACACCACCGGGTTGCGTAGCCCCTCAGCAAGAGGGCGAGCGATGTGCTTGCTCAGGGGCGTGACCAGGTGGATCCACAGCGAACTGAGGTGCGGTGTCAACACGGGCACGGGCAATACGAGCCGGCGAGGCAAGCCGCGAGCCTCTGCCATCAGCTGCATGAACTGCTGGTAGTCGAGAACGTCCGGGCCGCCGATGTCGAGTGTCTGGCCCGTCGTGCCCGGTGTGTCCAAGCAGGAGACGAGGTAGCTCAGCACGTCGCTCACGGCGATGGGCTGGCACGGTGTGCGCACCCAGCGTGGCGTGACCATGACCGGAAGGCGCTCGACGAGGTAGCGCATGATCTCGAAGGAAGCTGAGCCGGAGCCGATGATCATCGCAGCGCGAAGAACTGTGACCGGGACCGGGCCGGCGCCCAGCAGCTGTTCCACTTCGCGCCGGGAGGCCAGGTGCTCGCTCAGGCCGCTGCCGGTTTCGCCCAGGCCGCCCAGGTAGATGATGCGCTCAAGCGCCGCCTCTGCTGCAGCGGTCGCGAAGGTGCGAGCCAGGTGGCGATCCCGTTCGCGGTACGCCGATCCTGAACTGGCCATGGAGTGGACGAGGTAATAGGCGGCGCTGCAACCCCGGAGCGCGCCTCGAGTTGCATCCAGGTCATCGAGATCGCCAGCGACAATCTCGACCCGTGGATCCTTCGCCCAAACCGGGGCTGTCAACTTGCGCGGTGAGCGCACGTAGCAGCGAACTCGGTAGCCCGCCTCGAGCAATCGGGAAACCAGCCGTCCGCCAATGTAACCGGTGGCGCCGGTGACGCAGACCGGGGCGTCGGGGAGAGGAGTCCCGGGGACCAAGCTCGTAGGGCCCATCGTGCCTGTGAACATAGTAGGAGTTTTGCAGGGAACTGGTCGTCGCGATGAGCGCTGAGGAGACTCACGTCTAGCTGTCGCGGTAGGCTTTGATCCAGTCGATCTCGAGAGCGAAGGGTAGCGTAGTCTTGTCGGAGATTCCGAAAGACAGAGAGCGAATCTCTTCGGCAGCGATGCGACTGTTGGGCCGCGCCCAGCCCATTACGCGATGAATGAGCTGGTCGAAGGGGATGCGCACCTCGCCCCACTCTTCCGCCACGGTCTCGAAGCTCTGTTGGTAGAAGTTCAACTCGTTGCGCCGGTCGTTTCGCAGCGCGCTCACGTTGTACGTCCGGCCGTCACCGCGGACCCGTAGCGCGATGCCGTCCCAATTGCCCAGGCCCAGATCTTGTGCGGGAGAGCGCACGGAGGAGAAGCCGCCGTTGTTCGCCAGGGACAGCTCGCCCAGGAACCAGACGGTGTCGTTACCGGAGAGGCGCGTGCTGCCCCGGGAGATGCCGCCCATGACGTTATCGTCACCGACGGCCAGGTCCTGGAGCCGGACCCTCAGTCGAAGAGGACCTTCTCAGGCGCAGACTTCGATGCACTGACGCTGGAGGTGCCCCGTGGCTCCAAGGCCATCAGCAGGCGGGCGTCCTCGTCAAGGCCGTCGCGCAGGGCCCAGGCGCGGTCCGTGGCCGAAGACAGCTGGGCTGCAACGTCCAGCGCGGTGGCAAGACGCTCCACCACCGCGGCCGGCACGGCACTGCTGCCCATGGCCACCACCGCCTTCGCGGTGATCTGGTAGATGGCCGCGCAGGTCTCACGCTGACCATCGTTGAAGAGGGGAACACCGCTCTCAATGGCGCTGCGGATCAGCTCTAGCAGCCTGTGGGTAAAGTGCCGTGATGGCGAGTGCACCTCGATGGAGTCAGATCGAGGCGACGAACCCCAGTCGAATCAGTGGATTCGTCGAGGATTCGGCAACGAAGTGCTGGCGCCATCGAGCTGTGCTCGGCGCGCGGCACTTTACCCACAGGCTGCGCTAGGGCAAGGTTCACCGGCGCGGGCGTCGGTGACATGAGCACTGTGTCGATGACATGAATCACCTCCTTTGCGGGCTCCAATGTCGTTGGCTATGACGGCAGCGTCGTTCACTCGCAAGGAAACGGAATCCCAGGGTCTCGCCCTGGAGCGAGACGGCCTCGCCGGCGCGCAATGCGTCCACCCCGGTCACGCGACCGGGCGTGACGTGATAGGTGAGAATGGCCACGAGATCAGCCCGGCGCTCCGGGCGCAAAAGGTCCTGAACGGTGCCCGGGGGCAGGCGGGTAGAGGCGTCATCGGTTGGGGCGAAGACAGTCAGTGGGCCCTCGCCGCTCAAGGCCTCAGTGAGTCCTGCGGCCTCCGCGGCGGCGACGAGAGTTTTGAACGTCCCGGCCTACTCGGCGACCTCGAGCAGAGCGGGCAGGGGGGCGGGCTGTCTCCGGGTCGAAGCAGGGAGCAGCAAGACCATGCCAGCAAGACCGGAATGTTCAGCGACGATTGCCTCGAAGTTGATTTTCAGTAGACGAACGGCAAGCAAGCCGCCCCCCTGAGCATTCGCCCAACCCTCCCCCTGGATTCATCGAAACCCAAAACCCGCACGACAAAGGCGGCCATGCTGCATCTTGTTCCGTTGCTTAATGTGACGAGGGCGCTCGGCAGGAGCGCTGAGCGCCCGACGGATTGTCTAGTGGCCCCTGCGGCGGGCCTGCAGGCGATCAAAGTTTCGCGCCAGTCGCTGCCTCACTCGAGCACTGGCCCGTGCCACGGCGGCGAAGGGGAACATCACCTCGAAGAGCGAATCCTGACGAGTTCCCCAGCTGGTGGTACCGTGCCGGGTCGCAACGCTGGCGCCGGCTCCCAACCCGGGAGTCGCTTGTTCGCCGCAGCCCTGCTTCTCTCGCCCAACCCTTGGTCTCTCCACCATGACACTCTCTACCAAGCTGGCTCCCTCGTTGCTGGCCCCCTTACTGCTTGCGGCGCTCAGCTCCCAGGTCGATGCGCAGACTCCTGCGGCAGGCCATCGCGTCTACTCGCCCACCGGCCAGACGAACACGTTTCTGGTCGATGACCAGGGCGCCACCGTGCACACCTGGCCGAGCAGTAACGCCCCGGGCAACACGGTCTACGTAGAAGAGGACGGCGTGATGCTGCGCACGATCCGCACGGGCGTGTCCGGCCCCGGTGGTGTGGGTGGTGGCATCGAGCGACTGGCCTTGGATGGCACCGTGCTTTGGCGCTTCGACTACGACACCGGCGGGAACATCCACCACCACGACGTGGAGTCACTACCCAATGGCAACGTCTTGATGGTGGCCTGGGAAGTGAAGACCCAGGCAGAGGCGATCGCGGCCGGCCGCAACCCGGCCCTGGTGACGGGCGCGTCGTTCATGCCCGACCACATCATCGAGGTGCAGCAGACCGGTCTCACAACGGGCGACATCGTCTGGGAGTGGCACGTCTGGGATCACCTGATCCAGGACTTCGACAACGGCCAGGCCAACTTCGGCGTGGTGGGGGAGCACCCTGAGTTGATCGACATCAACTTCCCGGCGTCGAACGGCTCCGACTTCAACCACGTGAACAGCGTGGACTTCGACACCGAGAACAACTGGATCGTGATCAGCGCCAACTTCCAGGACGAGTTCTGGATCGTCGATCACAGCACCGACACTCTGGGAGCTGCGGGGCACACGGGAGGTGCCCACGGCAAGGGCGGCGATCTGCTCTACCGCTGGGGCAACCCCCAGGCTTACGACGCGGGTACGGGTGCGGACAAGAAGCTCTTCCGGCAGCACGGCGTCAAGTTCATCGGCCCTGATCTGGACGGCACGGGCAACATCCTGCTCTACAACAACCAGATCTCTCCTTCGAGTCGCGTCGAAGAGATCGTGTTGCCCATCGACGGATTCGGCAACTTCATCTTCGGCCCGGGTGGTGTCTTCGGGCCTGCAGGGCCCGTCTGGACCTACCAGGATCCGGCGATGAACTCGGCCATCATGAGCAGCGCCGAGCGCCTGCCCAACGGCAACACGCTGATCTGCTCGAGCCTGCAAGGACGTATCTTTGAGATCACCACGGGGGGCAGCAACGTCTGGGAGATCGGAACTCCCACGGCCTTCCGCGCTAGCTATGTCGAGCGCTCTCTCTGGAACGACGCCTCGTCCGTGTCGGTGAGCGGCGGCGGCAGCGTGACGTTCGATCTGATCGCTGGTTCGAGCCAGGCAGCTCAGCAGTACTTTGTCCTGGGCTCCATCAGCGGCACCACGCCGGGCTTTACCAAGACGTTCATCAACGTGCCGCTGAACTGGGACGCCTACACCGACGTGACCCTGGCCTTGGCCAACACGGCTGTCCTGACCGACACTTTCGGAGTGCTCGATGGCAGCGGGCGGGCCACCGCGTCGCTCAACGTGACCCCGGGCCTGCTCCCGGCGTCGGCTGTGGGTTTCGTGCTGTATCACGCGGCGCTGGCGGTTGATCCCGGAACCAGCACGCTCACTTGGGCCAGCAACGCCGTGGCCATCACCATCGAGCCGTAGCACTGACTCGTCGAGCCCTCAGGCTTGAGTGCGGGGCGGCTGCGAACACGGCGAGCACCTTGAGTTGGAGTTGAACCCACTCAATGCGCCTGTGCTGCAGTCACCCTCTTTAACGCGGTCTCCCCGTTCCTCCCCGTTCGGGGAGACCGCGTTGGGACCTGATCACTACGACTCACTTCAGATTCACGGGTGCTCTGCTATGGCGCGAGCCCAATCTGACGGTTCTCTTCTGCGTTGTCCCAGAACAGGTACTCCTCTGCGATGCGGCCATCTTCCCACCGAGCGATGGTCGCGATCTTGATCCGTAGGCTCTTCTTAGTGGGCTGAAGAATCGTGCCGTCGGGGAGTGCGATGGGCTTGACCCACTGGCCCTCCGAGATGCTGATTCCTGCGGTCCACTCTCCGAAACCAAAGCCGACGATGTGCTCACTGACCACGAAGTCGAACGTGTCGAACAAGAACTGCAGTTCGCCTGCGTGGTGCGGGGTCATGCCCTCGGTGATGCTGCCGTCAGGGTTGTAGACCTTGACGTCGTCGGCGTGGATTTCCTTGATCCGTGGGATGTCACGGTTGTTGAACGCGACAAGGTCCAGTTCGTCGAACGTCTCTAGCTGCTCTGCCGTGGCACGGCGCTCTGCGTCGTGGGCGTCGACCTGGGCTTGCAAGCTGTCGACCTGCTGCTGGAGGTCGGCTTGGTCGCCTGGCGTGGCGCACGCCGAAACACTCACCAGCAGGAAAGCGAATAGAGTCGTGAGTCCTGTGTTCATTGTCATCTCCGTGTTTATGGGTCACTCAGGGCTGAGACGAGGCGCTTCAGCAGCGCTTCGAGTTGTCGCTGGTCTTTTGCCGACAGCACGGAGACGCGCTCGAGCGCCTCCGCGAGGAGCAGGCCCACCAGTTCATCGATCATCGTGCGCCCCTTCGGCGTGAGCTCAACGAACACTCCTCGTCGATCTGTGGGGTTGGGAACACGCCGGACGAGCTTCTTCTGTTCGAGTCGATCGATCCGATTTGTCATGGCGCCACTGGAAAGCAGCGTGTGCTCCCAGAGCACGCCGACTGGCTGCTTGAAGGGCGGGCCGCAACGGCGCATCACTGCCAGTACATCGAACTCAGGGATCGTGAGACCATGCGCTCGCAGGGCGCTCTCGACGCCGGCATCTGCGAGGCGGGACAGGATCATGAGTCGCCCGAGGATTCCCATGAGGCTGGGGTCCAGATCAGGGCGATGTTGGCGGTCAGCGTCCGCACGGGAGCGAAGAGACTGCTGGGCGTCTCGACCACGTTGCCGCAGACCATCAGCACGGCCATGGTCTCGCCGATGGCGCGAGCGGTGGACAGGAACACGCCGGCAATGATCCCCGGGCGGGCTGCAGGCAAGATCACCTGGCGCACGGTCGCCCAGCGCGTGAACCCGAGCGATGCTGCGCCGCGGCTGTACTCCTCGGGCACTCCAGCAATGGTCGAATCGGCGATCAATGTCACCGTCGGCAGGATCATCAGGCTCAGGATTGCGATCCCGGCCAGCAGGCTAGTGCCCGGCGGCTCGACCTGCGCGATGAGCGGCACCAGCGTGACCAGTCCCCAGAAGCCGAAGACCACGGACGGGATCCCGGCCAGCAAGCCGATGATCCGGCGATAGAAGCTCCCCACGAACTCTGGCGCGTAGGAGTTGCAGAAGATCGCAGCCATGACCCCGAGCGGGGTGGCCACAAGCACCGCTCCTAAGGTGACCAGTAAGGTCCCGGCGAGCATGGGCACAAGGTTGTAGAGGCCATCGCTCGGGTGCCAAGAGTCGTCGGTGAAGAAACGAGCCGGGCCGACGTTTTGCAGTGCAGGCACAGCCTCCCTGATCACGAAGGCGAAGATGAACAGCGTGATCGCTCCGGCGACCAGGGCAACTCCACGGAGTGACCAGACAAGCAGATTGTCAGTTTGCGGCCGGGACAAAGTACTGACTCCTGACAATGTCGTGGACTCCGCGAGAGCGCGCGAACTCGATGAACGTCTTGGCTAGGCCTTCGGGTTCTGTGAGCGTCACCAGGTTGAGCGGCCGCGAGAGCGGGAAGGTGCCGGCGGACACGTTTTCGATGGAGGCCTCCACGCCACCGATCGGCAGCAACTTGATAGGAACTCTGTGATTCGTGTCGTACTCCGCCGTGCCGATGGACACGTACCCAATGGCGTTTGGGTTGCCAGCGACGGTCTTGATGCCCTGCTCGTTGTCACCGATGACCACGTGGGGGCGCACCTCTGAGTTCTTGAGCTGGAAGTGCTTCAGGAACAACTCCAGTGTCGAACGGCCCTCGGCCTTGTTGACCACCGTGATGGGGGCGTCCCTTTCTCCGACATCCTTCCAGTTGGTCATGCGACCCGTGTAGATGGCGACCACCTGCTTGTCGGTGAGCGCCTCCACTGGGTTGTCCCGGTGTGCGATCAGGCAGACCCCGTCCTGGGCGATTGTGAAGGCGAACAAGTCGTGCTCTTCGTTCTTGAGGGCCCGTGACGCCATGCCGATGTCAGCCACCGCTTGGCGAGTGTCGGCGATGCCGCGGCTGGAGCCGCCGGTCTGCACGTCCACTCGCACTCCAGCATGGAGTGACTCGAAGCGCTTGCCGATTTCGGCGGCCAGCGGTGCGACCGTGCTGGAACCCGTCAAGACGAGTGTGCGCCGCTCCCCGCGGTCTGCGCCGGCGCCCGAGAACCAAAGGCTCGCCGCGCCGGCAACGCAAAGAAGACCAGCCAGTGTCAGCATCTGCTTCATGTCGCTGGCTCCACACAGAGCGCCGATCTATTCAAAGGAGAGCCGGCAGCAGCCCAGGTCGATGCCCTGGTTTTGGCCGGAGACCTGCACCCCTGGTGCCAAGCGATAGAGAACCGCTTTGCCGTCCCGGACACCCTCGACAAGCCCAGCCTCACGGAGAACCCGCAGATGATGGGAGAGCAGGCTCTGGTCGATGCACAGCTCGTCATTGAGTTCGCCCACGTGTTTGGGGCCGTCCATGAGGTGTTCCATGACGGCGAGGCGCGTGGCTTCCGCGAGGACCTTCAGCTTGGCCACGCACTCGGTAGAGTTCGTTTGTTTCTGGGTCATGTGGGAGACCCTGTGCCCTTATTGCATGAGTCTCAACTTATATGAACAAGCGTTCATGCCAGTGTCAGCCGCGCCTGCCTGCGGACAGCTGAACATCTCCTCTATGGCTCGTAGCGCCGTTTCTATGGCTCATTTCTTCGTGAATGAGATTCGCCGACGCGGTTCGCCGTGAGCCCGTAGCTGCGCGCTTGGCGACATCTCGGCCTTTGGCGGTGCCCCGGGATTTTTGTGCCGACTTTCTGAGAATAGCTGTCGGGTGCGGGCGTCGGACGAGGCGTTGGTGAGCAGGGCAGCCACGTCGTCTGACGAGGGCCTCCCGATTCTGCAAGACCACAGCCCCTGCGTCGCCGGCCAGAGCCGCGCGGCGACACCTCACTCAACCAGCGGCCCGTCACGGCGGCCCGCGCCTGGAGCTCGTTCGATGTCCCCACTCCACTTCACACTCTCTCTCGCCGCAGTCCTCGGCGTCTGCCCCTCCCTCGCCTGGGCGGCTCCCTCCGATCTGGAGGGCGATGTCGTCCTGCGCGTCGGGGACAACGTGCCCGGCCTCGGCGACGTCACAGTCATCCGCGAGGTCGCCATCGACGATCTCGGCAACTGGTACGTCGACGTGAACACCGACTTCCCGAACAACGACCAGGACGACGCGGTGGTGCGCAGCGGCGCGCTGCTCTACCAGGAAGGGCATTCCCTGAATCTCCCCGTGGGGACCGTGGTCGACGCCTTCGACGACCTCGATGGCAGTATCGTCGACAACGATCTTCCCGGCTGGGTGCTGTTCATGGATGGCGGCGGCCTGGGCAACCCTGAGAACCAGGGCGTGTTCGTGGGCGACGAGCTGATCCTGCAAGGTGGAGACCAGACGAATGTGCCCGGCATGCCGGCGGGCACGATTTGGTCGTCCCTGCTCGACGTGAAAGCCAACGAGGCCGACCAGCTGCTGGTGATGAGCACCGTCATGGATCCGAACCAGGGTTTCATTCGCGCACTGGTGAAACTGCAGCTCGACGGCTTGGGCGGCATTCTCAGTCGCGAGCTGATCAGCTACCCGGGCATGGTCCCCGCCGGGCAAGCTGATCAGGTGGAGGAGCTGGAGTTTGGTGTGCACGAGTTCGCGCTGTCCGACGGTGGGCACGTGATCCACTCGGCCAGGCTTAGCGGTAGTCCCAGCTTAGACGTCGCGATTCTGGTCGACGGTGGGATTGTGGCCCGCGAGGGTGGCGTTTCGCCGGTGGCGGGGCGCCCGTGGCAGGTGCTGAACAACGCCGAGGTCGACGTGAACACTCACGGCGACTGGGCGCTCACGGGCATCCTCACGGGAGTCAATGACGATGACACGTTGATCGAGCGCAGCGGCGAAGTGCTGGTCCGTGAAGCGGACGTGCTCCCGGGCATCTCACCCTTCGCGGTCACCGCTCTCAGCATCACCGCGACGCCAGGCCCGATCCACATCGGAGACAACGGCAACGTGCTCTGGATGGGGACCTGGAGTGACCCGGACACGACCAAGAATCGTGGTCTGTTTCTGAACGACCGGCTGCTCGTGCAGCAGAACGTGACCAGCATCAACGGCGAGCTGCTGACACTGCTCGAAGGCACCGAGGGCTCTTACGGGCTCAGCGATGACGGCGAGACCGTTGTGCTGCGCGCGAGGTTGGCGGGCAACGTGCCGGCGGTGGTGGTCATTGACGTCGGCCCATGGACCAGCTTGGGACAGGGCCTGGCCGGTTCCGGCGGGCTGATGCCGTCGCTGGTCGGTTCAGGGCCCATGACTGGCAACAGCCAGCTCGGGCTCTGCCTCACCAACGGCCTGCCGAGCGCTGCCAGCTGGCTCGTGGCCGGCTTCAGCAATCTGTCCCAGCCGCTCAAGGGCGGAATCTTGGTGCCGAACGCTGACCTGGTCGTGCCCCTGGCGCTCGACCCCCAGGGCGAACTCGAGCTGTCCTTGGCCCTGCCGCCGATCGTTCCCCAAGGCCTGCCGATCTACGCGCAGTTCTTTGTTCAGGACCCAGCCGGGCCGGTGGGTTTCTCGGTCAGCAACGCCGTCCTGGGTATCGCGCCCTGAGCGGTAGTGGTCACGAGTACGAGATCGCGGCTCCTTGATGCGATACTGCGAGTCCTTTCCATCGGCGGTCACAGCAGCGATCTCCGCTCCGTGGCCGCCGATGGTGTGACTGACAGCTCTCTCAGGTAACGGGGCAGCCCATCATGAGACCGTCCACAATCGCGAAGTGGGTCCTGCTGCTGATCGTGGTGGGGGTGGCTGTCCAACAGCTCGTGCTGCGTCCGCAGCAGATCTCTGCTCATACGCTGCAGCGGGGCACCGTGCTGGTCGAAGCTCTGGGGACCGGTTCTGTGGAGAGCCGGCGCACGCTCGACGTGGCCTTCGAGGTCACCGGTCGCGTCTCGTCCATTGAGGTCGACCAGGGTGACACCATCGTCGCCGGAGAACGACTCGCCGCCATCGACGATGAGACCTTCGTGGCCGAGGTCAATCTGGCCCGCGAAGAGGTCACCTTGGCCCAGTCGTCAGTGACACGGCTCGACGCTGAGATCGATCGGGCCGAAGCTGTGCTCGCAGGGGCTCTCTCCAACCTGCAGCGCATCGAGCCTCTGGTGGAGGTTGACCTGGTCTCCCGTGAAGATCTCGACGTGGCCGAGGAGCGGCACAAGGTGGCCCTCGCCGATCTGGCCCGGGCCAAGGCGGCGCTGGTCGAGGGCACTCGCTCGCTGGCCACCGCGCAGGTCAAGCAGACGGCCGCAGAAGTCGACCACCGACGCACGGTCGTGCAGAGCCCCTTGAACGGCCTGGTGCTGAGCAGAGAACGAGAAGTGGGCGACGTGGCCGTGCCCGGCGCGCCGATTCTGCGCATCGCCGACACCGAGACCATCTGGGCCAGCGTCTGGGTGGACGAGATCTACCTGGCGCAGCTGTCCCTGGGGACACCTGCGCGCATCGCCTTGCGCTCCGACCCCAAGCGCTTGCTCGCGGGGCGCGTCGCCCGCATCGGGCGTGAGGTCGACCGAGAGACGAGAGAGTTGCTGGTCGACGTGGCCTTTGAGTCCACCGACGAGCAGCTGGTGTTCGGGCAACGGGTCGATCTGAGCATCGAGCTGCAGCGCAGAGAAGACGTACTGCGCATGCCCCTCACCCATCTCGTGCGCTGGCAAGGGGCTGAGGGCGTTTACGTCGAAGAGGATGGGCGTGCGCGATTCGTTGAGATCGTTCTCGGCGCCCGAGGGCGCGACTTCGTCGAGGTGAGCGGCGGGCTCACCGTCGGTGACACGGTGCTGGCGGCGCGCTATGCCGACGGCAGCCCGGTCGAGGTGGAGCACAGGATCGAGATCAGCTCCCCCAGCGACTCCGAGGGATGAACCTCGCGCTCAGGGACATCCGCTACGACCTTCCCCGCTTCGTTTTGACCGCGGTAGGACTAGGCTTGCTGCTGTCGATCGTGCTGGCCATGACTGGCATCTACAACGGCATCTTGATCGACGCCACGGCCTTGCCCGATAGTCTCGACGTCGATTTGTGGATCGTCCAAAAGAACACCCGCGGCCCCTTCGCAGAGCCCTCACAAGTGCCCGCCCGCCTGGAAGAGCGAGCGCGTGTGGTGGCGGGCGTGGCCGCAGCCCGCAGCTTCATCACCCACACGATTCAGCAGGCCCTGCCCGACGGCAAACCCCTGCGTATGACGGCAGTGGGCCTGTCTTGGCCAGACGACCGAGGACAGCAGCTGCCCCTCGTGGCTGGCCGACCCATCAGCCAGGCGCACTACGAGTTTCTCGCAGACGATTCCCTCGGGCTCGCGTTGGGACAACAGCTGCGCTTCGGTCGCGATGTCTACACCGTGGCCGGCATCACCCACGGGCTGCTGGCGTCGGGCGGCGACCCCGCAGTGTTCTTCACCGAGTCGGACATTCAGGCGATCAAGAACGACCAAGCGAACGAGGCCATGCGCCTGGAGCGCGAGGCTCGCTCAGTGCGTGTGGCGGCTAGCTTGATCGGTCGCGACCCGGAGATGGTCAGGTACTCGCTGAAGTCCTCCATCGTGATCCCGGGCTTGGCGCCACCGCAGATCTCCGCGGTGATGGTTAGCCTGCTTCCCGGCACGGACGCAGCGCGGGTGCGCGAACAGCTAGCAGCCTGGCCAGATGTTTCGGTGTACTCCCAGCAAGACCAGCGCGATCTGATCCTGGGCGGACTGGTCGAGCGGACACGCCGACAGATCGGCCTCTTCCGCGCGGTGCTGGTGCTGGTCTCCGCGATCTTGATGGGTCTGATCATCTACACCATGACCGTGGACAAGCTGCACTCCATCGCTTTGCTCAAGCTCCTCGGTGCCCGGGGGACCGTGATTCTCGGCATGATCCTCCAGGAGGCGCTGATCCTGGGCTTGATCGCCTACGGGTTGGCTCTGGTGATCGGCAACGCGACTTTTCATCGCTTTCCCCGGCGTGTGCTGATCGATGACGGCGACAAGTTTGGGCTGTTGCTCGTGGTCATCGTCATCTCGATTCTGGCCAGCGCCGCCGGCATCAAGAAGGCCCTGGCTGCCGACCCCAACGAGGTGCTGGCCACATGAACAAGCCAGAGCCCCTTGTGGATGCCATCGACCTCACCAAGCACTACGGCGAAGGCAACACGTTCGTGCGCGCCCTTGAGGGGGCGACGTTCAGCATCGCTGCTGGCGAAGTGGTGGCCCTGCTCGGTCCGTCCGGTTCGGGCAAGTCTACGCTGCTCACGATTCTTGGGCTGATCAACAGTCCAGACAAGGGCTCGCTGCGCATCGACGGCCGAGATGTCATTCGGGACGGGCAGCTGCAGGGCAACGCCAACTTGATCCGCCGCAGAGAGCTGGGCTTCGTCTTCCAGCGCTCCAACTTGATCCCCTTCTTGACCGCCGAAGAGAACGTGCGCCTCGTTCTCGATCTTGATCACGTCTCAGCACGAGACGCGAGGGAGCGTGTGCGGTCCGTCATGGACGAGCTGGGCATCGCCGATCGCGCTGACCACATGCCCGCCCAATTGTCCGGCGGGCAGCAACAGCGCGTGGCCATTGCTCGGGCGTTGGTCCATGAGCCGTCGCTGCTGCTAGCCGACGAACCCACCGCCGCCCTCGATAAGGAGCGAGGGCGCCAAGTGATGGGCTTGTTCCGCACCGCCGCCGAAGAACGAGGCGCCGCGGTGTTGATCGTCACCCACGATCACCGCTCCCTCGACCTGGTGCATCGCACCTTCGAGATCGAAGACGGGTTGCTGGCCACAGACACAGGTCACGACGCAGAGTAGGCGTCAGAAGCAGCACGTCCTTCTATACTGCTGCTGCCAACGGAGATGGCCTGCTGGACAGTTTGCTGTGGGGGCCAGCACCGGTTGAGATCACCGCAAACGTGTGGGTCGGGCTCAGCGCCTCACGAAGTGTGTGCTGCATCCCTCGCGTTCCTGAGCGATGATCATGAGCTGCCGACGGGTTGCGCGGGCCAGCGGGCCGACGCGTCATCGACCGACGGATTCTGATAGGAGTCTTTGTGAAGTCAGCGATGATGATCTTGCTGGGAGTGCTCAGCGCGTGTGGAACTCAGCCCAACCCAGACGGAAACACTGCAGCGGTTGTAGAGCGGCGGGTGTTGAACATCCAGGTGGGCAAGGGCTCTGACGGTGGCTCGTTAGTGGAGTTCAACGACGTGCAGATCGACGTCGCTCGGGATGTCACCTTGACCTTGCCCACCGGCTCAATCCTGAGCCTCACCTCGGCCGAGGGCAAGCCCATCCTCGACGGCCATGATGGGCCAGAAGTCCTGGTCGACGGCCAGGTTCTCGACGTGCTGGAGGGGGAGCTGTTTGTCGACGCGGAGTCCTTCGGGTTGATCACGACCGATGATCTGGTGCTGATCAACAGCGCAGGTGTGTGGGTCAACGGCGAGGCTCGGAGTGTGGCTGCGGGAGCACCAGCTCGGTGAGCGCCTAGGCGGGGCACGGCGTTCACACGGTCGAGCGTGGAGCCGTGGGGGAATACGGAGCGTGAGCTGATATTGAGGTACCATGGGGAGCGGATGGTTCGCCGGAAACTGTGGGGACTCTCAATGGGAGATCATCAGATGATGCTCGTGACTCGCTGGCTGACTCGGCTAGCCACCACCGCCTTGGCCTTCGTCTGCATCGGAGAAGCCAGCGCCGGCACCGTCTGGTACGTGGACCAGGACGCCATCGGCGCTGACAACGGCACCAGCTGGGACACCGCCTTCGTCGACTTGAAGAATGCGCTGCTCGTCGCAGCGAATGGCGATGAGATCCGCGTCGCCGAGGGCGTTTACCAGCCTGACCAGGGCACGCTGCTGCGCTCGTCGACGTTTGGCATCACTGGCCAGAGAGTCTATGGCGGCTACGCTGGCGTGGGAGCTTCCGACCCCAACATGCGTGACATCGTCGCCTATCCGACGGTGCTCAGCGGCGACCTGCTCGGCGACGACAGTCCGGGCTTCACCAGCCGGGCCGACAACTGCTATCACGTGTTGACCCTCAATGGTGGCCGCGTCGATGGGTTGACGGCGAGGGGGGGCAACGCCAACGGTGGCGGGAACGACGACAGAGGCGGTGGCTTGAGGGAGTTGTCTGCTGGCAGCGCGTTGATCGATTGCATCTTCACAGACAACCAGGCTGCCAGGTACGGAGCTGGTGTGTCCAAGAGCGGTGGGAGCATTCAACGCTGCCAGTTCATCGGCAACCAGCTGACCGGGCCGCTGAGCGGCGGTTCTCCGGCCAGCGGTGGCGGGCTGGCCGTCAGCAATGGATCGGGCGTCACGGACTGCGCTTTCCTTGGCAACACGTCCCTCGTTGCGGTCACCGGAGTGGGTGCCTACGTTGGTCGCGAGGTGCAAATGTCCGGCTGCCTCTTCCAGGACAACCTCGGCCACGGCCCGACGGACGGTGTCGGCGCTTACATCAGCGATGCCCGTGTGGGCGACTGCAGCTTCATCGGCAACACATCGAGCGATCCCCTGAGCAGAGGCGGTGGCTTCTACTTGACCATGAACAGTGACCCCGCGCGTGTGGAGGACTGCCTCGTCGTGGGCAACTCGGTCTCTCAGGGGATGGGTGGCGGGTTCTTCGCGACGGCTTTTGGCGGGAGCCTCCCC
>JBLIMM010000077.1:0-15659 GCA_047638635.1 Pseudohongiellaceae bacterium | reverse complement strand
CATCCCAACACTCGCATTCATCCCTCTAGCCTGAACCCCCGAGCGGTTGAGGTGGTTTCACGTCTCACTCAAGAGGGCTTTGAGTCTTACCTCGTCGGAGGTTGTGTCCGCGACCTGCTTCTCGACCAAACGCCCAAAGACTTCGATGTCTCCACCGAGGCTCGCCCTCGGCAGATTCGTCGGATCTTCCGCAACTGCCGGGTCATCGGTCGACGGTTCAAGCTCGCCCACGTGACCTTCGGTGAGTTGATCATCGAGGTGGCGACTTTCCGGCAGAACCCCACGGCAGAGACGGCTAGCACCGGCGATGGCGACGACACTGAGGGCGAAGAACAAGAGCAAGAGATCGACACGGACGCTCTGCTCATCGTTCGGGACAACGTCTTCGGCACCGCAGAAGAAGACTCGGTCCGCCGGGACTTCACCATCAACGCCCTGCTTTACGATGTGAACACCAACGAAGTCATCGACTACGTGGGTGGCTTTGAAGACATCGAGAACCGGCTGCTACGCACCATCGGTGAGCCCGCTATTCGCTTCGCCGAAGACCCCGTGCGCATGCTCCGGGCGATCAAGTTCACCGCCCGACTCGACCTCAATCTCGAGCCCACTCTCGAAGCTGCGTTGCATAGCTGCTCCCCACTCATTGAGAACAGCTCGCCGGCCCGGGTCATCGAAGAGATCTTCAAGCTGCTCGCCTGCGGACACTCCGAGACGTCCCTGGCGATGTTGCTCGACTACGGGCTCTTGCAACGGTTGTTGCCTGAGCTCGCAGACTATTGGGCGGACCATCGAGACGAACTCCTCGCCCTGGGTCGGGCTGTGGATTTCGTCGATGGCGGCAAGCGCCGGGTGAGCAACGCTTTCTTGCTCTCCGTGCTCTTCCATGACCCTTTCCGCGCTCAACTGGCGGCTCAAGAGGGCACCGACCCCATGGTGGTCATGTCCGACTTGGTCGCGCCGGCCGCTTTGCGCACGTCCATCCCCCGCCGGGATGTTGCCCACATGAAGCACATGTTGGTAACGCAGCTGCGCCTCGAGCGGAACCGTCGCGGGCGCCGTTTTCGGATGGCGGAGTTCTTGGAGCGCCCGAGCACGCATGAAGCCATCGACTTGCTCTACGTTCGCTGCTTGGCTGGCGCCGTCGACGCCGATCGCCATGCGGAGTGGGCGCTCAAGGTTGCCCGGCAGCTGGGAGACAAGGCCCGGCCCGAGAGCGACGAAAAACCGGCAGCGAAACGCCCCTCCCGTCGACGTCGCAGTCGTTCCCGGGGTGGACGCTCGGGACAAGGTCGCCGTCCCCGCCAAGACAACGATGGAGACAGGGGCGATGACGCTGGGGGCGGTCAGTCCTCGGATTCTCCCCGGGAATCTGGCAATCGCCATCGGGACAGGGCTTCCGAGCCCAGGGTAGAGTCCCCTTCAGGGACACAGGCGGCGACACCGTCAGCAGTCGAAGAGCAGCCCACCGTCTCTGCAGCTAGCTCCGCGCAGCCCCCGGCTCAGGCTCCCAGCGAGTCTCCGAGCGGCAAGGGTCGTAGAGGCATTAAGGGACTGGTCCGCTCTTTGTTCCGCAAAGTCTTCGATAGCGGCGAGCCCGCTAAGACCGAGGCTCCGCCAGTTCAAGGCACGTTGTTTCCCGAGCCGAGTCCTGCGAGCAGCGGCTCGGCTGCCCCCGCAGCGGAAGCTGATGCGTCCCAGGGCGAGACAGATCCAACGGATGCCACGGGTTCGGCCTCGGACAACGATCGTGACAACTCTGATGGGTCTCAGCCTCCGCGTAAGCGTCGCCGGCGTCGCCGGCGCTCCGGTGGCTCGGGCTCGTCTGGTACTGACCAGGGCGGCAGCGAAAGCGCGGCGAGTACCGAAGCTTCCAGCGACGCAGACTCAGGCCAAGCCAGCGAGAGCAGCAACTCTCCGTCTCAGGAAGACGGCGAGAACCGCCCGGCCCGCAAGCGGCGCCGTCGTTCACGCGGCGGGCGTGGCCGTGGACAACGGAACAAGACCGAGGGCAGCGGCGAGCAGGGCGGCGACAAGCAGGAGAGCAACAAGCAAGACGGTGACAAGCAAGACGGTGACAAGCAGGACAGCGAGAAGCAGTCGTCGTCAAACCGCTCCTCCTCGTCTACCTCGGGGAACTCCAGCTCAAGATCGAAATCGAGGCAGTCGGGCCAGGGAAGCAAGTCTAAGTCGCGGAACTCACGCAGCCGTTCGAGTTCTGATCGCGATCGCCAAGGCAATCGCCAGAACACCTCGCCAAAAGAGAAAGAGGTCGAAGACCTCTCTGGGTCTCAGCGACACCCAGAAGATATCGAGGACACCTTCGACTGGTAGGTGTTCCGTTTGGCAGCCGGATGAGTCACACAACTGGGCTCAGGTTCAGAGAACCACAGCCTGCTAGTGCGGGTTAAAGGGTCCATCGTTGTGCCGTCGGCATTGCTGGCAACGCAGCGAATCGAGGCCCAGGACCACGGCGCCCAACTGTGCCCGGCGGAGACCGAAGCTGTGCCCGGCTCGCAAGGGCACAGCCCTGGTGTCGTTGTCGCACACAAGCACCGCTGGCCCCCGCTCCACATCGACGCGCAGAAGCGTTGTGCCCTCCAGCCGCAGGGGTGGAACAGGAACGGTCGCGTTGTTGAAGGCCACGGACAGTCCAGAGGTGATCGTTTCTCGGGTGATGCTGCGGTAGTAGCCGGTGCTGCCAAAGGGTGTGGCCACTACGAGCCCGTCGCCAGTCCTCACCGGCCCCTGCACGCCGTCGACTGTGAGTCGAAAACGGGTCGCGAGTGCGGGATTATCGTTGCGCATGACCACGTCGTTGATGGCATGAACCGTCGCTCGTCCCACGGTGAGTTCGATGCGATCGAGAGATTCTTCGACGAGCTCGCCTGCGAAAAAACGGCGTAGCACCGCAGCGAGATCATGTTGCTCGCAGTGCCGCGTGTGCCGAGCAATCCTCACCGGCAATTTGAGTGCCCGAGGAAAGCGACGCTCGGCTCGGAGCAACGTGCCATCCCCTCCGTGACAGAGCACAAAGTCGGGATCGCTGCGCACCACCGTGAGACCCGCTTGCTCTGCTGCCAGGCAGGCCTGATCACGATCGTCACCCATGACCACGACTCTCCCGGTCACGACGACTGCTCTCCCGGGTCTGACACAGCCTGTCTTGTCATGACGAACCCGCTCCCAGGCATGACGACTGCTCTCCCAGGCATGACGACTGCTCTCTCGGGCATGACGACTGCTCTCTCGGGCATGACGACGACTCTCCCGGTCACGACGACTGCTCTCCCGGTCACGACGACTGCTCTCCGCCTTGCGGCACAGCACCGTCGAGCAACGTCGTGAGAATCAGGTCGTGGACCACTCGGAGATCGTCATGGTCGCCCGGCTCCGGAACGCCCCGGGAGCCGATGAGTTGGGGCCACAAACTCCGTTCAGCTGGCACGTGGCCATGGGAGCCAGCGACCAGCGAAGGGTCGAGAGGGATGACGTCGAGTAAGGCTCGAAAGCCAAGCTTCTTTGCGGCAAGTCGACGAGCAATACGTAACTTAGGGAAGCGCAAAGCAGGGTCGAGGAACAGCTCGGCCGGGTCGTAGCCAGGCTTGCGATGAATGTCGACGGTGCGAGCGAAATCCGGTGCCCGTTCATCATCGAACCAATAGGGATAGGCGAACCACGCGTCGGGTGTTGCCAAGACGACTAAGTCACCTGCTCGGCTGTGGTCGAGGCCCAGCTGGGATCGTTGCTCTCCCTCGACCACTCTGGCCACGCCATCGAGCCCTTGCAGAGCTCTGCGCGCCGCCCGGCGATCGTTGGGGTCGGCCACGTACACATGGGCCACTTGGTGGTCGCAGACGGCGAAGGCACGACTCGCTCCGGCGTCGAGCGTCTCCCCAACCGAGTCTTGCCAAAGAACCGTAAGCAGCCCCGCCTGGCGTAAAGCCCGGTTCGGGAAGATCACTTGCTGGGTGGCGCCGATGCCGTACTCCGAAACCACCAGGACGTCCATACCTGCGGCCGCGGCCCCATCGATGAGGCGCCCCGCTTCGTGATCGACCTCCAAAGCGTGGGCAGCCACATCCGGTCCGTTGGGCCCTTGCCGTTGCATCACGTAATCGAGATGGGGCAGGTAGACCAAGGCCAGATCGGGTTGATCTGTCTCGAGAACATCTAAGGCCGCATCAGCAATCCAGCGGCTGGAGGTGATGTCAGCGGCGGGACCCCAGAACTTGAACAGCGGGAAGGGCCCCAGACGGCTCTCTAAGCGTGCGCGCAGATCGTGGGGCCAAGTGTAGACTCCAGGAATCTTGCGCCCGTCTGCGGGATACTCGGGCCGGGGCGTCACCGCCACATCAGCGCTCGAGTACATGTTGTACCACCAGAACAACTTGGCCACTTTGAGGTCAGGCCGCTCCTTTCGAGCTGTTTCCCAGACTTTCGGCCCTTGAACCAGGCGGTTACTCTGCCGCCAGAAGAGCACTTCGGAGAGGTCATGCTCGTACCAACCATTGCCCACGATGCCATGTTCGCTGGGCAGCTTGCCGGTGAGCATGGAGGACTGGGCCGTGCAGGTGACGGCAGGAAAGACGGGCTTTACGGTGCGTGCCCAGCCCTTGTCAGCCAAGGCCTGCAACCGCGGACCGACCAGCTCCGGGACCAATCCGACCACGTCGATAACCAGCAGCTTGGCAGACATGACCGGAGCATAGCGTCTCCAGCCCTCCACGTTGATGGTGAGACCGACCCAAGATGAGAGCGATCCTGGCGCGATGGCTGGCCCGGGCCTACCTGGGCAAACCTGACCTCGGTGAATTCGTGGCCATGCGGGTCCCCGACCTGCCCAGCTTCGTGGCCACAGTGCGCAACGAACTGGCCTTTCGTCTAGGCCTTCATGGCCTGCCACTGCTGACCACGCTCAACGTCGAACTCACCAGCCGCTGCAATGTGGCCTGCAGCTACTGCGACGTGAACCGCGAACTCGGCCGCCCCGCCCAAGACCTGCCTCTTGAGATCTTGGCCCGACTTCTCGAACAGACACCGAGCCTGCAGACTCTGTTGCCGTTTCAGTGGGGCGAGCCCCTGCTCTACGAGGCTCTCGACGAGGCCTTGGCCTTGGCCACGTCTCATGGCCTGCGCAGCTACCTGACCACCAATGGCACCCTGCTCGATGGGGACCGCATGGTGTCTCTTGGCCAGACGGGACTGACCCGGCTCACCATTTCTCTCGATGGCGGCCCAGAAGCTCATCAGGACCGGCGCGGATATAGCCAAGACAACATCCTCCGTCGCTTGGCTGAAGCGCGACGAGCGCGAGACACCGAAGGGTTGGCCACTCGGCTCGACGTGTCCATGGTCGTGGACGAAACAGTGGCTGGAGAGATGGCAGAGTTTCGTCAGCAAATGGAGCCCCTTTGCGATCGGGTGCAGTTCATTCCCAAGATGATCGATGGTGAGCGCAGCAGCCCCTGCCGAGAGCCAAGCCGGGGTCTGCTGGTGGTTCTCAGCGACGGGCGGATCACCACCTGTTGCGCCGACGTCCGCGGAGAACTCAACTTGGGGCACGTGGACGACGGCACACCTGCACAGATTTATGCAGCGGCGCCTTGGAGACAACTCCGAGCGGCCCACCAACAACGGCAGTGGCCTGAGATCTGCGCTCGTTGCGAAGAATGCGCTGTCCCCGGGGTGAGCAAGCGATTCTCATGACTTTGGCCAGTCGCGGGATCGAATTCGCCAAGGGTGTGGACAGCCTGCTCGGTCGCCCTCTGGCGAAAGCTGCTCATGGCGGCCAGCGCCCCCTGCCGTCAGAGCCCAGCAACGTGCTCGCCATTCGACTTTGGGGATTGGGCAATCTGGCTTTGCTGGCTCCACAGTTTGCTGCCAGCTGCGACATCCGCGTGCGTCTGCTGACGCTGAAGCAGAACGCTCCTTTTGTGCGCCGATATTTCCCCCACGTTGAGTTGCTCAACGTCCCAGCACCCTCGTCGCTGAGCTTCCCCGGGGTCGCCCTCGCCCTGGCCCGCAAGCTCAGGCGTGATCCCCCTGATGTGATCGTCGACTGCGAGCAGTTTCTGCGGCTCCCTCTCGCCCTCGCGCGGTGGGCTAGCGGGGCTCCGTGCGTGGGGCTGGACACACCGGGGCAAGGCAGGCGTCCTTTGCTCGATAGCTCATTGGCCTATGACCCGTTCACTCATGTGGGCCAGA
Source organism: Pseudohongiellaceae bacterium (assembly GCA_047638635.1). Classification (GTDB taxonomy): domain Bacteria; phylum Planctomycetota; class B15-G4; order B15-G4; family B15-G4; genus CAZIAK01. Next base: position 9,452 of record JBLIMM010000077.1, on the reverse strand, counting down.
GTTTTGCATCGTTGTGGGACAAGGCAGGGCTGCCGTCGTGTCGTACCCCCGGCGGGCTCATCTGTTCGGCACAAGAACACGAAGAGCTCCGTCGTCGGTGGGGTTTGGACGCACGCCCGCTGGTGGTCTTGCATCCGGGGAGCGGTGATCATTTCCCCGGGCGCCGCTGGCCTGCAGAACGGTTCGGTGAGCTGTTGTTGCACTTGGCGGCTGATGGCCAGTACCAGTTTGTCCTCACTGGGAACCACAATGAGACGCACCTTGCAGCTGTCGCGCGAGCTGTTGCGCTGCAGACGCCCCACGCAGGGGACGTCCATGACTTGTCGGGGAGGCTCTCCATTGAGGCGCTGGTAGAACTTCTGGGTGGAGCTGCGCTGCTGGTCACGAACGACACGGGCCCGTTGCACATCGCCGATGCCCTGGGCACGGCTACGGTGGCACTCTTCGGGCCGAACACGCCCCACCGTTATGGGCCACGGCATGCGGGGTCAGTGGCTCTCTACGCCGAGCTGCCTTGCAGTCCTTGCCTGGATGCACGGAACATGAAACGTTCGTCGTGCCGACACTATTCTTGCATGACAGCGCTCACCGTCAGCGACGTGAGCCAAGCCTGCAAAACAGCCATGGCTTCCCCCAGCTCTCCGCCCTCATCAGGTCCTCATGCCCTCACGCCTTGAAGCTCTGCGGCGGTACTTCGCCCTGGCCCGAGCCGTCGCCAGGGCGCGACGTGGCCCTTGGAAGCCCTTCAAGCTCACCTGGATTCTCACGGAAGTGTGCTCGCTCCGTTGCCGAACTTGCCACCTCTGGGTGGGTGAGCCAGCGCGCGGGCCAGATCTCCTGGGTGAACTTGAGCGGCGGAGATTTCGTCGAGCGTCCCGATGCAGCGCAAATCGTCGCAGGAGTGACCGCGGGATTCCCAGACCTAGCCTTGTTCGATTTTCCCACTGCCGGACAAGACACGGCCGCCACCCTGGCCGCCCTTGAACCTGCACTCGATTCGGACGTGCCCAGGATCTACGTCACCGTGAGCATCGACGGAGACGATGCAACCCACGATCGCATTCGCGGTGTGCAGGGTTCGGCGGCCCGGGCCCGAGCCACCCTGCGGCGGCTGCAAGGGATTCGTCGCCGGGGCTTCTCTGCCGTGGCGGGTATGACTCTGTCGCGGCACAACCTCCCGACCAGCCCACCACCGCGCCCGTTGGACATGCTGCCGAAAACTCTCGACCTCGAGACTCTGCACCTCAACCTGGCTCACCACTCCAGCCACTACTACCGCAACCCCACGGACGTTACGCCCCCCACAGCGTCAGCTCTCGCCTTGGTCGACGAGTTGCTCTCACGCCCGGCCAGTCTCTCGCCGCTGCAGTGGATGGAACGGCGCTATTGGACACTGGCGAAACGCTACCTCTCCCACGGTGATGTAGGAGGACGATGTGCAGCACTGCAAGCCAGCGTCTACCTTGGCCCGGACATGACCGTTCAACCCTGCACGATCTTCGACAAACCCCTCGGCCGGCTGAGCGAAGTCGATTTGGACCTCTCGCGTTTGGCTGAGCTACCCGGGGCCGGCGCCGCTTGGAGTGCGGTGGAGCAACGGGGTTGTCCGCAGTGTTGGTCTCCCTGCGAAGCCTTCCCCACCTTGCTTGTAGGGCTGGGGCGCCCTCTGTGACTGTGTCCGATCGTGTCCCTCCGCAGCTGGCCCTTGCCACTCTGCTCTTGGCAGCACTCTGGGCCCATCTCGGCGGGCTGGCCAACGGCTTCGTCTACGACGATCACCGTTTTGTGGAGACCAACAGAGCCCTCAGCACGCTCACGGTGGAGACCGCATTCACTGATCAGGGCAGCCACACCGCCGACCGCGATCGCGACGTGTATCGACCGCTGCGCGCCTTGGGTCACGGATTCGATCTGCGCCGTTGGGGACTCGACCCTTTTGGCTTCCATCTCCATTCGCTGCTGGTGCATTTGGCCAACGTGATCTTGGCTTGGCTGCTCTTACGGCGCATGTTTCCCGACCCGGTTCACAGGACCGTGGCTTTGCTCGGAGCTGGGCTGTTGGCAGTCCATCCCTTAGGTGTCGAAGTGGTCGACTGGGTCAGCAGTCGCGGCGATCTCTATGCGGTGTTCTTTTCTCTCGGGGCTCTTTGGTTTGCTCTCGGGCCAAAGCTCTGGGCCGTTGTTCCGGCCGCCGTCTTTGCTTGCATGGCCGTGCTCGGCAAAGAGTCTGCGGCGGTAATCCCAGCCGTGGCCCTGGCATATCTGCTCATCCGGCCGCTTTCGTCCGGGGACGATGAAGACTCACCCCGCAGTGAGACCGTCGCCTCCTCGGGCCCCCGGCTAGACGTGCGTCGCTGGATTGCTGTCATCGCCCTGAGCGTCGGGGTCTTGGCCGCCCTCGTCCTTCGTCAGCAAGCACTGGCTGGTCTCACGCCGGTGCAAACCCCACCCCACGGGGGGTCATGGGGAAGCCAAGTGGGCTGGTCTCTCTATGGTCTCACCCGCTCCCTTGGGTTGGTGGGTTTGCCTGTGGGGCTCTCCGTAGATCACCCCCAAGATCTTTGGGCTGCCGGATCGTCCGTCTGGTTTCGTCCGCGGACATGGCTGGGTGTGGCGTTCCTTCTGGCACCTCTGCTTGCCCTGTTCCGGGGCCGCCGCACCGTGGGTTGGTTCCTTGCTGGCTGGGCGCTCCTCGCTTGGCTCCCGTCCGGGAGTTTGATCGTGACCTTGCGCAGTTTGGTCAGCGACCGCTCCGCATATCCCATGCTCATACCCTTGGGCGCCCTCGCCGGGCTGCTCGTGGCGGGAAACTCCAGGCGAGGTCTGTTGTCTCTCGTCGCCCTGACTCTGGTCTACGGGACAGTGGCTCAGGATCGAGTGGCTGTCTTTCTCTCAGATGAGTCCCTGTGGCGTGACGTGCTGCTGCAAAACCCTCGCTCTGTGCAGGCTCGCTTGGGTTTGGCCATGGTCGAGGAGCAGCCAGACGTCTCGGGACGCCTGTTGGAAGACGCGGTGGCCGTAGCCGCGCCTGGCAGCAAACTCGAGGCCGCTGCACTGGCTCGCCTGGGAGATCACCGCCTCCGGCAAGAGCGGCGGGTTTGCAGCGCTGGGCCGTCCTGGAACGACCGGGAACAGATCTTCCGGCCACCGAATCATCCCTGGCGCTGGGGCTGACCATGTTGGGTGACTACCAGCGGGCCGAACAGGTACTGGCTAAGGCTATCGCTCGTGATGACGACCCGCTGATGCTGAGGGTTCAGCGATTCGTGGTTCGGCAAATGCGCGCAGAACGGGAGGGCAGCCCTGAGGTAGAAGCCTTGGTAGAAGAGGCTGTGGCGGAGCTGCTCTCTGTGGCTCCTGACCATCCGTTGATCGCTGAGCTGATCGCGAGGCGCCAAGAAACGCAGAGGTCTACGGGCAGCGAACCGCCGTAGACCTCAGTGTGTGAATGATCGTCTTGGGTGAAAAGCAGAGCGCACTCGTTCCACTGGAAGAGCACACCCGCAAGGCCGGCAGCTCTTAGCCGCCCTTGGAAGGCTTGTTCCCGCCGGCATTGCCCCCGCCGGAGCCGTCTCCTGAGCCGCTGCTACCAGCGCCCTTGGACTCTTCGTCCTCGCTGGGCTTGGTGCCGAAGTTCAGCAGTTTTTTGCCCCGTCCATCAACGATCGAGGGGTTGAACTTACTGTCAGCCTTCGACTTGATGTCCGTCAGCAGAGGCACCGCCGCCTTGCGCTTGTACTTGGCCATGGCGTAGATCGGCTCGCCGTACCTGCCCACGCCCTCGATGAGCACGGGATGAATGTACAGCGGGCTGCCATCCACGTCTGCGACTTTGATTTCGCCGTTGGGCAGGGTGATCCCGGTACGTTTGTACTCAGCCAACTCACGCCGAGCCGATTCCAGGCGTCCCTTTTTCATCCTATCCCGTGGCGTCATGGCTACCACGTTGGTGGTCCTCCGGCTGACGTCGGGGGCAATCACCACCTTAGGATCACTAGCCAGGGGGGCGTCGCCAGAAAGGGCCCAAGCCACGCCGCCTACGAGGACGGCCACGCCGATGAGCAGAAAAGCTGCCAGGGGAGAGTTCTTCACGTCGAGATGTCCGTTTCGGGAGACGGGTGAGAAGGAACGGTCGAAAGACCTATAGCCTCATAGCAGAGTATAGACCAACAACAGGGCGCTGGCCCATCAGCTGGCTGAGTACAGAGGTTACGCAGTGAGACCTCGCACGTTGGTACGATGTCCCGTATGGGACGGCGAGACTTTAATCTCAGTCTCGTATGTCGTCAGAATCAACCTCAGTTCCCAAACCAGATCAGTGCCCAATTTAGTCTTCGGGCGTCTTGGTCGACCACATGATCAACGGATTGATTGCCATGAACTTCTCGAAAATCACCCTGGGCGTCCTGCTCTTCTGCACGGCACTCACGACCCAGCTACCAGCTCAGGATGTGCTGCCCACCCCTGGCCCGCGCCTCACGGCTGAGCCCGCCATGGTTGAGTTTGGCGAGGCCTTTGAGGGTGAGACGCTGATTCAGGAGGTTCTGATCACCAACTCGGGCGATGCCCCGTGGTCCCTGGCGCGCATTCAGACGAGTTGCGGTTGCACGGTCGCCAAACTTTTCGGCCCGGATGGCGCTGAGTTGTCCACTCGGCCTCGTGGTGGCGAACCTCTGGTGGTCATCGAACCGGGCCAGACTGTTCAGACGGCTGTCGAGTTCCGCACCGAGGGCAAGCACGGAGCCGTGAACCAGACCATGCAGGTCTTCCACACGGATGCTGCCATTCCACCTTTGGCCGTGCCTGTGTCGGTAAAGGTCAACAGGGCCCTGCAGGTCACACCTCGCTGGGTCAACCTGCAGAGCATCAGCAAGACGGCACATGTCGAAGAGACCATCGTCATCGAGGCCCTCGAAATCGGCGAATGGAACATCGCCGGCTTTGCCAGCCAGGTCGAAGGTCAGAAGCTGCCGAGCTACCTCAAGTTCGAGATTCTCGACGAGACCGGTGCCACGCGGCGGATCAAGCTGACCATCGATGGCAAGCTTCCCGTGGGAACGCTCTCGCCGCGAGTGCGCGTGCTCATCGATCATGAGCGCATTGATCATGTCGATTTCACGATCACAGGAATCGTCAAGCCCGACGTGACCTTTGACTCGGGGCAGACCGCGTTCCAAGAGAACATCAACTTCGAGCAGTTTGGCCGCGACGAGAAGGTCACCAAGACTCTGGTCATTATCAACAAAGATCCCGACGTGCCTTACGTGCTCGAGTCGATGGACTTGCTGACTCAGCACAAAGAGTTCTTCGAGACCGAAATTGTCGAGAGTGATGAAGGCAACTCGTACACCATTGAAATCACCGTAGACGGCAACATCGGAGCGCCCTTCTTCAGGGGCAGCCTGGTCTTGCGCGCGAAGCATCCCGACCTGCCACAGAAGATGATTCCCTTCCATGGCTGGGTGAAGCAGGACACGGCAGGGAACTGAAGTGACCGAAGCTGACTCTCCGTCTGTCCCCCACAAAAAGGGCAGGCAACTGACGTCCTTAATCGCCGTCGTCGTGGCCCTGGCCATTGTCGGCGGCGGTGTCGTGCTCTCGCAGAGCCAAGAGCTCACGATCATCGTGGTGTCTCTGGACACCACTCGCCCAGATCACCTGAGCGCCTACGGTTACGACCGCAGCACGTCGCCCACCCTAGAGCGTCTTGCCCGCGAAGGTGTGCAGTTCACCAATGCCCGGAGCACGACGTCCTGGACGTTGCCCGCACACATGTCGCTCTTTACGGGGCTGCCGGCAAAAGTACACGACGTGAACGTCGACTTTCAGACGCTCGATGCTGGCCGGCCTGTCATGGGTGAGGTGTTCGCCAAAGCGGGCTTCTATACCGAGGGTTACTACACCGCACCCTATGTCCACCAGCGCTACGGTTTCGGTCGGGGGATGGAGTTCTACGAGCCCATGACGGCCAATCCCATGGCCTTCGATCTGCCTCCTGCTGAGATGCGTGAGCAGCTGGGCCTGCGGGAGATGTTCAGCCACCAGGAGGTCACCTCGGTGCGCGTGGCCCAACAAGCCTTGCGCTTTGTCAGAGATGCTTCCGGCCCACGAAACCTGTTGTTTCTGCACCTCTTTGACCCCCACTACGACTATCGCGCCGGGCCCAACTTCAGGGCCCCGTTCGTGGATCCGTCCTACGAGGGGGAGATCACCGGCGACGGGCTCATGGGGCAACTCGATCTCATCGCTGAGGGGAACCCCGCCGACCTTCAGCAACTCAAAGATCTCTACGACGCCGAGCTGCTCTTCACTGATGCCTACCTCGGTCATGTGATAAAAAGTGTCGAGGAGAGTGACAAGCTGGGTAGCACGATCATCGTTGTCGTCTCCGACCACGGTGAAGAGTTCTTCGAGCACGGTCGCTACGGTCACCGCATGGGACTTCACGAAGAGGTCATCCGGGTGCCCTTCATCGTTTGGGGCCCAGGGATCATTCCCGAGGGCTTGGTGATTGACGACGATGTGGCCATCTACGACGTGTTGCCTACGTTGATGGACTATGCCGGCATCGAAGAAAGCCCTTTCATCTATGGTCGGAGCCTGCGCCCACTCATTGACGGCAAGAGCTTGCCCCCCAGGGCCAGCGCGTCGTCGCTGACCTTCTTGCACGCTGACGCGCGGGACTACTACACCTTGCACGAGTCAACGGTCTACGAGGGCCTCAAGTACATTCGCAAGGTCCAAGTGCCCTGGTCTCCATTGGATCAGCGGAATCTCAGCAACCCTCCGAATTGGTCCACCGCTACCATCGAGGTTTACGACCTGCGTGAGGACCCCGCTGAGCAGTCGAACTTGTATGTCGTGGACCCGGGCGACCCTCGGGTGGAAAGGGCAGCGCAAGCCTTCCAAGACGAAACGGATCGGCTGCGTGAGGCCACTGCTCGCTTCACCCCCGAAGGCTCCATCGACATGGCGCCTGACATGGGTGTGCTCGACATCATGAAGCAGCTCGGGTACCTGCAGATGGCCGAAGAAGGTGATCGAGCCGTGACCACCCTGCCTCCCACTGATACACAGCAGGATCCTCCACGGTGAGAGTGAGACGCCGGCGCAGTCGGCTGGCAGCCATTCTCATCCTGGTGATTCTGGTCGAACTGGCGCTGCAGTTTGTCGCGCCGCTCGTGCGATCGGCCATGTCCCGTGAGCGCGACTTGGCCAACCCCGATGCCACGCTCACTGTGCTCTGCGTTGGGGACAGCAACACTTTTGGCTTGCACCTCCCGCGAGTCTACGCCTACCCAGCCATGCTGCAGGCGGCCCTGGGCCAGCGTTATCGCCAGCCTGTAAGCGTGATCAATCGCGGCATCCCTGGACAAAACTCGGCGCAAGTGGCTGCCGGTTTGCTGCAAGATCTCGACGAATTGTCGCCGGACATCGTATTCATCTTGGCTGGCATCAACGACACCTGGAACACGGACGGCCAAGATCTGGGGTGGTCCTCAATCTTCGGGCAGATCAAGCTTGTGCGTCTGGCAAAAGTCTTAGCCACCGGCGTGACGAGCGCAACGACCTTTGAGATCAGCACGGATGATCAGGGTGAGATTCTCGTCAATCGAGGCGAGGGTCAACGGCGCATCAACCAAGGAGACAAAGCGGGCGCGATCGGGTTGAAGGGTGCCGAACTAGCCCTGGCCTTGCAACGGGGGCTTGGCCAGTCCCTGGACGCGTGCCGAGAGGCAGGCAGCATTCCCGTCCTGATGACCTACGCCGAGAGCGCTGGCCCCTTTGCGGAGGTCAATGCCCGCATTCGCGAGTACGCAGCTCAGCAGGATGTACTCCTGGTCGATCACGGACTCGCTTTTGAGAGCCACTTTGCCGCTCGCGGCTATAAGAGTCTGATGTTCGCCGACCACCATCCCAACGCCCGTGGCTATCGGCTGATGGCGCTCGATGCTGACAGTGCCCTTGCCTCCGCCCAACTTGTCCCGAGCCGGCTGCCTGCTGAAGAGCGCTGGGTTCACGAGCAGCGAAGCCTCTCTCAGCCGCCGACTCTCAACGTAGGGCTCCAAGGCGACCTCGAATTGAGGGGGCCGCCGGGGTGGGCATACCAAGTCGTGGTGGCGTGCGCTTCGCAGGCCGTCCCCGCGGAAATGCAGGGGCCTCGCGATCCTGGCGCAGCGGTGTCTGTGCCCCTCGTACCCGATGAAATCATGGCCTTGGCTCGGCTTGAGCCGAGCTTCTCGGGACGGTTTGATGACACGGGGAGCGTGGCTGTCCCGGTGCCGCGGGCTCTGCGGGCCGCAGCCACTTGTCCCCTTGCTGCTTGCTTGCTGCTGCTCAGAGACGACCCGCAATCGCTTCTGGCCGAGAACGCGCAATCGGTGGAAGCTGTCTCAGAGGTCGTGGTCCTTCCCTGAGTTGCGAGTGTCCTGTGCGCTCCTCAGCTGGCCATGGCCACTGAGTCTCCGCCCTTGGAGACCACTTCGCCCAGAGCCTCTTCGGCACGCTTCAGCACCGTGTCGAAGAAAATGGACTCGTCGCCATCCTGGACGGCGACACCCACCGAAGCGCTGATTCTCAACGGACGTCCGTCGACCCGCACGTCGAGATCGGCAATGCGATCATGGAGACGCTGAGCCAGCAACTTGGCCCCTTCGGAGTCGGTGTGAGGTAGCACAGTCACGAAGCGCTCCCCCAGCCTGCCCACAAAGTCGCAGCTACGGCTGTATCGGTTGAGTAAATCAGCCACAGCGGCTTCGACTTGATCACGCACCTCTGCGCCGTGAAGGTCACTCAGGCCGCCCAGTCGGTCGATCTCGATCAGCACGCAAGACAGCTGATACTGGTAGCGCCGTGCACGAGAAAATTCGATCTTCAGGAGATGAAGAATCTGGGTGTAGGAGAAAAGACCTGAATCCACAGAAGTACCCTCGATATAGCTATTAGTCCCCTTGTGTTATCGGCGCCCGGTTGTCGCCGCTGGAGACTTCCCTGCCGCACAAGAAAAAAGTTGGTCCTGTCCCGAAGGACAGGACCAACACGATGATTGCGGTGACAAACAAAGCTGGAGATGGCGGTTGGGGAGGGAAAAACGGCTCTAACTCCGCTTGCCACCAACATCGATTCGTACGGATTTGGTGTCGGGTCAACCCTCCAACTGGCCAACCCGATGAGCTGTACCATGACCCCAAAACCGGCAGATGTCAACGTGACTCCACAATTCTAACCACAGGTTGTCCACACGTCCTCGACGATCAGTGGGATGTCATAAAGTACCGAATGGACAGTGCTTATGAGTTCTAGGGAGCGTCGGCGGGTAGTTCGGAGTCAGAGGATGTCTCCGATTTTTCGGCAAGCGTTGCTTCGCTGGCTCCCATTTCCCGGGCGAGCTCCACAAACTCGGGAGAGTGGTGCACCGAGGCCAAGTCTCCATCTTCGAGCATCCAGATCAC
>JBLIMM010000076.1:0-15707 GCA_047638635.1 Pseudohongiellaceae bacterium | reverse complement strand
GTGGGTGGCTTCACGAACCACGGCTTGGCGGTGCTCTTGGTGGAGTACCCGGGATACGGTCGCTCGGAGGGTTCGCCCAGCGAAGACTCGGTGACCGCAGCGATGGTGGCAGCCTACGATCAAGCAGTGGCGCGCGCTGATGTCGACGGTGATCGCGTCGTGGGACTTGGTCGTTCTCTGGGTGGCGGCGCAGTCTGTAGCTTGACGCGCCACCGAGAGCTGGCCGCGTTGATCCTCAGCTCGGCCTTTACCACTGTGCGCGACCTCTCGGGGCAGTTTTTCCTGCCCGGCTTCGCAGTGCGAGACCCTTTCGACAACGAAGCCGTGCTGGCTAGCTACGAGGGTCCCGTGCTGCTTTTTCACGGCGAAGACGACGACGTGGTGCCCTACGAGCAAGCTGCACGCCTCGCCGCAGCCGCCCAAGACGCCACCTTTATCAGCTGGTCTTGCCGCCACAACGATTGTCCGCCGAACTGGAACGCCTTCTGCGAGACGGTCCACGATTGGCTGGCAGAGCGAGGTTTGGCCCCGGAGCGGTGACGGGGGGCTTCCCCCCGCTACTGGACGGCAAGCTGAACGACTTGCGCGAGTGGGGCATGGGTGCCTACGAGCTTGACCACATCGAGACGTCGTCGGCGCAGTCGGCAGGCGGTCCCGCAGTCAATTGTGGCAGAGCGACGGGCAACTAGCGAGACACGAGGTGGGGATCACAACAGCGGGCTGAACATCCCCAGGGCGTTTTCGCTGAGCCGTCGCATGTAGCCGCGTTTGAGCCAGGTGTTCCTGTCAACTTGGATGGAGTCGCTCATGTAGCTGCGTTGCAAGAAGCGCAGTTGTCCCGCGAAGTCTTTGTCGTAGAGCAAGGCGGACACTTCGAAGTTCAGTTCGAAGCTGCGGCGGTCAAAGTTGGCCGTGCCGACCATGGCCAGTTCGCGGTCGATGGTCATCGTCTTGGCGTGGAGCAGCCCTTTGGTGTACTCGTAGATTTCGACGCCTGCTTCTAGGAGTTGTTCGTAGCGGCTGCGGCTGGCGGCAGCGACCAAGGGTGAGTCGTTCCGTGCGGGGACGACCAAGCGCGTTCGGACGCCTCGCCGTGCAGCCACGCACAGAGCATCGACCTCGGGCTCGGCGGGCACGAAGTAGGGCGTGGTGAGTTGGATCTCTTCGCGAGCGAGGTGAAACGCCGACTGGCTGATCAGACGCAAGCCTTCGTGATGATCGCCCGGGCCGGTGGGAACGATCTGCATGACGACGCCGTCTTCGATCATCGGTGGGTCGATGTCCATCTTGTGAACCAAGGACTCGTCGCTGTCCAAGTACCAGTCTTCGATGAAAAGCTCTTGCAGGTCGCGCACGGCGGGCCCACGAATGCGCAACATGGCATCCACCCACGGGGCGAACTTGGGCTTCGGAGCGAAGGCTGCATCGGCGATATTTTGACTGCCGGTGTAGGCCAGTTGCCCGTCGATCACTGCCACCTTGCGATGGTTGCGCAGGTCGAGTCGTGAGAGGGCGGCGCGGACGAGGTTGGCAGGGAGGGCGGAGACCACGGACACGCCTGCGTCGCGCATGTCGGTGACCAGAGGCGCTGCGAGGAGCGCCTTGCTGCCCACGGCATCCAGCAGCAGTCGGCACTCTACTCCTCGTTGAGCCGCGCGGATGAGCGCCTCTGCGATGGCGGTCCCCGAGCTGTCGCCGAGCATGATGTAGAACAGCATGTGGCAGTGGTCGACTGACTGATCGATGTCGGCGACCATCGAAGCGATGCACTTGTCTGTGTCGCCGATAAGCTCTACGGCGTTCCCTCCCCGGAGCGCGAAGCCTCCCACGGATTCGACCAGCGAGGCTTGGGGCTCAAGGGTCTTTTTGATGATTGGGTAGAGCCCCTTGGCTCCGTGGGTCCAGCCTTCGTTGCGGGTCTGGGTGACGATCCGACGGTGTCGCGCAAGGCGGCGCTTACCCAAGCGTGCTTCGCCCACTAAAAGGTAAGAGAGCGCGCCAACGATTGGCAGGGTGATGATCAAGACGACCCATGCCAACGAGGTTGTGGAGTTGCGGTTCTTCCGTCCCAGGATGAAGAGCACCAAGGCGCAGCGCACCAGCAGCTCGATGGCCAGTGCGACCCAGGGGAGCACGCCGATGGGTGTAGTGATGCCCTCGTTGCTGAAGACTTCTGTGGCGCTGAGGAAGGTCACCGTGCGAGAAAGCGTGGCGAGATGGAAGATGGCAGACACTCGGCAGGTAGAAGGTCACTAGCCAGTTGGGGCGGGGGCAACGGTACCTCACCAGGACTGCCGGGACGGGGTGGCTGCCTGGGGCAAGTTCGCTCTCAAGGCTGGGGCGAGGGCCGTCCAAGCTTGTTATCCTAGAGGCTGTCCCCTTGAGGAGGTGATAACGCCATGAAGATCGATCGCATTCTCTGCCCTCTCGATTTTTCTGATCAATCCCAGGCTGCTCTCGACAATGCAGAGGGGCTGGCCACGACGTTTGGCGCTGAACTGATTGTGCTGCACGTGGTCGAGCCAGTGCTCTATCCAGTGGCTTACGGGCTCACTTCCACAGTGGCGGTCGATCTTTCCGCGGACGCCTGCAAGGGCGCCGAGCGAGCCTTGGCTCCTGTCGTGGAAGCGCTGCTAGACCGTGGTGTTCGTGCCGCTCCGCTCGTGGCCGAAGGGCGGGCGTCCGGACGCATCTGCGAACTCGTCGACGAGCGCGATATCGACTTGGTGGTCATGGCCACTCAAGGACTCACTGGAGTGAAACACCTGCTCATCGGCTCTACCGCCGAGAGAGTGGTGCGTCACTGCTCCTGCCCAGTCATGACGGTGAAGAACAAAGGCTAACGGCGAAGTGTCTCGCCCTTTGGAGCCTGCGGGCTCCCCAGCTTCAACCCGTCTTTCTCTTGTTGCGGGTGTTCTACGCGAAAGACTGTGTCGCTCACCTCGGCAAGTTTTTGCAACGCCCGCTTAGAGAAGAGCCCAGCGAGGCCACCGATGGCGGCAATGCCTGAGGGGTTGATGTTGCCCGCTGACGACGAGAGCAGCCCGATTCGCAGGATGACAAACGCCATGAAGGCGAGGCTCATACCAGTGAGCGGCCTCAGTATGTACCAGAGCACCCAGCTGGCGGACAGCTGGCGGTTGCCCATGAATGTGGCGAACGACTGCAAGGCGTGAATGCACGCGCCGAGTCCACCGGAGTAAAGGCAGAGCAGCAGCAGCGATGTCTCTAAGCCTACCGGGGGATTGCTGGCGTCAACGGGAGGGTCGGGCCAGGTGATCACCACCGCGCAGAGAAAGAAGAGGTTCACTACGGAGAGATAGGCGGCGAGCTGCTGGCTTCCCCTGGAAGAGAGCGGTTCGGTGCCCGGGTCGTTGGGCCAGTGCGTAGGGTCATGGCTGAGTTCGTGAACCTCGCCAGCCGAGGGAGCGACTGTCGCGTTGCCGTTGCCGGTGAGGCTTGCGGCACCCCGTGGTGGCACCGCAGTGAGGGCGGGGCTCGTCTTGACCGTTGTGGCCGCGTCCGTTGCCGGCTCGTCGGCTGGCAAATCAATACCCGGGTTGATGGCTGCAACTTCACGGCGGACGGCTGCAGCGAAGGCCTCGCCCTCAGCGGTCGAGCGACGGTTCTTGCGCCCTTTCTTGCCGTCCTTCTTCTTTGCCATGTCCAATCCGGTTGCTGGCCCATTGCTGGGCGCCAAGGTGTCACTGCCGAGGCAGTGTGCGCGTCCGCGGCAAATCTGTCCAGCCGAGTGGGTGGGCGCTCTGCTACTTCTTCGACATCCAGCGCTTCCACCATGCGAGCATTTGGCCAAGACGATGGGCGCGCATGTCTAGGGGGCCACCTCGGGACATGCCATGGGAGGTGTTCTTGGGGTAGCGAACGAAGCGAACGGGCACGCCTCTGAGTGCTAGAGCCGAATGAACCTGCTCAGATTCGGCCACATTGCAGCGCAGATCACCCTCGCTGTGGATCAGCAGGGTCGGTGTCTTGCACTTGCCTAGATGCTTCAGCGGGCTCATGTCCCAGAGGGCTTTGGTGTTGTCCCAAGTGTTGCCGGGGAACTCGCTGTCGGGCCAGATGTTGACGTCGCTGGAGCCCCACATGGAGACCATGTTGGAGACGCAGCGATCGGAAATGGCCGCTCTGAAATCGTTGCTGTGGCCGATGGCCCAGAGCGTCATGTAGCCGCCGAAGCTGCCGCCCATGATGCCCATGCGGGTGCTGTCGCAGAAGGCTTGGTCGCGCATCCAGTCTTTGACCGCTTCGACGTCGGCCCAGTCTTTGACACCCCAAGAGTGGCGGTTGCCCGAGCAGAGCGCCTGGCCGTAGCCCTTGCTGCCGCGAGGATTGCTAAACACCACCGCGTAGCCTGCGGCCGCCATGAGCTGAAACTCGTGGAAGAAGGCCCATCCGTACTGAGTTTGCGGTCCTCCGTGGATGGACAGCAATGTGGGGCGCTTGCGGCGCTCCGAGGCTCCTGGAGGAATCATCGTCCACACCTGTACCTTGGTGCCATCGGCTGACTTGACCCACGTCGTCTTGGCAGTGGCCAGCTCGAGCTCTTTCATCAGCTCGCCATTCACATCGCTGATGGCCATGGTCTCAAGCTGTACGTCGTCGGCGCTGGTCGACTTCAGCTTGGGGATGTTTGCCACGTGCACTTCGGCCGGGCGAGTGAGTGACTCAACGGTGAGAGCGATGGTCCGCCCGTCGTCGGAGAGATTGCCCATGCGCACTTGTCGGCGACCCTTGGTGTGAAAGCTGAGTTGCCCACCGCGGGCCGCAATGCTGGCCAGATGTGTCTCGCCGTGCCAACCGATCTGCACCCAAAGCCGCTTTGAGTCGGGGTGCCAACGGAGCTGCGCGTTGAAGTCGATTTCGGTCACGTCGGCGAGGGTGGGCGCGGACAGGCAGTAGTCTTCGCGGCCGGTGAGATTGCGCGCGCCGCCCGTCTTGGCGTCGCACACCCAGAGGCAAACGTTGTTTGTCCCGAGCTTACCCTCGGGGTCGTCGACGCCAGCCCAGGCCAGCTGCTTACCATCGGGCGACCAAGCCACTGAACTCTTGCGACCCACGGGGATATTCGGGAGTTCTTTGAGCTTGCCCGACTTGATGTCGAGGGTCAGTAGCTCGCAGGTCCAGTCTTGGGCGAAAGAGTTCTTGTGCCGGTTGACGATGAGCGCCAGCTTCTTGGCGTCCGGTGAAAAGCTGTAGGAGAAGAACCCGAGGCGATCCTTGCCCCAAAGCATGGAGCGCTCACCGCTGCTGACGTCGATCTGAAACAGCTGGAAGCGCTGGCTGTCGAAGTAGCCGTCCCCGTCTAGGCGGTAGAACGGGTCGTCGATGACCCGGGGTGGGTCGCACTCGCCGGAGTCTTTACGGGCTGCGACGGCGCTGGATGTCCACTCGGGGGCCGTGGCTCTGAACGAGACGGCGAGGGAGATGCCGTCAGGAGCCCAGGCGAAGTTGGCGATGTCCCCTTCAGGGAAGTCGGTCAGCGTGATGGCTTCGCCGCCATCTGCCTCGATGAGCGCGATCTGGTCGCAGTGCTGATCGCGGCGACTGACGAAGGCTAGGATGCGCCCGTCGGGTGACCAAGCGGGCTGGCTGTCTTTGTTGCCACTGGTGAACTGGCGGCAGTCTCCGTCGATGCCATCGGCGATCCACAGGTTGCTGAGCATGTTGTTCGTGTCGCCCGCTTGCTTGACCACGTAGGCGATGCGCGTGCCTTCAGGGGAGATGGCCGGGCTGGCGACCATGGCCAACCGCTGCAAGTCTTCGATGGTGATGGGGCGCTTCTTGGCGCGAGCGGAACGGCGGGTGGACTGAGCTTGGGTGGCCATGATGCGTTCTCTCGCAAAGCTAGCAGGGGCTTGGTGGCGGGCTGGCAGGTCAGACTCGCCCTGTGACGGGGCGACATTACCATGGTGCGGTGATGGGCTCCCAGGGCTGTCTCGGTCGGGGAACCGGTGTGGGCTTTGACAGCCCGTTGACAGGATCGATCTTGGGCAAGGGTAGGCTGGTAGAATGGGCGAATCTCAGCTGCGCACGGGGCAAACCACGGAACCGTCAGGGGGGCGGTTCGGGCCAGGTCAACGTCCCCGGCCAGGTCGCGGGTGGGTTGTTTTGGTCGCGGGAGGGCTGTCTACGGTCGCGTTGATCTGGGCGGCGGCTGTGGTGTTAGGGGACGCTGAGGCGGCAGGGCCTGTGGCTGCGGCTCGTCTTTCTGGGCAAGTGTCTGACGCTGTGTCGGAAGAGCTGCAACGGTGGGGGCGCAACTGGCAGCCCCGAGAGGGAGATTTCACCGCGGAGGAGCACTTGGTTGCGGCTGCTGCGCAATCGGCGCTGGTGCTCGGGCGAGAGTTGGCGGAGCCGGCCGAGCTTGCCTGGGAGTGGAATGACGGCGTCGACGACGTGCTGAACGCCTGCGATATGTTGCTACGAGAGGCCACTCGTGTGCAGCGTGGAGAAGGCGGTGAGACAGAGGCCCTGGCGTTGGTTGAGGACGCACTGGCTGTTGCGGATGACCTTCGCCGGGAGGGGGAGGCACGACTGCGCGGTGTGCAGTTGGCGGTGCGCTTGCATCGCGTAGACCTCGTAGCAGAAATGTGGCAATCGGCCTGGGCGAGCCTCGATGGCAGGGCCACTCGAAACGGAACGTCCTCGTTGCTGCTCTGCGCCTTGTCTGCGGCTCCGCTGCTGGGCCTGGAGGAGCGCCATCGGGCGTGGCAGCTGCTCAGCTCGCGATGGCTTGCCGGAGAGCTGCACTGGGCTGGGGAAGCTACATCGCTACAGCTTGTGGACGATCGCTTGTTTCTGCGCGAAGGAGCCATGCGACGGCGCTGGCGCGAACGGCTGATCGACTTGGCCTTGCCTACCGGCTTGGGTTCACAAGATGTTGCGGCGTTCGTTTCGCGGGACCGTGAGCATTGGCGCGATGCGGCAGCCCGGGCGTTGCTGCCTATCGAGAGACCTTTTGTACCTGCCGGAGAGTTGCAGCTCTTTGCCGTGAGCGGCGGTTGGTTCGCTTGGCGTGGGAGCGCTGCTGGAAGTGGCCAGGGCTGGCTGCTCAGCGCCGACCGTCTCCGTCGCTTGTGGCAAGACGATCTCCGGCGGTCTGGGGTCTTGCCGGTAGGCTTTGCTGTGTCACTCGCTGGCGGAGCAGCTGCTTCGGGGACAGCAGTGCGGCCAGCGCAGTCCTTGTCGCTTGGTGGTCCGGACGTCGCGTTGCAGCACAGTGACTACCACGGGCTTGTGACAAGTCTCGCCCGGGATCGCACGGTGAGCGGTTTTGGGCTGCTCGTCGCAGCACTCTTTTCGGCCATAGCTGCCTTGGCTACCTGGCGCGCGTTGCGACGGCAGGCTCGCTTGGATCAGCTCAAGTCTGCCTTTGTCGCCAGCGTGTCCCATGAGCTGCGCACGCCGGTGGCATCGATCTTGCTCATGAGCGAGAACTTAGAAGAAGGTCGGGTGACCGATGAGTCTGGGCGCGAACGGTACTACGGCCTGATGCGTCGAGAGAGCTTGCGCTTGGGGCGGTTGGTGAACGACGTGCTCGACTTCTCCCGTCTGGAGCGTGGGGAGCCAGCGCGTCTTTGCCGAGAACCTGTGGACGTGGCTTTGTTTCTCGACGATCTACTTGTCCAACTGAGCGAGCATGTGCAACGTCGCGATGGGATGCTTGTCGTCGCCCGTGCAGAGTTGCACGGAGTTGTTGAAGCAGACCAAGACGCTCTGTGTCGTGCAGCGCTCAACTTGGTGGAGAACGGGTTGGTCCATGGGGCGAGGGTGCTCGTAACGAATGATGGGGCGACAGAAGGCACTGGGGCTGGACAGCCAGATGTGGCGGTGACGATCGCAGCAACGGACGGCGCGTTGAAGATTTCGGTGCGCGACTACGGCCGTGGTTTGCCGGCTGCTCGACGGCGGGAGGTCTTCAAGCCCTTCGAGCGGGGCGAGCAGAGCACGGCGGGGATGGGCTTGGGGCTGTCCATCGTGGCCGCCATCGTCGAAGGTCACGGAGGATTCGTCACCGTGGGCAGCCCGGAGGGTGGTCCGGGAGTTGTCTTCGCCATGACGCTCCCCGCCGAGTTTACCGAGTCGAGCAACCATGGACAGGGAGACTGAACCGTGAGTGCGTCACCACTGAACGTGTTGATCATCGAAGACGAAGAACCTCTCAGGCTGGCCTTGGTCGATGCCTTGGTTCACGAAGGGATGTCCGTCACCGCAGAGGCCGATGGCGAGTCAGGATTGGCGCGGGCATTACGGGAGGCGCCAGATGTGGTGCTCCTCGATCTCATGCTTCCGGGGCGCGACGGCTTCAGCGTGCTGAGAGCTCTACGCACCGATCGACTTGACTCGGCGGTGATCATTCTCTCGGCGCGAGGTGAAGAATGGGATCGGATTCAGGGCTTCGAATACGGGGCGGACGACTACGTGGTCAAGCCGTTCTCCATGCGCGAGTTGTTGTTGCGCATCGCAGCGGTGGACCGTCGCAGAGGCGGCGTACCGGGGACTGATCTGAGCGGAGGGCGCTTGCGAGTGGGCGACGCGGTGGTCGACTTTGGCACGTACACCCTGGAGCGGAAGGGTGAGCGCCAGGGCCTCTCACGCCGGGAGCTAGAGCTGCTGCGCTACTTCATTGATCACGCCGATGAGGTGCTCCATCGAGGCAGGCTACTCGACGACGTTTGGGGGCGCGATGCCCAGCCCACCACGCGCACCGTGGACATGCACGTGCTGAAGTTGCGCCGCAAACTCGAGATCGACCCGGAGCATCCTCGACACTTGCTCACGGTGCATGGGGTGGGCTATCGCTTCAGTCGCCGTGGGGAAGAGCTCTCGTGAGCTGGCAGGCCATGTCGGGAGAGAGCGTTGACAGTTTGTTGACCAGCGGGCAACCGGTCGGTGACACGAGCTGTTGGCAAGAAGACGACAACGGGGAGGTGAGCTCACAGTCGAGTGGCTCGCACTGCCGCCGGCCAGTTGTCGGCCGTGTCTCGATGATTGGGAGAACTTCATGATGACCCACGCTTTGGTAGGTGGACGCCGTTGTGCGTTTTTTGCGGCGCTGGCTATCGCTGTTTTTTGCACCATTCTGACTGGGCAAGAGGCGAGGCGTGTCGCTGCGGCGGGTGTACCGGCCGCAGGGGCGAGCGCGAGCCCAGCGGCCCATGTCGGTGACACGGATTGGCAGGCACGCTTGGCGGAGATTCGGGTGCAGCTGGCCATTGACCGAGAGTTCGACGAGGCCAATGGCGCTTTGGGTGAGCTCATGGTCCAGATGCTCAGGGCTACCGAGGCCCAAGATCAAGTGCTCGCGCTCTCGGAGATTCTCTTGGCTCAAGCAGAATCCCTCGTAGAGCAGGATAGCCTTGGTGCAGCGCTGGATTTGCTCAGCACCGAGCTGAACTTCAGCACCCTGGATGTGCATCCTCAGAAGGCTGAGGAGATTTGGGCCGCTGTGCAGCGTCAGCCCAAGGTACTCGCCCTCGCGGCGGTTTTGGACAAGCAAGCAGCGACAGACGAGCAAGCCCCAGCCGCAGACATCGCGGCCGCTGTTGCAGAAGCGTTGGCCGCTGGTGATGGACGGCTGATTCGAAATCTAGGGAGCCGAGCCGTGCCGGCCCTGGTGTCGCAGATCGATCCTCAGGGTTTGTCGTTCGAATGGGACTCTGAGCCTCTCCAGTACTTGGCAGAACTCGACCCCCAGAGATTTCTTTCGCTGAGTCGCAAGTTGCTTGAGGGGGGCGACTTTGCAAACCCTGGGCGTGTGGGGAATCCTCTTCAGGTCTTGCTTCGCGATCGCCGCGATGAGTACTGGTTTTCGTCTGCGGGAAGGCGGCCTCAGCTGATCTCTGACGATGCACGGGAGTTACTCATTCTGCTGCTGGAGCAGGAGGGGAGTCTCGCGGAGAACGGCAGCACTGTCCCGGCATTTCGACCCACTTTGGGGGAGTTGTCCTATTTTGGAGGCATCCCTCCAGAAGTTTCTGAGGCGATTGCCTCGTCGCTCTTACAGCGGCCAGAGATGGATGCGCTCTTATTTCTTCGGGAGCTCAAGACGGGTCCGGGCAGCTCCGTGCCACTGACACCTCTTTATGAAGCTCTGTTGGCTCACCCCTCAGATGTCATCCGTGCGGAGGTGGCTGAGAAACTGGCTGGCTACCCAGGCAATTCAGCACTCCGGGGGAACGTTACCGACGTGGATCCAAGGGTTCGGGCGGCTCTGGCACGATCGCTAAGCACCCATGTCGTAAAGGTGGTCGCCTGGGGTGCGGGCTTCCGCGTGAGCTATTCGGACGAGATTTTTGTCGCCACTCGCGCTGAAGAAGAGCGCGTCTTGCTGACCCGATTGGCAAGGGACAGTGACGCTGCTGTGCGGCTCGCTGCGATCGACGCGGTCCTGTCGGTGGAGGACGGTGAGCCTCTCGAAGCCGACATTTACCGCAGGCTGGCTCGCGATTCTGATCTCCGTGTGCGCACGGCGTTGGTGTCGTTGGTGCACTCTGATCTGTCGTTACTCGCGGAGGTCATGAAGACTCTGTCTCGTGATGACGATCCGCTGATTCGTATCGCGGTAGCTGAGCGTGCCGACTTGCCCCACGAGCTGCGGGCAGACGTGCTGACAGATCTCTGCGCTGACGTGGACGCTGCGGTGCGTGAGAAGGCTACTGCTGCTTTGTGCGCCAGCGGTGACTTGCAAGTCAGTGAGGAGCTGTATCTCGCGCTCAGTCGAGATGAAGATCCGCTCGTGCGGGCGCAGCTCGCCGATGTTGAGCTGACCGACATCCCCCTGCAAATGCGATTGCTGCAGACCCTGGCCAAATCCCGTGAAGGTGTGGTGCTAGAGGCTGTGGACGCGCGACTCTCCAAAGACCTGAGAAAGGTGGGGTTTGGCCTACGAGCTGCGAATGCCTATGCCGATCTGCTTGAGCAGCGGCTGCTCCACCCCACTGTGCCATGGTCGGGTTCGATCAGTAGTCTCGAGGCCGCTTTCTTTACCACTCCGGAGGTCTTTCTGCGATTGACCCGTTGGTCTCTGGAGCGGGGTGGCGAGCGACTATGGGAAGGCTTGCTCTACTTCGCAAATCACAGCACTCACCGAATGGATGCCGCAGCCACAGACTGGCTCAGTCTGACGAACGAGGAGCTGCGCTTGCTCATGAACGAACTCGTGTTGCGAGAGAGCCGCGGGGGATTAGGCCTGCTCGTCGCTCTGGTTGAGCGTCTCGCAGAGCAAGGCGAGACGTACGAGGCTCTCTTGCAGCAAGTGAGTCGTGACCCCAAGTTTTCGCCCGAGGTCCGCTGGACCGCTAGGACTGGCCTGCTCCATCTCCCGGGAACGCCCGACGCACTCCTAGCGGAGCTTCTTCATCGCGACTTCGAAGCGCTTCCGTGGGAAGACTCCGAGAACTATGGGCTGCTAGTTTTTGTGAGCGCCCTTAGCGAAACGTCTCGTGCGGAGTTCACGCTCGCTTTGGTTCAGACAGAGCAGTTGTCCGACTCTCTGCTTGAGTTAATTCTGAGAGCTGGTTTCCCTAGTGAAGCAGTTCTTCGGGCTGTGTTGGATCGTTACGCCGGCCGTGATCAGTCCGCGCTGCTGGCTCAGGCGATCAGGGCCACTCCCGAGTATCCGGCTCTCATAGACTTTGAGTGGCTGGTGGGGCTCACGACTGGGCCGTATCGATGGGAAGCGTTGAGTGCTCTGCGGCAGTCTCGGACGCTCAAATCGCTTTCTGTATTCAGAGATCGCCTTGCGGACTACAAGGAGCTGGGTGATGGATGGAGGAGCGACGGTTCTACCTTGACCGGGATTTGGATGCACGAGTTCTTGGTGAACTCGGTGGTGGGCTACCTCTCCAACGAAGCGGCTGACATCTTGCTCAACGCAGCCGCCGTAGCCTCCACGAAGGACGAGCGTGACCTGTGCTTGGCCGGCGTCCAAACCATTCAGCAGTACCAAGACGCCAAGCAGGACTGGGAGCGCCGGCTCAGCGCGGGAAACCGTCGCGAAGACACGGTGCGTGAATTGGCCACGATGCTGGACAGCAGCTCATCTGTGGTCCGTGTCCAAGCCCTGCGTGCCCTCGCCACCTTGGGGGCAGTCGATCAAATGCCCGCGATCATTCGGCTGTTGTCCTCCGACGATGAGGCTGTGTCCGAGGCTGCTCGTGGGGCCCTGGCGCAGCTCAACCGAGAAGAGCCGGCGACCGAGAACAACTCCGACGGCTAGTGAGTTCGCGCGCTGACTTCTGCACCGTTTCCCGGGTCGTTCAGTCCAAGACGTTATGGCACAAAACTGATCGGCTCGGGGACGGAGAACAAGTGACCGAGGCCCCAATCGGTGGTGGCCAACGGCTGCGCGTATTGAGTCCACACGGTGAGCCCGATAAAACTCGGGTCACTGGGGATCGTCAGGGGCAAGTTGGCGCGACCGGATGGGTTGAGCGGGACGACAGGAAGTGCCACGAACGGTAGGTCGAGGTTCCAGCTCCCCGCGTTGGTGACGAGGCCGGTGCTCAAGAACCCGAAGGTTAGCGTGTTGGGTTGGCCGTGCAGCTGCAGAACGAAGGTTGAGCCGATGGAGACTTCGTTGGGCACGGCTTTGGCGAGCACGACCAAGCGCCGGCCAGCTGCGTAGGCGTCGAGGCGTCCCGCGCCGAAGTTCGTGTCTTTGCCCGCAGGACCCAAGTCGAGAGCGGTGAGTTCGACGGCTGCGGCCAAGTGTCGCGGTTCGGCGTCCGGCTGAATCTGCCTCAGCATGGTCAGTGCGCCGCCCAGTTGGGGCGTGGCAGCGGAGGTGCCGCTGAACGGACCGTATCCACTGCTGAGATTCGTGGTCAAGACCGTGTTGGTGTACGTGACCACGTCAGGCTTGAGCAGCCCTGGAAGTGATCCGCCGAAGCCACCCACGGGATAGTCCCAGAGCTTGTTGTCTTGGAAGTGGGGGTAGCTTGGGGCGTAGAGCGTGATGTCTTCCCACGCGGACGGGCCCTGACCACTGGGACCGTAGAGGGTGTTGTCGGAGTTCACGCCGCCGCAGGCGATGACTGAGGAGCGTCCACCGTTTTCTGCAGCCGGATGTCCAAAGGGAGAAGGGACGTTGCCGGGGGCGGAGATGTTGAACGGGATGGGGTGGCTGCCTTGCTGGTTGCCTTGGTTGCCGATGGAGTTGGCGTGAATGATGCCAGCGGCGAGCTCGACGTCGCAGAGTTGACGGAACATGTGGTAGTCGGGCTGGTCGGGCCACTTATAGCTGTAGCTAGAGGTGATCACGTCCGCGCCGATCAGCAGCAAGTATTGCTGGGCAAGCCAGTAGTCGGCGGCTGTTCCCACCTGGCAGTTCACCAAAGTGGCGCCGGGGGCCATGCCGGTGATCTTGCCCGAGCTGCCGTCGCCGACGATCAGCCCCGCAGACTGGGTGCCGTGTGGGTCGGTAGATTGAGGGTCGGCGTCGCCGTTCTCGAAGTCCCAGCCCCAGATGTCGTCGATGTAGGTGTTTCCGTCGTCATCGATGCCGTTGCCGGGGATCTCGTTGGGGTTGTTCCAAAACGATCCGGCGAGGTCCGGGTGACTCTTGAGCACGCCCGAGTCAATGGAGCCGATCGTCACGCCGCTGCCGTCGAAGCCCAGGGCCCAAAGTTTGGGTGCGCCCATGGCTACGAGATTGGGCTCGGGCAGAGCCGTCGGTTCGACACCGACGCCGGGTCCGATTTCGATCTCGTCGAAGGCCATGCCGTCCGTGGGGATGTCGAAGTTGTCCCGCCACTGAAAGCGCACGAAGAACGTGTTGTTGAACTCAAGGCCTAGGGCTGCCACGGGGCCGTCGAGGGTCAGCCACTGAGGGGCGTAATCTTCAGGGCCCCCAATGAGGTCGATGACCTTGAAGAAGTTGACGCCGTCGTCGCTGATGTAGACGCCGTCTTCTGTGTGGTCCTCGTCGCCATATTCCTTCTGCTGGAAGCGCACGCCCACGTCGGTCATGCCGCTGAGGTCGAACTCGAGGGTGATCGACGCAGTGGAATCGACGAGGTCAACAGAGGACGCCATAACAAGGTGAAACTGGCCAAGAGGATCACCGTCGCTGCGCACGGATGCATAGCCGTTGCCCGAGGTCGCCACTTGCCAAACGGGTTGCAGGAAGCCCCCCTCGAAGTTGTCGAAGAAGGGGTAGGGCGCTGTGGGGTCGAGGTCTTG
The DNA here is from genome assembly GCA_047638635.1 of Pseudohongiellaceae bacterium. Taxonomy (GTDB): domain Bacteria; phylum Planctomycetota; class B15-G4; order B15-G4; family B15-G4; genus CAZIAK01. The sequence goes on along the minus strand of JBLIMM010000076.1, from coordinate 1,502 downwards.
AACTTGTTCGGGGGTGACCGGGCGCACTCGGCGAATGCGATCGACCCCCGTTTGGCTAGCCAGAGCGCTGAGCAGTGCAGGCTCGGCGCTGAAGAGCATCGCGTTGCCCATCCAGAGCACGTCGCGAAAAGTGGCTTGGCCCGCCGCGGCGGCTTGGTCAAGCTGTGCTCGCAGGCCTGCCTGGGTCTCGTCCGCATGGGCGGCAAGCCGTTGGGCTATGCCTTTGCGTCGCTCCCGTGGTGAAACGTCGGTATCGCCTTGGCGCAGCTGGCTCGGGGAGAGTTGCTCGCTGAGCACGAGGTAGACGTCAATCTGTTCGCCGGGGGCTGCCTCGACCATGGCCTCGAAGAGGTCGGTATCGATTGCCGCAGGCCGAGAGCTGGCCTTGAGCAAGGAGGGAGACTGGGCTTGGCCCACAGGCGCCCAAGACATGGCGAACAGAAACGAAAGCAGCATCCACAGGGCGCTAGCCGGCGGGGTTGGCTGCTGGTTGCCAGGAGAGCCCTGTGGCCTGGAAGGGGGGGTGGCCATGAAGACTGAATCGGTTTTGGGAGAGTGTGACAGGAGGCTGATTGAGCCGATCTGTCAGGAGCTGGCCTGCGGGGCAGCAGGCCCAGGGGGGAATTCTATCGCGCCTTGTCCGTTCTGGGGGAGCTGGTTCGCTGTGACTGGCAACCATCAGGGCCTTGGGTGCCGTGGGGAGGGGCCTTGATGGTCACCGATCTAGGTGTCTTTCGTCGATCAGCTGACCATCGACTCAAGCTGCTTTTGGAGCTGAGCGGGACTGATAGCCCCAGATATGCCATTGATCCACTGGCCGTCGGAGTCGGCGAAGAGCACGAACGGCAGCATGCTGGCCCCGACCATGTTTTCGCTGACCAGATCGATCAAGGGAGCTTCGGGTGCATCGCAATCTGAGGCCACAGCTACAAAGTGGGCCTTTAAGAGGGAAGCGATGGCCGGTTGGCGAATGACAGCCTGAACCAGGCTGCGGCAATTGCCTCAGAGCTCCCGGCCCATCTCGACGAAGATCATCTTGCTTTGCTCTTTGGCGGTGGCCAAAGCGGTATCCCAGCTGGTGTGCCAGTCGAGGGTGCCACCGTCATCAAAGTGGGGGTGAGCGGCCATGGTTCGGTCTCGGGGGAGTGGGGGTGGGCGTCGAGAGCAGACGTTCCATGACCCCGGAGTAACCCTAGGCCGCTCAGACTGCAAGGGGGCTCTGTAATGAGCTTGCCGATCACATCTGGTACCGGGGTTCGCGGCTGGTAGATTGCAACTCGTGGCAGTGGCATCGGTTTCGGCGATTGATGTGGCGATGGGTTTGATCTCTAGCAGTTCGGAAACCCCTCGGGCGTTCCCCCTGTTCTCTAATGACGCTCTAATGACGCAGTGAGGTGTGGCGATGCTCATAACAGCCTTGGTGACCCCCTTTGCGGGACCAGAGCACATTCTCGACCTACCCGTCCTGCGAAGCTTGCTGTCGTTCCAGATCTCCGCTGGGG
>JBLIMM010000075.1:0-15725 GCA_047638635.1 Pseudohongiellaceae bacterium | reverse complement strand
AAGATGCAAGACTAGGGATGGTGGCGGGAGGGCATTCCCTGCTGAATATCTATGGACCGGGATTGGTGGCTGGCGGTGGTAGTGGGTGCCACCTAACCAGCCATTGCAGCAGACCCGCTGCGCGGGCTGCTGAATGGCAACCCCGTTATGCGGCGTTGCCGGCGCACACCCTCGACTCAAGCTGCTGATGCCCACCACGATGGAACGAGTTCATGAAGAGGCCAGCAGGCACGGGCTCTCCAGCGCCGATCAGACGATGCTCAGAGATGGCGAGTTCGTCAGCCTCATCAGCCGTCTTCGCCAACGTGCACGCGCCTCACTCCTTCGTCACTTGTTTGGCGTTGCTGCGTACTACGCCCTCGGGTGGATCTGCATCGGGCGACCAATCCCAAGCTACCCTCAGTGGTTCTCCGTCCTCTGCGCCGTGGGGTTCTTTGGCATGTGTGCAGTCCACGCGGCATTGTCTGTGATCAGCTTCCGCGAATCCCGCCGTGAAGCAGTGCTGCTTGTGGATCTCGGCGAGGAGCATGGAGCGCCATGAATGCACGCATAACCCGCCAATGCAGCGGACGTGCCGCTTCGCGGCCCGCCGCTGATCGCCAACCCCGTTAGATAGATTTGGGATAATTCATGAGCCACAATCAACCCACACCCTCGCTCTCCACCGAGCCAGAAAAGTCGACCGGCAAAGGAAAGTCGGGACGGTTTTGGCAGGTGTTTTGGCTCACCTTCCTTGTGATATCGCTAGCTTACGCTTGGTACTCTTTCTACGCACCTTCCAACGACATTGCCTGGGCCAAGGACTTCACAGTGGCGCAACAACAGGCGGAAGAAACAGATCAACCGATCATTCTCTTTTTCACCGGGAAGTGGTGCTCGCCCTGCCAGATCATGAAGCGTCAAGTCTGGGCGGATGATCAAGTGATGAACACGGTCAATGCGGCGTTCATTCCAGTGACAATCGATGTGGATAATCCTAACTCGATCAAAATATTGAGGCGATATGGAGTTGGTGGCACACCAGCCACGATCATTACAGATTCAGCAGGGAATATCCTGCAACAAGAATTTGGAGGGATGAGCAAAGCTGGCTTCCTTAACCTATTGGCACAGGTAGACACGCCTAGCGCCGAAGGTCTGTAATGCTCAAGGACTCCAGCGTCATTCAGCGGGCAATCATGAGTGTCGTTGGACTATCTAACCAGCCGTTGCAGACAGACCTCCGCCGCTTCGCGGCTCCGGCTGCTGAACGGCAAACCCGTTAGCCAGACGCAATGAGCCTAGACGAATCCAGACTCACTGAGATTGGAACAGCTTTTCTCAGGGTGGTGAGAGCGCGGTGGCCGGAGCTTGAAGACTTCGCGTCGCTGAGTGAGTACGACGAGCTCACAATCGAGTGCCCCAGCCCACACACTGCTCACGCACCTGTTCTCTGGATCTCGGCAGACGTGCACACAGACGAAGTGATCATTGCGTTTGCGGGCGGACACAGTAGTGGAGGGCCATGGGACGAGCCAGAAAGCGCGGACTTCGAGTTTCGGTCTTCTATCAAGTTCATTGACGGAATCTTGAGTGAAGCTGTGGTTGGATGTGTACTGAAGTCGGGGGGAGCAATCGGATACCTTGACTATCTCAAAGAAGAGGATTACTGGAGCGAAGTCCAATCAGTCCGCTCCTGGAAGGGGATGCATGACGCTGACTACGTGTAGTGAATGCTGGCTAACAAGCCGTAGCAGACGGACCGGGCTTCGCCCGGCCGCTGACCGCCAACCCCGTTAGCCAGGCAGGAACAATGCTCGATCGCATTCTCAAATACATCGAGAGCCCGGCCCGCCCGGATGATGCATTTGTGCGCTTGGACTCCGCGCGCTTCAATAAGAATGACGTCCTGTTCGAGCTCAGCGTTCTGGACTACAACTGCGAAGACGTATGGGCCAGCTGGAAGGTTCACGCAAGGGGGGTGCGCGAGTGCTCCATTGGTCGGGAAGGCGGCGATCTCGTCCTGCTTCAGCCGGACCACGTGCTGGTCAAACAGCACACGCAGCCCCGAGAGCAGTTGTACTTCCACGGCACGGCAGCGTCCGCACCGGAAGTCTTGGGTCTCCTCTGGCAGGCGCATCGCGGAACAGCTGGGGCCTGGATCGCTTTTGAACGATACTTGAACTCAAGTCTCAAGCTTGACGAGCTTCTGCCTGGGGCCTACGGACTGCTCGCTGATGGCCCCATCTTCTTGACCAAGGCCTATGCAGCTGTCTTGGACAGCGCGGGGATGAACCCAAATACCCTGGGCCCCAAAAGGGCGGTATGGTGGGATGGGACTCGCTGGGTTGAGAATCCACCTGAGTTGGTAGGTTTCAGTCTTGGCGATACTTTCGTGGTGGCCTGTGCACTTGATGAAGAAGAGGTTTTACAGAATGCTGGCTAACCTGCGCTTGCAGCGGACGCCGCTACGCGCCTCCGCTGAACCGCAACATCGTTAGGTAGTCCCAGAATGGAGCTAGCTCGAGCAGTGAAAGATCGACCACGGGTTGTCGGATTCGACATAGCACGAGCCCTCGCCGTGTTCGGCATGGTCGTGGTCAACTTCAAGGTCGTGATGGATGCGGAATCCGCTGGGCCCGGCTGGCTAGTGTGGGCCGCGGGCCTGTTGGATGGGCGGGCAGCTGCGACCTTCGTGGTTCTGGCAGGTGTTGGTATTTCACTGATGTCATTCCGTTCCCGGGAGACTGGTGACAGGGCAACGATAGCCCGCGACCGAGGAATACTTTTACGTAGGGCCGTCTTCCTCTTCGTAGTCGGGTTGGCCTACACGCCGATCTGGCCGGCGGATATCCTCCACTTCTATGGTGTGTACATCGCGGCAGCGGCGCTGTTTCTGACGGCTACTACGCGGCGCCTTTGGGGAGGGGCCACGGCTCTCGTACTCCTCTTTATGGCTCTCCTCTTGTCGCTGAACTACGAGACCGGTTGGGATTTGGACACGCTGACCTACCATGGTCTCTGGACACCGCTTGGGATGTTCCGGCACCTGTTCTTCAACGGATTTCATCCTTTCGTGCCATGGTTCGCGTTCATGCTCGTCGGAATGGCCCTCGGCCGAATCGACCTCACGGATGCGACGATGCGAGCCCGCGTCCTCCGGGTGAGTATCTCGGCAGCAGTCCTTGCGGAGACAGTGAGCTGGGGCCTAGGCCGACTCGTCGGTGCCGCTGATCTCTCCCGCCAAGACGGGGCGGACCTGATGTCAGTTTTGGGCACAGGCCCGATGCCCCCAGTCATCCTGTACATGGTGGCTGCGGGAGGCACAGCGGTTACCGCGGTGGTCGCCTGCGTTTGGTTGGGTACGCGGTATCACGACTCAGCGTGGATCAAGCCGTTAGTCGCGACAGGTCAACTCGCACTGACCCTGTACGTTGCGCATGTGGTGGTGGGAATGGGGGCGCTGGAGGCGGTGGGTCTACTCGAGCACCAACCCCTGTCCTTCTCTCTCCTGGCTGCGACCGTATTCTGCGTACTTGGTGTCGCCTTTGCTACCACGTGGACGCGTCGATTCCGGCGTGGCCCCTTGGAATGGGTCATGCGCCTCGTGACGGACCCGAGAGTGAAGTCCCGCTGATCGCCTGAAGGGCTAAAAAACAACCGGTTGCAGCGGACGGTCCGCTGCGCGGCCCGCCGCTGAATCAGAGCGTTAGGTGCGCCTAATGGCTCGACGCACAGCACTTCAAGGAACGCTCAATAGTTTCCTTGGCAGGTATACGAGCCGTCACTCCGACTACCGTAGCTACTGGCTCCTCGGGCAGTTACCCGCACTCGACCTCAGCAACGGGTCCTTCGATCTTCTCAATCTTGCCGTGGAGGCAACCAGCCCTACCGGAGCCGCCCAGAACCTCGCTGCCCGCAGATTCGCCGAGCAGGTTGCCGAGGCCGAGCTACGCATTACGACCACGAGTTCGAGCCGGTGGTCGCCGCTTGCCGAGACTTGGCTGAGCGCGAATCCAAGGACCGGTGCCAAAGTGCTTAAGTGTGACTGCTCTAAAGCAACCATCAACCTGGAGCTGCCGGGATGAGAGAGGGAATGTGAGCTTGCCATCACGAGCAATCAGCGGATTACTCCTGTTCGCGGCCACCGTCTGCTGCTCCAAGCCTGTTGAGCCGACCTCAACTGCTCCGGAAGCCAACGACCTGACCCCCGCTTTTGTCGAGCTTCAGCAGACCGCCCTTCCCCCCGGAACTCCCCCGCCGAAGCAGCTTCCCGCGCTGCACCTTTCGCCCAGCGAACGGGAGCTACGCGTGAGTGGTTGGACGGAGGAGCTGGAGCCTCGACGTGTTCGTCAGGTCATCCCCATATCGCAGGGCGTGCCATTGGCCATGTGCTGGCGGGACGCCGCCGAGTTGGTCGTGGCGATCCATTCAGCGAACGGAGAGACAGTCCTCCGCGGCTGGACATGGGATGGCGAGAGCCTGTCGCCCACGGGGGAAGATGCCATCTTCCACGGCCCGGCCGGCACCGTCGTCAGCATGGCCGCCGACCCTCGCTCGGGGTCGCTGGTGCTGCTGGATGGGAAGAATGGTCGTCTGCTCGAGATCGTCGGACCTGCGGCGACCCGTACTCTGGCGGACACGATCAGCATTCCGGGACTCCACGGACAGCGATCGCTCACGATCACCGGGGACCCACCACCTAGCGAGGCGGCCACCTTCAGCCTGTCGACGATCCCCCCAGACTCTGACACCGTCAGCCCCTCGGACGTCTTCCTCAAGATCCGGGACCTGGAGCCCGGGGACGGGTTGATGGATGACTGGGTCATTTATGAGTCATAACGGCCGGAAGCAGAGGAAGCTCCCAAGCAAGGCGATGCAACGGTTCGGGCTTTGCGCGACCGCTGATCGCCAACACTGTTGGGCGTGCTTACTGACAGTTGAGAGAGAAAGGAAAGGGAGCATGGGCGAGTTGAACAACACCGCAGAGAAACCGCGAATTGTCGACGTCGCCGCTGCGGCACGACGAGCTGCCCCACCTCGCAACGATGGTCAGCGCCTGCAAGCTGCGATCCGTCCTGAGGGTTCCGAGAGAAGTCCCCACGCCTCTATCACCTGGCGCCGATGCCCTGGCTCCACGCGGCCTATCGCGCTGCTGGGCTCGGTGGGTGTGCGCTCGCTGTCTATCGTTCGTGGGGGCTTCTTTGGCGGCGAGTCGACTTCAGCTCTTGCGACGCCAGCAGGCTGGGCGACAATGGTGCGCCTAACCCGCCAATGCAGCGGACGTGCCGCTACGCGACCCGCCGCTGATCGCCAAAACCGTTAGCGAGGTGAAGACGCTCTCATGATAAAAGCCGCCTTAGCAGTAACGAGCATCCTCCTCGTGACCATCACGTTTGGTGATCTCCGGGACATGCATTTGGGCATGGCGGCTGACGTGGGATATGACCCCGCCAAGTCCCGCAAGCTGTCGGATGTCGGAGCTTCTGGGCACGGCATCACTGAGATAGGCATTGAGCGTGGTCACTCACCCTGGAACATCGTGCCGAAATACACGGCATTCATCTCCTCCGACGGCACGATTCGATATGAGGGCATCCGGCATCCGGAGCGCGAGGGTATCTACGAAGGCCAAATTACCGACTCGCAGTTCAATGAACTTGCGTGGTTCATCAAGACCTCTGGCTACCTCGATCTCGAGCACACCTACACGCTCGCGGCAGGATGTGGCGCCTCTGTTTACACAACAGTTCTCTGGTATGACCAACGGAAGATCGTCAAGAACTACGCCGGTGCCGGGCCAAATGAGCTTTGGGCGGTTGAGATGCTCATCGATGCCACACTCGACGGCGCCGAATGGAAACGGCTGGGTAGAGCAGGCAAGTGATCAGGGCAAGCCACTCGCTAACCAGCCAATGCCGCGGATGGTCCGCGACGCGACCGACCGCTGAATGCGAGCCCCGCTGGCGGAGGAGCTGACGCGGTGAAGTCGCTTCCTATGATTCTCTTTGTGGCCGCTGCTCTCGTCGGCCGCGTGACCACAAGCTCGGTTGGGCGGTCGTCCTATGACGCAGAGCTCGCCGGGGCTTCGCGCTCCCCCGAGTTCCTCGCCCTCGACATTGCCCTGCAAGGATACTTCGACTACCTGCAATCCCTTGGACATCGAGGAAGGCCGCCGATCCAACCCGACGATGAGGCCATCGTGCTCTCTCGATTCGGCCTGCCTCATGGCTATGAGCCGCGGAGCTCTCAAGGGCCAAAGGTGGTCCTCGACGGCTCACCAGGTAAGCGTGGTCCACTGCATGCATTCGTGGCGTCAAGAAGTCTAGGCCTTCGATTTTCGCCCTACAACTTCCAGATGTCGCTCGTCCGCATCGATGCGAGCCAAGCGAGCGTTTCGCTGAGCTACTCGAAGTCGGTGCGAGCGCCAACCGACCATGGCACAGTCTGTCACCTGGTGTGGACCGGAGACGGCTGGGCAATCAACAGCTGGAGTGGCTGGGTATGCTAGTGCCCCCCGCCCAACCTGCCAATGCAGTGGAGGTGCGGCTACGCGGCCCGTCGCTGAATGCCAAGCCCGTTGGGGCACTCGATGGTCAAGGAAACCAGATGATGTCATCGCGCTACTTCGTTCTTTGCCTGCTGGCCGCCGTGCTTTCCCTTTCGGCGCGGCCGATGTATCCCACCTCACCGCACGGTCTGCGGCGGCTGTATCTGGGCGCCGAATTGGTTGTAGTCGCGGAAGTCATCTGCACTGAGCCTCTCGACCCCGAGAAGCCGTGGGGTGCCAGCAAGGCTACGCTTGATGTGTTGCGCTGCTTGAAGGGCGACCTCGACGGCAGACTCGCCGAAGTGCACTTCGAAGTGATGAGTCGGAGCTGCACGCCGTCGGCTCACTATGGACGCGGTCAGACCGTGCTCGCGTTCCTGGTCCCCCGAGTTGGGGCGTCCGGGTACAGCACATTCGCAAGGCGCTACGGTGCGAAGGCTCTCCAGGACGGCGAGCTGGAGGTCTACCTGGATCGGATCGAAGAACTGACACAGCTGCTCTCCATCTCCGACACCGACGAGCGTTCGCAACAGACCGCCGAGTGGATGGTGCGCTGCGTCGAGCATCCGGCGACGCGCCGCGACGGCTACAACCGTAGCTGAAGCGACAGAGCAAGCGGAGCTCGCGGAGATCAATCGGCGCTACGCTGCCCTGGACTGGCGCGACCCGCAGCGAAACCTTCAGCAGCAGTTACTCGTGTCGGCTTTTGTTGAGCTGTTTATCCTTCAAGCAGCTTCACACTCCGATGGCAGCCCACGGCCAGAAGCATGCATCCTTCATGGCACCACACTGCAGGAACAGATGATGCCTGGCACGCAGCGCTACCCTGCCATGGACCTCCTCGCCAACGTCAGAGATCGGGACTTCCCCAATGCAGCGAAGCTCCAGTTCGTGGGGTGCGAAGGCGACCCAAGAGTCTTGTCCCCAGTCGTCCATTGCCTTGTTTGCACGGATCGGGAACCCCATGCTCTTCAACAGTACATGCGTAGATGGTTGTCAATCGCAAGCGCCGCACACTAGCCCAACCCGTCCATGCAGCGGCGTGTTCACTTGACACCTCTCGGCAGTGGGGCAGCGGCGCTCGCTCTCATGATCTTTATCGGCTCTGGGGCTTGACGATGAGAGTGGCTGGCCACATCCGTGTGGTGACGCATGAGCCTCGCCGTACGTCGATTCCGCCAAGCCCGTTAAGCTGGGAAGCTGGGAAGCTGGCAGGCTGGCAGGCTGGCAGGCTGGCAGCCCTGACACAGGAGAGAAACTTGGTATCCAAGGCAGCGAAGAAGATTGCGTCTGAGCTCAAGGACGAAGGCACCAAACTCGGCGACATCAAGAAGCGTGGCAAAGAGATCAAGAAGGATCACGAGCTCGCCATGGAGCTATGGGAAACGGGCGTCTTCCACGCGCGCCTGCTCTCGACCTTGATCCTCGACAAGGCGTTGCTGACCCAGGCGGCGATCGATGCCCTCGCTGCCGACATGCTTCAGCATGATCAGGCGGAACGAAACCAGCTGGCTGATTGGCTGCTGGCGAACCAGCTGATGAAGAGCAAGAAGACGATCACGCTGCTGGAGTCCTGGGAAGAGAACCCTTCGCCCGTTCTCAGTCGCCTCTTCTGGTACCACCAGGCACGCTTGAGGTGGACGGGTCAGACGCCGCCCGAAAACAGTGGGCAGCTGCTCGAGATGATTGAAAAGAAGATCGCAAGCGCCCATCTCGATGTGCAGTGGGCGATGAACTTCTGCGCCGGTTGGATCGGTGTCCATGAGTCGAAGTTTCGATCCAGATGTATCGGGATCGGGGAGCAGACTGGCCTGTACAAGAACGACCCTGTGGCGAAAAACTGCACGCCGTCATACCTGCCTGACTTCATTCGAATCGAAGCAGCGAAACGGGAGGGGTGATGTCTCGCTTCGTACAACCTCGATCGGTCTTGGCAGTTCGCGACCTTGCCGCGTCGACCCGCTACTACACTGAGGTCCTAGGCTTCGGCTGTGATCCCATCAAAGCCCCCGGCTGGAGCTTTCTCACCCGAGACGCAATCCACTTGATGCTGGGCGAGTGTCGTGACGAAGTCGACGCGTCAGAGACCGGGAACCACTCTTGGTTTCTCCACATCATGGTAGAGGAGATCGACGAGCTGCACCGAGACATAAGCGAAAAGGGAGCCCACATCGTCGCCCACATCGTCGTCCCCATCGGCGACCGCTCCCATGGTCACCGCGAGTTCGTCGTTGAGACACCAGACGGTCATCGCATCCTATTCGGCGAGCCCATGGTTTAGCAGCCTGTGCGCACTCCGGCTCAGCAGCATTCGCTGATGGCGGGGTCAGCGTGCGTAGCGCTCTCGCGATGAGCGTCGTAACCCGTAGCAGACGGATCGGCCTACGCGAGACCGCTGAACACCAACAGCCTTAAGAAAGGAGAGTGCGTTGACCAGAAAAATGAACACACGACTCATTTTGAGAACAGTCGGAGTTCTCTTCGCTGCGGTGTGCTTGGCCTCGGGCTCGGTCCACGGGCAGACCAAGGCTGAGCTGCGGGCCGCGGTGGCCGATTGCGTCGGCCTTGGGCAAGTGAACGACGAGGCCCGCGCGGCCCTGATGGCCTGGGGTGACGCTGCCCTCCCGATGTTGGCAACCATGGCACGGGAGTCGGGCGACCTGGCGGACTTCCAGGTGCTGTGCGCGATCCACGAGGTGAGCACGGCGGAGGCCATGGCGTTGCTCCTCGAGCTCACGCCGGCTATTCCTCTCCTGCCAACGAACGGGGTGGATGGAATGGCTCTCGATTGGGCCTTCGCACTCGTTGCCGGCGGGCCTCCCCAGGAGCTCTTGGAGGAGGTACACAAAGAGCCAGCCTTCAAGCTGGCCGTGCTCAACCGCATCGCCATTCCTGGCAGCCTGCTGATGACCACCTACGTGGCCATCAAGGTGGTGGAGACAATGGGTTGGACCGAGGCCGTTCCCTCATTGCGTATGCACCTGACCGACTCGCAGATCAGCGTTCGTCGTGCTGCAGCCCAAGCCCTGCACACGCTGACGGGCGAGCAGATCGAGATCGAGGAGCTCAAGCCCGACCTGATCACGCCCTTGGGGTCGCTCAGAATGGGTTCCGGTCCCCAGCCGTTTGAGGCGTCGGCGCCTCCCCCCGGCGAACGCACAGCCATCTGGTTGCTCGAGCATGGCGGGTCCGTGGGGTCGCTGCTCCTGCGTGTCGGATGGCGACCCTCAGACTTCGATTTCGGCGGAAGGCACTCCGAAGTCATGTCCTTCCCACGGGGAGCTGGCGGCGTCCACTACCTCGGCAGACGCAGCTTTCCGAACGAGCCGGAACAGCCCGGGTTGGTGGTTCTCGATGAGCAGTCCAAGCGACTCTGGGAGCACGTCGTGGAGGGGCGCGGCGCCCAGGCGGTCGCTCCGCTGTTCAACAACGCCGGAGCGGTGGTCGGCTTGGTCGTCGGCTATGGGGCTGACACCGGCGTGATCGCCCTGGACCTGTCGGGTCAGCCGATGTGGTCACAGCCGGAGCGCAAGGTCATCCGCGACGTGCTGACCCATCCTGCCGAACCGGGCATCGTTGTCTTCGTCGGAGGTGGCGTCGAAGTGGTCAGCCGAGACGGCGTTCCCCTGGACAGCTGGCCGCCGGTAGCAGCTTCGGGATCTTCGGACGATCAATCCTCCGCGCCCACCACCGAGGCGGGCGAGTCCGATGACGTGCCCCCCTCAGCAGCAGGGCTCACTCCGGGTGGCGACTTCGGCAGCGTCTACGCTAACTATGCCGCGCTGCTGCCCGGGCGCAGTGGGCCACCGCGGTTGATCCTGGCCGGTGGAGATGCCCAGGGGCACCCCACGATCGGATGTCGCCCGCTGTTCGGCGAGATGGAGTGGACCGTCTCACTGCAACACAGCATCAGCGGCCTGAAGCTGCTCGAACCGGCGCACCGTTCGCCGTTGATCGTCGTGTCCACGAACGACGGCATGCTCCACGTCTTGGCCGACGACGGGACGCTCGTCTGGCGCGGGCACTACGCCGATCCCTCCCCTGACGGAAAGCCCAGCCGATTTATCTCCGGGCTCATCGCAGGCCAACTCGGAGATTCCTGGTACTTCGCCGTCATGGGTCCAGGCATGCCCCTGTTGTTCCGCTTGGACGGCTAGATCGTGTCGAGCTCAGTTTCGGCCCGAGAGCCCGTTGCAGCGACCTAGCACTTCGCGCTTTTCGCTGAACTGAGGCTCGACGAACGCACTCCATGACGGCATCCTCATGGCCATGAAGACGCTCACCAAGGTCATGGCCGCCCTCGAAGAGGCCGGCAGCCCAATCCGTGCAAAGACCTACGTCAGCCACGGCGCTCCACCCGACAGCATGTTCGGCGTGAGCGTGGCCGACATGAAGGCCATCGCCAAGAAGATCAAGGGCCAGCAAGAGCTCGCCTACGAGCTCTACGAAACGGGCAACAGCGACGCGCAGTACCTCGCGGGCATGGTCGCGGACGGCTCGCTCATGACGCGAAAACTCCTCGACACCTGGGCGCAGCAGGCGGCCTGGTCAATGGTCTCGGAGTACACCGTGCCCTGGGTCGCGACCGAGAGTGAGCACGGGCACGCTCTGGCCTTCAAGTGGATCAAGGACAAGCAGGAGTCGGTCGCCTCGAGCGGCTGGGGCACCTACGCCGGCTACGTGACCGTCACGCCGGACGAGGCTCTCGATCTGGAACAAATCGAGGGCGCCCTGGTGCTGATCGAGGACGGCATCGGCGCGGCCATGAACCGCGTGAAGTACACTATGAACGGCTTCGTGATCGCCGTCGGCACCTACGTCAGACCGCTGTCGTATCGCGCCAAGCAAGCCGGCCGAAAGATCGGCAAGGTCGACGTCAAGATGGGCGACACCTCGTGCAAAGTGCCACTGGCCTTCAAGGCCATCCTCAAGGCGCAGAAGGCCGGGCACAGCGGTATGAAGCGCAAGACGATCAAGCGCTGAACCTCGGCGGAACCCTCTGGGCGCTCAGCTCATCGCTCAACGACTGGAACGGCTTCGCCGAGGCACCACAGACCCGTGAGGCAGGCACTCGTACCTCTCGCCTGATTCTAGGCTCAGCGAGCCCCGAGAGATCATCGAGAGCCTGTTTGCCGCCTGTCCCATGCGGATGGGTCCGTGGCCAGCCGTGTTCTCAGAGCCCGTCTCCACACGTGCGATGCACTGGTGAGACGCTCCCTCGACGACGTTGCCAAGGCCCTCGGCCCGCCGAACGGTAGTCGGCTGCTCCCCCTCCCTGAGTGGCAGCTGGAGGTCGACTGCACCCGGGGCATGCTCAGCTTCGACAGGCTCGTCTACTGGCCAAGCGAGACGTACCCCAGGTCAATGCACGGCGGAAGAAGCCAACGCATTGGCGACTGGGCCTACGTCGACGAGTGACGGCCCCCTCGTTGTCTGGACGCCCTCTACCAGCAGGTGCACGATATGATCGCGAAGGCCACCGATGAGAGCATGCGGTTGCCGCCTAACAGTCCATCGCAGCAGAGGAGCCGCTGCGCGGGCTGCCGCTGAACGACGTAACCGTTAGGAGGACAGGGGTGTCAGCCAAACCTCGCGAGCGATTTTCGAAGACCCTGGTGTTCTCAGAGTCACAGATCTCTGAGTTTGCCAAAGCCTCCGGTGACACGAATCCCCTGCATCACGATTCCGACTTCGCGAGCAAGAGTCGATATGGCGGGATCATCGCGAGCGGACCTCAGACAAGCGCGCTCCTCATGGGCGCCGTTGCAGCTCATTTCTCGCGCCTGTACTCCATGGTGGGGCTCGAGTTTTCCTTCTTCTTTCGCGCCTCAGTTCCAGCCATGGAACCCCTACAGATCGACTGGTTGGTGATTCGGAACTCTCCCACTCGGAGCGGAGAGTCTTCGCTAGTCGAGCTTCGTGGGCGCCTGCAGACCTCCGATGGCCGCACAGCGGTCGGAGCGAAAGGAAAGATCCTCGTCAACTGCGGTTCGACGTCCACCCCGAACCGATCGGTGCAGAGCCGTGATTGATCGCCACGCACAGACAACTGCTCAGCCGTAGACTGCAACCTCACAAAGCGATGCAGGTGGGCGGTGTTTCGCGCCGCCGCTGAACGCCCAAGCCGTTGGCCAAACCCTGGGGAGCCTGACAAATGAGCTCACTGACAATGCCTCTTCTCATCTGGAACCACGTGCGGTCGGTGTCGACAGTCATGTCCACGACGATGCTGATCGTGGCAGCGGTCCTTGCGAAGTCTTCCCCGTAGTTCGCTGGGCTAGTGGCTGGTGGCTGGCGGCTGGCGGCTGGCATCGTTGCGGGCGGATCGCGCTTCGCACGACCGCTTTGCGCCAACAGCGTTATCCAGGCCATGCCACACATGCGATCTCTCAAAATGCCAGCTCAACTTGCACGGGCGCTGCCCATCGCCGCACTCTTGATCACACTCTTTCTCGCAGCATGCTTCGAGGTTGACCGCGACTTCCTTAGGCCCCGCTCTTGGAGCCTCCAGCGGCATGCTGGGCAGTGGGTTCACAGTCGCTCACTCAAGTCGAGCGGGACCAGTACTTCTCTTGGCCGTCGCATCTTCGACAAGCACCCCCCGAAGAAGTTTGAGCTACGCATCGGAACGGTGAGTCAGTCTGGCGATCTGCATGTTGCCGACTACACGGTCCTCCTCGACGGCGAGCCGTACAAGGGCCGTATCTCGGGCAAGTTCTTCGGAGTCACTCAGATCGAACTGACTGACTCTACGATCCAGCCGAGCCGGATTTATTTGCACATGCTCGCAGTCTCAACCCACACGAAAGAACCCGATTCCGCGGATCGCCTGTACCTCGATAGGTATCCCGAGCAAAGACCAAGAACTGTGGGCCTGGCTCCCGAGCTGCAGCTGCCGCAGTACATACGCCACTAGTCTGCGAGGTCGTTCCATGGACCACGATGCTGAGATCCTGCGAGATCGCCAAGGCAGTGGGCGTGCTGCTTCGAGGTCGACCGCCGATCGGCAACCTCGTTAGGCAGAAGCTGCAACAGGTCATCTATGAACATGAACTGCTCCAACACCGTGCTCGGCACCTTGGCGTTATTGACGCCGTTGGTTGCGATCTTCAGCTGTCTTCCGCTGCCGGCTTGCGCGGCGCCCGAGGCAACATCGGATGTTCCCCCAGGAATTGTTCGACCGATCGCAAAGCCCATGACCGAGCTCATGGCAGAGCCAACCGCTGCGACAAGACCCATCAAGCGTATCTCGCGCACCGACGCTGCCTGTATCTTCGAACTTGCCTCGTCCGTAGGGCTCGGTCCGCTCGACCGCATCGCTGAGCCGGACGAGCACATGCCACCGGGAGACGACTGCTGCAGTGTCTTCGAGCGCGCCGAGAAGCCAGCGCCAGACGTCACGCGCTATCGCATCCTGAATGTCGTGCGCGAGCGAAACGAGCACTACGACCAGTTTGAACCGGGGACCTGGGTCCCTCGCGGCGGCTGGAAGGCCTCACCGGCATTGAGCAGCCGCCGCGACTGTTCCACGAGACGTTCCCCAGTCTCCTCCCCCATGAATTGCCTGGTCACGCTCCCGCTGAGGTGTGTTTGGAGACAGGCGAGCTGTCAGGCCGCAACATCGTCGTCTGCCGCGAAGGGGAGCGCGTAGTGATCGTCAGCGAGCGGGCGTGGAATCGCTATCCCAGTCAACACAGGTGCCCGTGGTAACTGACCTCCAAAGGCGTCTGCGATGACCGTCCCATTCTGGCCGTCTCATGGCGTGTCATCGACGATCTGCCTCATACAGCAGTGCAGCCGACGTGCCGCTGATCGCAAACAACCTTGGGCGGATCTAGCAAACCAGTGAGTAGGGCAGCAGGCACTCTCTTGCAGGTTGTCGCCGTCATGGGTGGAGTGCTTGTTGTCTGGTACCTCTCGCTCATCGGTCTTGCTCACTGGTGCGAGTGGGCATATCCGTGGACTGACCGTCCCGCCTGCTACGCCTCGCTACACATCGTCGACGAGCGGCTGGATCCAGGCTCAGTCCAATGGCGTCCGAAGCCCGGGGTGCAGTGGATTCCCGTAATGGAAATGAGGAGTGCCGCAGAACGAGCCCAACCATCAGACCGAAATCGGCTGAGCGGATCAGGCTGGTTGTCCGTTGGACCGCTGATTGATCACAGAGGAAACAGAATGGAGTCGGCGTTTATCACCGTGCGCGTCGGTGACCAGCTTCGCAATGGTTCGCAAGAATATGATCTGCAAGTGCAACCCCGCACGCATATGCGGCTGCGGCTTGTAGCTCCTGATCGAGTCTTCGTAGGACCGGAGCACGCCCTACGGTGACGTACCGCCTCGCAGTCCGCTGCAGCAGGCGATGCTCAAGACAGCCTCTCCCGGGCCCATCGCGTGGCAACCGGCTCGCTCGATGGTGCAGTGCTCTTCGGTCAGCAGGATGGAGTAGGATGGCTGGCTGAATCACGAACTGAAATCGCGGAGCGTGCTGGGTCGCGCGCATAGAGAAAGCGTCCCTTTCAGTGACCAACGACTTCTATTGCGACGAAGCCCTGTCAGGCAAGACCAAGGTCTCCGTGGTCGCGGAAACCGACGACGTCTTGGCTTTCCACCACACACAGCCCCATTGGCCCGTCCACATCGTGGTGGTTCCGAAGGCTCACGTTCCGTCTCTTATCGACCTGGGCGATCATCCTGTTGAGCTCGTGCACTCCGTCCTCGAAGTCGTGAGATCAGTCGCCGAGAGAGTCACCAAGGAGCAAGGTGCCTGCAGGGTTCTCACGAACCTCGGCGAGTACCAGGACTCAAAGCACCTGCATTTTCACATCGCTTCAGGCGAGCCCATTGTGCGCGACGCCTAAGCACTCGCTGCAGCGAACCCAGCAAAGCGCCGCACCGGTTCTTGCGAGCTTCTCAAACACCGCGCCCCTTTGCCGGGCCACTGAAACCCAACCGTTAGACAGTCGAAGCAAGAGGTCGTTGAAGGCGATGCGACAGAGACTCTGGTTCGAGCGGGCTTTCGCCCCGGGGACACCCGTCGAGGCTTTCCCCGACGTCCTGGAGAGATTGCGGGGAACGCTGGCCCGCATCGATGAACGCGTCCGCCCCGTATCCACCGTAGACATGCGTGCTCGGGACGGGGAAGCATGGTCCATCCAGGAACACGTGGGGCACTTGGCTGACCTCGAATCGCTCGATG
>JBLIMM010000074.1:0-15890 GCA_047638635.1 Pseudohongiellaceae bacterium | reverse complement strand
CGTCGGCGATAAGGTGATTTATTTATCACCTTATCGCCGACAAGCATCTCTGAAGACTGTCTCCCATGCGCGTTCTCTTCCTTTCGACCTTCCTGACTCAAGAACCCTTGGGCGTGATGTCTCTCTCTGGCGCCCTCAAAGCCGCCGGGCACGAAACCAAGATGATCTTTGTGCCTGACCCGCGCTTTCCGGCCAGGTTCAAAGAGTTCGACCCAGACATCGTCTGCTACTCCTTCACCACAGGGGTGCAAACGGCTGTGGCCGGACTGAACCGCATCGTGAAAAAGATGAAGCCGTCGGTGTTCTCCATCGCTGGCGGCGCTCACGTCACCGTCGTGCCGGAGTTCATCGAAGAAGAGGGCTTTGAGGCGATCTGCCGTGGCGAGGGTGAAGAGTCCCTCGTGGAATTGACCGATGCCCTTGAGCGCGGGAGCGACCTCACTTCCATCGCCAACATCTGGTTCAAGGACCCCAGCGGGGTGATCCACAAGAACGAGCCACGCCCGCTGGTGGCCGATCTCGACAGTATTGGTTGGTGCGACCGGACCCTCGTCTACGACGCATCGGACCTCTACAAGTCCAGCGAGCGAAAGGTCATCAAGACCGACCGAGGCTGCCCGATGAACTGCAGCTTCTGCTTCCAGCACGCCTGGAAGG
The DNA here is from genome assembly GCA_047638635.1 of Pseudohongiellaceae bacterium. GTDB lineage: Bacteria > Planctomycetota > B15-G4 > B15-G4 > B15-G4 > CAZIAK01. The sequence continues at coordinate 15,233 of JBLIMM010000074.1, read as the reverse complement.
CCAAGGTCTACAGGCTCAGCAACAACGAGTATGTGCGTCGGCGCTCCGTGGACCACGTCATCGAGGAAGTGAAGCAGATCAAGGCGTTGTACCCCCTGACCTACGTGCACTTCCTTGACGACATCTTCAACATTAACAACAAGTGGCTCGCGGAGTTCGCTGATCGCTGGCCCGTAGAAGTGGGCTTGCCCTTCGATGTGATCTTGATGGCCAACATGGTCACGGACAAGCACATCCAGTTGCTCAAGAAGGCCGGCTGCGTTTACGCGCGCATCGCCTTCGAGGCAGCCAACGATCACATGCGCAACGCGGTGATGCGCAAGAACACCACGCGCAAGCAGCTCCTCCGGGCAGCGGAACACATCAAGCGGCACGGCATTCGCCTGGGCAGTTTGAACATGCTCGGCGGCCCGGGTGCCACCATCGACGACGACTTCGAAACGGTGAAGCTCAACATCGAGTGCAAGGTTGACCACCCACTAGTGAGCTTGCTGCAGCCGTACCCGATGACCGACATCAACGAGATGACCAAAGAGATGGGTGTGGCCACCGACGAGTGGGATGAGTTTCCCTCACTCTTCAACCGCACCACGTCTATCGCCCACCGCAACCGGCACTACTTCGAGAACCTGCACAAGTGGTTCCCGTTGGTGGTTCGCAACGCTTGGTTGCTGCCCTTTGCCCAGCGAGCCATCCGTTGGCGCTGGCTCGGTCAACCGTTCACCAGGATGTACATGCTCTACAGCGAATGGCTCGTCACTGAGCAGAACAAGCTGTACTACAAGGCTCAGTCGAAGACCGGCCTCAAGACTGTCCCGATCATCGACTTCACCAGCCGAGTGATCATCAAGGGCTTTGTGCGCGTGGCCACCGTGGTCGCAGGCAAAGGCGCCTCGAAGATCGCAATGCGCCTCAACCTCAACGACGAGCGCGCTGTGTCGCACATGGAGGAGTAGCTCCCACGGTTCTCTGGGCAGGCGCGCTACACTCGGCGGTGATCCACACCCGCCCTGAGAAGGTCTTGACCCATGGCTTCACTCCGTCGTTGGTACTCGTCCGTTCCACTCGCGTTCGCTCTCGCCCTGGCTCTTGGGAGTTGCGGCGGCCGGCCTGCTGATGTGGTCCTCTATTGCGCGGTGGACCAGGCCCACTCCGAGCCCATCGTGCGCGCCTTCGAGGCGGCCACCGGCCTCAAGGTCGATTTTCAGCCCGACATCGAAGCCACCAAGTCGATCGGACATCGCCGGCGCATCCAAGAAGAGTCGAACAATCCCCGCTGTGATGTTTTCTGGAACAACGAGGTCGTTCAGTCGGTGCTGCTTGCGGAAGCTTCTCCTGCGCTCATCGAGCCTTACATTTCCCCCGCCGCCGCTGACATTCCCGCTCAGTTCAAAGATCCCTCGGGATGGTGGACAGGCTTCGCAAGCCGAGCTCGTGTGCTGATCGTTAACACGGAGCGCTTCCCCTCCGCTGACGATTACCCGAAGACCACCGACGCTTTCTTGGTACCAGGCGAGGGTGAACTCTGCAGCATGGCCAAGCCACTGACCGGTACCACAGCAGCGCACGGCGCCGTGTGGCTCAACACCTGGGGCCAAGAGCAAACCTTCGCCCACTTGTCCGCCATGCGCGAGAACGGCGTGCGCTTCGGACCAGGCAACGCCCACCTCATGCGACTCGTCCGTGACGGCAAGCTCGACTTCGGCTGGACCGACACGGACGACGTCAAGTCGGCGATCGATCAGGGCTATCCCGTCGCTCGCGTGGTCCCAGACCAAGGCCCTGGAGAGTTCGGCCTCATCGTGATCCCCAACACGGTGAGCCTGATCAAGAACGCTCCCCACCCGGAAGCTGCCCGCAAGCTCATCGACTTCCTGCTCTCCCACGAAGTCGAAGCCATGCTTGCCGCTGGAGACTCGGGACAGATTCCTGTGAGGGCTGCGGTCCCTCGCCCCGACGGCGTGCTTAAGCTTGACGGACTCAAACTCGCTGCCATCGACTGGGCTGCTGTAGGGCACACGTACGCCAAGAACGTTGATGCCCTCGAAGACTGGTTCAACAAGTAAGCCGAGTCGCTCCTACACACGGCATCAGGCTAGAATGCCGGGCTTGGAGACCTGCCCTTGGACATCAAGGAACCCAGTCGCGAGCTGATCACGCTCAGGGAGCGCACAGAAGAATTCTTAGCCGGTGCGGTACGCGCATACGATCGCGTCGCCGACCGCTACGAAGTGCCCTACCATGCCACGCGCATTGTAGTGCACCCCATCGACTGGACCCAAGGCCGCACCCTACTGCGCATCATCGCTCCGATCATCGTCGACGTGGAAACCACCACCGACCTGTACAGACGACTGATCGAACTGAACAACACCACCGTCTTCGGTAAATACTACGTTCGTGAGCACACCGTGTATCTCGAACACAACCTGCTAGGTGAGTCCTTGGACGCCGCACAGTTTCGCGCTGTGCTTTCCTCCGTAGCTCACCACGCCGACCACCTTGATGACCTGCTGCTCGCCGAGTTCGGCGGCCGCAAGTGGAGCGACAATGCCTGAGCCTTCTGACAGTTACGTTCTCGTCGATGACTTCAAGCAACGGGGCTTGAAAGACATTGTTCGAGATTTGCTCGAAGACGTCATTGATGTGGCCCAGCGACTGAACCACAACTTGCTCGCTCCAGAACACCTCATGGTGGTCGCCGCAGAGAACGGTGTCGAAGAAATGGCCCGGCTCATGCCAGGGCTCTCCGCGTTTCGCGAAGCGTTGCTCGACGCGCTCTACGACGACCGCGATATGCTCCGCTACCAGCCCGCTGCGAACGACGAACGCCTGTGGATGCAAGCAGGCCTGCACCAAGCGTTGCAGCAGATTCAAAATGGCGACTCGGTTCCCGATGTACTCGTCGAAGTCATGCTCTCTGAGTTGCCGCGCATCACGCAAGCAGTGGCCTACGCCAGGGGCACCGGCCCCGACATTCTGCCCCCGGACACCATCACCCTCGACCAAGCCTTGAGCTCGGACGAGAGCGGGGTCTTTTCTTTGCAGCCGGAGGCCGCCCCCGAAGCTGGGCACGCAACGCCCCCCACCGACAGCGAACCCGAGACCATCGACGTCCCGCTCACGATGAACTTGGGCACCGAAGCGATCGAAGATCCGCCCATGGTGGGAAGGGCTGCACTCGCTGACCAAGTGTCGCGCATCTTGCTGCGCTTCCATCAACCTGCAGCGTTGCTCATCGGTGCACCGGGCGCGGGTAAGACCGCCTTTGTTCGTGGTCTTGCTGGTGCCGCCGCGCGCGGAGAAATGCCGGCTCTTGCTGGCTTCACGTTCTACCAACTCAAGCTTCTCGATCTCGTCAGCCAAAGTCATCGCGGCCAAGACCTACACAACTTGCTCGACCAAATCTTAGAGGTCATTCAGAGCGACAAGACTGGTGTCTTGGTGATCGACGACCTGCATCTGCTCGTAGCGAAGCAAGGCTATCCGTTGATGTCTGATTTGATCGACACGATCAAGCTGCACATCAGTAAGGGCAACTTGCGCGCACTGCTTACCGTCGAAGAAGGCGCGTTCAACAAGTCGTTCCACGGGGATAGTTTCTTTACCTCGCAGATCACAGTGAAAACGCTGGCAGCCCTCGATCGCCCAGAACTTGTCGAAGCGGCAACGGTCTACCGCCCCCGACTCGAACGGCACTTCTCTGTCAGGATCACCGACTCCGCCCTGGAAGCCGCTGTCACAGCGAGCCTCTCCGAAGACGGCTCCGACTACAATCCGCCGGGGTCGATCATTCGCTTGCTCGACGAAGCCTGCGCCATGGCCCGGGCCGAATCCTCTGAAGAGGTTCTCGACACACACGTACACAAGTGCTTCAGCGAAGAGACCGAAGCTCGCAGTCACCACGACCGACGACAGCTTCGCGAGATCGAGTCGTCACTGTCTTCGCGCGTCCTCGGTCAAGATCTTGCAGCGGCCGTCGTTGGTCGCAGAGTACGGCTTGCGAAGCTGCACCTCGATCGCAAGCCCGAACGGCCCGACGGTGTATTCCTGTTCATGGGACCATCGGGCGTAGGCAAAACTGAGATGGCGCGAGCCCTCGCACGAGCGCTCTACGCCGACGAGAGCAGACTCGTTAGGCTCGACATGAGCGAGTACATGGAGCCCCACTCCGTGGCGCGCATCATCGGCGCTCCTCCGGGGTACGTCGGTTACGGAGAAGATGGTGCGCTCACCGGCCCCGTAGCCAAGCTTGGCCATTGCGTCGTACTCCTCGATGAAATCGAGAAGGCGCACCCCCGCGTGCTCAATCTCTTCTTGCAGGTTTTTGACGACGGCCGACTCACGGACAGCAAGGGCCGCTTCATCGACTTCTCCGAAACGGTCATCATCATGACCAGCAACATCGGTCGAGAGCTCTATGCCATTCATGGCACGCCAGCCATCGGCTTCGGTGGTGGAGACGACGACGAACCCGCCGATGACGTGCCAGTCCGCGACGCGGTCCAAGACCACCTCTTGCGCGTGCTGCCAAGTGAGTTCGTCAATCGCATCGACGAGATCGTTCCCTTTCGAGTTCTTGACGACAATGACGTGCGACTCATCGCCGAGAACCTCCTCGTGCTGGAAGTGGAGCGTTGGAAGGAGCGCGGGAAGGCTGTCACGTACAGTCCTGAAGTCCCCGGGCTCGTCGCTTCCTCCGGCTACGACCCGCGGCTTGGAGCACGACATGTCGAGCGCAACCTAGAGCGCTTGGTCATTTCGCTGATGAGCGACGCTGCTGTGGCCGACGACTTCGACGACGTCAAAGCCATGCACCTGAGCGTGGCCGACGGAGGTGTTTGCCTCACCGTCGACGGCAAGCCCTTCTTGTGTCTCGACGCGCAACGTGGCACGCCTCAAGAAGGCTCTTCTGACAACTAGCAAGCCGCTGCGAACCTCGCGGCGCTCAAGTGGCTCGTTGCGCGCTCAACCTCGCCGCGCTCGGGCGGCCGTAGCGATCTCTTTCAACCCGTCCGCAAGACGCGCAATCACTGTGTCGCCTTCGTAGCCGTCCAGATCTTCGGGGCGCAAACGAGAGCGCATGCTTTGCTCGGCGGTTGGGTCCGACAACAACGGCTCGAGCACATCAGCTAGGTGCTTGCCGCTCCCGTCAAAGAGCAAGCCGTTGTCTCCGTGGCGAATGAGCTCAGTGACAATGCCGACCTCTGTGGAAACCACAGGTGTTCCGCAGGCCATCGCTTCGGCCACAACTCTAGGACCACCTTCGCTTGTGGAGGCACAGACCAAGAAGCGTGCCTTGCGGTAGACCTCTGCCAGTGCCGCAGCATCAGGAACCCACTCGATATTTTCGATGCGGTCCTGTGCGCCGTGCTGCTCCGCGAAGGCCTTCACAGCCTGCAGTTCAGGTCCGCGCCCTACGAGACGCAAACGCAAACCGCTCAGACCGCGCCGCTCTAACTCAGCAAGGCCTTCAAGAATTGCAGGCACGCCTTTGTTCGGAACAAGCCGTCCCACGAAGAGCAAGTCACACTCTGGTGTTGCACCTGCTTCTTGATCGCCGGGGGCTGCAGGGCTGAACGTTTCTCGGTCGAGATACAACGAGGGCAAGACGTGAATGCGCTCAGCGGGGACGCCCCAGCCCCCCAGCAAGCGCGGCAACTCGATGCCGTTCACCACGCGAAAACCTGCAGCGCGAGTCTTTGCCCACCCTGCGTACAAGCGCGTCATGGGCGCGTCAATGCGCTCGCGAAACGATGCAGCCCGAGGAAACCCAGGCACGTGGTGAATCTCAGCGACGTAGGGGATGCCTGTGGCCCGAGAAATGCGCCAGGATCCCAAGCCATTGTAGAAGGGGTTGTAGTCGTGACTCGTGATCACCGTGTAGGGCCGTTCACTTGCCAAGCGACGCCCCGTGTCAGCGATGAACTTCGCTTGAGCCAGCTTCCCCGTCGTCGGGTGATGCAGGTGGACGTTGCCGAACATCGTCTTGTGTTCGACCTTGCCTGGTCGCGTACCGATCACGTCTACTCGCCCCCAATGACGGTGGAACGATTCGAGCATGTAGTAGAAGGGTCCGCGCTCTCCGGCCACAACCGACCGGTCCGCGCTAACCATGATGATGTTATCGCTGTTGCTCATGGACGCAGTGACCGCAGCTTCTTCTTGAGAGAGCCCTTATGGCTTGTAGGTGCCAAGAATGTCCTGGGCTGTTTCCATGCCGACTCGCATGGAGCGCGCCATGTTGTTGTACCAGAACTGTCCTGAACGCCCGATGGAACGGAGGTTGTCGATGCGATCCAGCTTCGACCAAATGCGATCCAGCTTCTCGCGATAGTCGAGGGGGTAAACCGGGTAGCTGTCCGGGACAAACATGTACTCGATAGCTTCGATGTCGTCGGGCTTGCACACACCCAGTCGGTCGAGGCCGCGCTTGATGTTCTCGGTGAGCGCGTCCCGATCGGCGTCGTCGGTAAACGCGCCTCGGGTCACTTCTACACAAAGACTGTCCTTGCCCTCCGGGCACAAGCCCGCCACCGAACGGTTCGGGTAGTACACACGGTTGAAGGCCATGTCGTCTTCCGCGATGTACGTATAGAGGTCGTCCCCATCCTTCAGCGGCTTCTTGATCTTCATCAGTGCCAGCAAGATGGTCATGAACGGCAACTCTTCTCGGTCGATGTCGGTCAACGCACACAGACGATGCACCGAGCCCGTCCAGATCACCGCAGCGGGGTTCACAACCTCTCCCCCATTCCAGGTCACCTTGCTCACGCGCTCCCCGTCCCGTTCCAAGTCGACGTTTGCCGCATTCAGTTCGAGGCGAACTCCACGCTTCACGCAATCTTCAGCAACCCGCTGACAGATCTGTCCCACGCCCCCTGGCGGGTAAAGCACCTTCTTGTGTTGCTTGTTGAAGGCCATGCGCGCCAGCCCCTGAAAGATCTTGATGTAGCGGTTCAAGCCGGTGGGGTTCGCGCCGTCAGCGCCGCCACTCGCGGCAGCTGCCGCAGCGTCTGCGTCCATTTGCTTGCGCACGGCCGGATAGCGGTCGAGGTAGCGCTCAATGAGCTGTGGCTCCAGTTGCAGAGCCTTGTCGCGCTTCACGTCTGCCACGTTGTGTACGGTTCGGGCAGTTTGGTTCCACCAGTCTCGGTGCAGCTTGGCTGGACCACCACCGACGGGAACCTTCTTGCTCAAGTAAGGGCCTAAGAAGATCTTCCACATCTTCTCGCCGAACATGCCCCGCATGTAGTCCGCCGCGACGTACGTCTTGGGGACTGTGCGGCGAATGCTGTTCTTCAAGAAACTGTAGATGCCGCTGAGAGGCAGCTTCAGTGCACCCGCGGCCGACGGGGGCCAGGGCAGGGTTTGCCGCCCGACCTTGGCGCCAATCTTGAAGTCGATGGGCCGCCACTCTTCGTCGGACATCGAGCTCTTGATCAGCTCATTGACGTCCTCGGAAACATCGAGGAAGAAGTAATGTGGGCCCACATCGAAGACGTGATCATCGAAGGACACCGATCTGGCCAGTCCGCCTACCTCGTCGTGGCGTTCCAGCACAACGACCTCCCGGCCAGCCCGCACCAAGGTCGCCGCCGCGCCCATGCCGGCCATGCCGGCTCCGACGATCACAATCGGTCCAGAAGACTGGGTAGCTTCAGTCACGTCAATGGACTCCAGGGCATGGCGGGGGGCTCGTTTTTCGGAGCGGGATCATAGCCTCTTCGACCAACTCGCAGCGCGTGCCTGTAACTTCTCGATATCTTTTGTCCCAGCAGTGGCCATCCTCGCGCTAAGTCTCAAGCCACCGGTCTATTTCGGCACAAAGCTGCCGATTGCGGCAGGAATCTTCCATTTCTTCGATTCAGTCATCAGTGCAATGGGCCAGAATGTCGACCGATCGGGCAGGCGAAACTTGCGGGTCCACTCCCACAAGAGCTGCCACAGAGAAAAACAGGAGTGCTGCAATGGACAACGCGCAAGCCACCAAGATGTCCCTGGCTCTGAAGTCCGTTTCGGACGTCAACAGGATCCGCATCCTTCAGATTCTCAGCCAGGGCGAGTTCTGCGTCAGCGATCTGGTCGAGCGCTTGCAGATTGACCAACCCAAGGTCAGCCACCACTTGGCGATCTTGAAGACTGCTGGAATCATCCGCAGTCGCAGGGACGGCCGGCACATCAACTACTCGCTCGAGTCCACCGTCCACCATCGCCAAGACCAGAAGGACGACGTCTTTGACCTTGGCTCGCTGGCCGTGTCGTTCCGCTTCGAAGCTGCCGAGAAGGCCTTCGAGGGCGCGCCTATCGGGGCCCGTCGCCAGAACAAGAACATCACCCCGGTGCAACCGCCGCTGCGCACGAATGACGCTCAAGGCGGCGCCTGAGCCCGCCTAGCCGCGCAGCAGTAGCAAGTCAGGTCCCTGTGGCTTGCTCCCCAGGGTGCTTGCCACCCTGGGTCCCATCCTGATCGTCGACTTTCTTGAGCTTCCGCAGCTCGTACTCAAAGCGTGCGTTTGCAGGGGCGTAGCGCAGCTTGCCCTCTTTGCACTCAGGGCAGGCCCAGTCGAGCAGCGCCGCCATGTCCGCGTTGTAGTGGGTGAGCATGTTGTTGTTTCTGTTCACCCAGCACTCGTGCAGACACTTCGGGCTGTCACACTCGAACTTCAACAGTGACAACATCGTGCTCTTCATCGGTGAATCTCCCACATGGTCGGGGGTCGGTTGACACCCCCTGCTGCGATTGAGGCGGGAATTCTAGGCCAGGATCTGCACTTGGCAAGTGGATTCGTGTGCAAAGAGCACCCGGCCGCTTTCAAACCACCGCTGAGGGGCCGATGTCGGGCCCGCCTCGGCAATTTGAAGGATTCATGACAATCGTCGCTCTGGTGCTGACGTCACCACTCGCTCTGTCTCGATCACGTTCAAACGAGCCTCGTCCACGTCCCCCGTGGGGTACTCGCCACTAAAGCAGGCACCACAGGTCTGGCGAATGTCCGGGTTGCCCTCTTGCACGGCCTGCTGCAAGTTTTCGAGGGTCTGGTAGATGACGCCATCAGCGCCGATTTCCTCTGCGATCTGCTCGCTATCCCGCCCTGTGGCGATGAACTCGTTCCGCGACGACATATCGATCCCGTAGACGCAGGGATGACGCAAGGGCGGCGAAACCGACGCGAAATAGACCTTCTTTGCACCTGCCTGCCAGGCCATCTCCACGATCTGCCGTGAGGTATTGCCCCGGACGATCGAATCGTCGACGAGCAGGACATTCTTACCCTCGAACTCTAACTGGATCGGGTTGAGCTTCAGCCGCAGGGACTCTCGACGAATCTTGTCGCTGGCCATGATGAACGTGCGGCCCACGTAACGGTTCTTCACCAATCCCTCGCGATATTTGAGCCCCGTGGCTCGAGCCATCGCCATGGCTGACGTCGTCGCTGATTCTGGGACGGGAATGATCACGTCAATGTCCCACCCTGTGGCCTCAAAGATCGGCGCCATGAGCTCGCCAAGGCGCATGCGCGTCTTGTAGACGCTTACCCGGTCAAGGAACGAGTCTGGGCGCGCGAAGTAGACCCACTCGAACAGGCACGGGCTGTGTGCCTCGTGAGTGAGCTGCTTTCTGTGGACGTTGCCATCCTTGTCGATGAACAGCGCCTCTCCGGCAGCCAGGTCAAAGGTGCCGTGATAGTCGAGGACGTCCATCAGCACGCTCTCGGAAGCCACACACCACGAAGTGCTGCCGTCTTCTTCGGTGCGACTGCCCGCGATGATGGGCTTGATGCCAAAGGGGTCGCGGAAGGCGTAAAGCCCCTCTCCGGCGATCATGCCCACGACCGAATACGCTCCCTTCACTCGATCAAAAACCCCTTTGATCGCGTCGAAGACGTTGTCTGGCTGCAGCTTGTCTATCTGTTGTCGGGACAGTTCATCCCCGAAGACCTTCAAAATGCCTTCGAGATCACACGACGTGTTGACGTGCCAATGGGACTGGGTCGACATCTCCTCTTTGATCTCGTCGAAGTTCGTGACATTGCCGTTATGGGCCATGCCAATGCCGAACGGGTAAGAGATCATGAAGGGCTGGGCGTCTTCCGCGCTCCCTAAGCCAACGGTCGGGTAGCGCACGTGGGCTAACCCCATCGACCCTTTCAGGCGTGCCGTACTGTCCTCGTCAAAAACGTCGCGCACGAGCCCCCGGCCCTTGTGCAAATGGAAGCGACCGTCGTAGGTGAGAGCTCCCGCAGCGTCTTGGCCGCGATGTTGAATGGCCATGAGGCCCGCCACTAGCCGGTTTGCGACCTCGTCGCCCGACAGTCCTGTGATACCGATGAAACCGCACATGGACAGTCTGTCTCCTACCTCTGGGAAGGCCGGGATAATAGCAACCTTCGCGTCATGCCTCACAAGCCACTGAGGCAGAGAACCGTAGATGGTCGCGAGGCCGCAGTATCTGTTGATTCAGCCGGGTTAATCGTCCGGGTGATTCTCTTCAACTTTGGTCAGAGTTCGGTCGAGCGCTGCCATCATCTCGTCGACCTCGTGGGTCAGAACATCGGCGAGCAAAACCAAACGAATGCGCCCTTCCTGCCCACCGAGCCCGCTGCTCAGCAGCCTCAAGCCCTGAGACCTCGCCGTTTCAACCACCTCTTGGCAATGCTCGACAGAGAGCCCCCACAGACAACCGAGGCCAGAGAACTCCGTCAGCACCTCTGGGTGTGCGGCGGACAGGGCGGCCAGGCCCATGCGCACGTACTCACCCTTGATGCGCGAGTTCTCCAGGAACGAGCGGCCTTCAAAGACGGGCTCCTTGTGTTCAACGAGCAACTCCAACATCGCGGTCTCTCGCAGCAGCTCTTCGACGCTTGGCTCAATGGAACAACCCTCGCCGGGCTGAGCAGGCTGCTCCCCGCCAAGCCCAGCACGCGTGACTGTAACGCCAACGTTCGGAGACAAGGCAAGCCACAGGATGTCGGGCTCAACCGTCATGTGTTCGATGGCATAGAGCTGGCCGGTCCGGCCAAGCGGGTGCAGCTCGTCCACGCAGAGCAGCCCACGTCGCTCCCGGGTGGCGGCGGCCATGACTGCGAGCCACTCCCGATCAGCAACCCCGAAGCCTCTCTCTCCTTGGCACACCTCAACCACAAAGCCCGCGAACAACTCCGCGGGGAATCTCCCCCCAGCGAGCACTTGGCAAAGAGCACCTGGCGTCTCTAAGAGGTCAGCGAGCGAGTGATCGTCGAACAGCGCATCAAGCTCAGAGAGAGTGCCGTTAAACGAGACTCGTGCGGAAAAGGCAACGCACTGGCTGGCTTCAAAACCACCGCCTGCGGAACTCTGCCCATCATCGTGGCAGCTCACCAGGACACAGGGGGATTGCCCTGCCGAGAGCTGCAACTCCCCAAGCAACTGCTCCCACACATCCACGCCGTGTTCCGCCACAAGGCGTTCCTCTGCAGCAGACATCACTCGGTTCAGCCCGAGTTCCCGTGCGTCGTCAGCGCTTGGAGAAAGATCGACGGACCACGGAGCTTTCTGCGGCAGTCGCTCCGCGGTTAAACGGTTCACGAATTTCGCTAACTCTGTGGAGGCCGACCCACCTCCGTCTGCGTCAGTAAGTTCGGAAACTCTCTCGGAGATCCGCGCGTGGTGCGTGTCGCAGCGAGGCCATTCTCTTCCTTGTACGAGGTTCATCGAGAGGCCGCTAATCGACTGGACGAACAGGCCGGACGTGACGAGGTTTTCCCCGTCGTCTCCGTCGTCTCCATCGCCCGACGTTGTGCTGAACGAGTTGGGCGAGACACCTTCTGTTAAGAGAGCCTGGCCTCGGTGCAATGACCGACCAGCCAACACGCGAGCAGCGAACGTCTCGCGCCTCTTTTCGGCCAACACATCGTAGCCGTCGACAACGATGTTCTCCTCTGGCGTCACAGCAGCTTGATCTCGTCTTCGGACAACGTCCGCTCGCAGTAGTAGCAGCGCACTTTCACCGGGTCGGCACGCTCCACGGCAAACTTCGTCCGCACTCGTTCTTCGTTCGAAATGCACGAAGGGTTGGGACAGACGATCAAGTGCTCGATCAACTTCGGAAGCTCAGGTGTGAATTTGTTCACCACCTGGAAGTTGCGAATGATCGAGAAGCTTGCCCGTGGCGAGATCAACGCGATCTTGTTGACCTCGAGAGGGTTCACCTCGCGCCGGTCAATCTTGATCATGTCTTTGCGCCCCATCTTCGAACTGTCGAGGTTGAGCCCAATGGTGACCGCGCCCTCGAAGTCGATGCCCAAGACAAACAAGACCTTCAGCGCTGTGCCAGCGACAAGGTGGTCGATCACGGTGCCTTCGCGTAATGCCGTGACGCGAATGCTTGGTGTTTGTGCGCGTTGCTCAGCCACGAGACTGTCCCAACAAGAGTGCGAGCACTGCCTTGCGCACGGTCACACCATTGCGCGCTTGGTCGAAGTAAGCTGACCCGGGATAGTCATCGAGATCTGTGCTGATCTCGTTGAGTCGGGGCAGCGGATGCATCAGCGTGACCCGGCCGCCGATGCGTTCGATCGCGGCTCGGTCAATGCGGTAAGCGTTCTTAACCTTCTCGTACTCGATCGGGTCGGGAAAGCGCTCTTGCTGGATGCGCGTCGTGTAAATGATGTCGACGTCTGAGGCGATGGAGAAGAAGTCTTCGTCTTCGGTGTAGACCGTGCCTCTGTCGTCAAGCTCGTCCAGAAAACTCGCGGGCATTCGTAAGGACGCAGGCGACACGAGAAAGAGCTCGTTGTCAAAGTGCGTCAGCGTCTCGATCAATGAGTGGACCGTGCGGCTGTATTTCAGATCACCGATGAAGGCAATCTTCAAGTTGTCGAGCCGACCTCGCGTCTGCCGAATCGTGTACAGGTCGAGAAGCGTCTGGGTCGGATGTTGATTGGTCCCGTCCCCTGCGTTGATCACCGGCAACGACGTGCTTTCAGCTGCGAGCCGCGCAGCACCTTCGCGAGGGTGTCGAATCAGCACGATGTCGCAGTAGTTCTCCACTACGCGAATTGTGTCCGAGAGAGACTCGCCCTTCGCCGTGGAAGAAACTTTCGCGTCTGCGAAGCCGATGGACGATCCACCCAGGCGTTGCATGGCACTGTTGAAAGAAAGGTGCGTGCGAGTGGACGGCTCGAAGAACAACGAACCCATCACCTTGCCAGCCAAGATTGGCTGAGCAAAGCCTTCGAAACGCATCGCTTCGTCAAGAAACGCCAGCAGTTCTTCGCGCCGAAAATCGCGCATCGAAACAAGATCGCGACCAGCGAACGCCTCGAGGCCGGCTGCGTGAATCGTCACGGAACCTCTCCTTTGGAGATCGGGGGCTTGGATTCTAACAGCGAGAGCCGCTTGAGCGCATGGCCTCGTCAACAGCCTTCTCAGATCGCGCCATCGCTTCGGCGAGTAAGACGCGGTAATCCTCAAAGCCATCGTTCTTGGCGGCGCTCCGGGGAATCTGGACCTCCTCCCCGAAGTGAACGACAACTGGGCTGCATGGCTTACCGATGGTCAGCTTGTCCCACGAGTTCAGCTGCCAGGATCGCTCGGCCTTCGCCGTGTAAGGAACAATCGGCAAGCCCGTCATCGCCGCTGTGAACAAGACTCCGTCTTTGACTTCCCGCCGTGGACCCTTGGGGCCATCGACGGTAAAGCAAAAATCGGAGTCTGAGCTCTTGGCCACCCGCAGCACATCACGCATGGCCTGAGCACCACCCCGAGTGCTGGACCCTCGAGCCAGAACATAACCCTGGCGGGCCATCACCCGAGCGATCGCTTCGCCATCACGATGTGTGCTCACCACTGTGCACACGCCCTCTCCACGCAACGCTCCAATGCCGTGCCACAGCGTTTCATGCCAGGCAGCATAGATACACCGAACCCGCTCCCCACCTGCCCGACGCCGCGCGTAGGACAGGTTGAGGAAGCGGGTTCGATAAGTTGCGGTGAGCGCTCGATGAAGACCATCCGCGAACAACGCGGTGGCCTTGATCTTCAGCTCTGTTCGTCGGCTTGGCTCAGTCATGACGGACAGAGCTTAGCAGCCATCGAACACCCAGCTTAGAACTTCAGGATGTCGTCACCCTCGCCGCCATTGTCCATGCCGTCGGGGCCGAAGCTCCACAGCTTGGGCATCAGCCGCTTCTTCTTCGGGTGCATCTCCATGACGAAGTTGTAGCTGTTACCCCAAGGGTCCGTGGGCAACTCGCCATGGGGATAAGCGCCCTTGGGAAAGTCTGTTCCCAAGGGAACGATCAAGTCGCCAAGCGACTCTGGGTAGCCATTCGAACTGATCTTGTAGACCGTGATGCTGGCCTTCAACTCGCGCAAGTCGAGTTGAGCCACATCCAACGGTTTCACCGTGGGCTCCACGGCCACGGGCGCCAAACCAGGCACTTGCGTTCCCGCGTAAACGACCCCGGCAACCAAGGCCATCGGCACAAAGTCCATCATCTGAAACTGTGAGACGGAGCGATTGACTGTGAAGCCACCTTCGCTCGCGTACATACCGCTGTACGTTTGCTTGAGGTGCTGAGAAATCGCGTCCGTCGGTGGCAGCTTGGACAGGTCCACGGGGATGCTGTCACCCATGGGGAACATCATCGCCGTGCTCTTTAGCCCCGCGTAAGACGTTCCGAAAGTTTCAGAGAGGTTCGTGAAGCTGAAGCCGGCAACCTCGCCGTGACTCTCAAGTTCGTTGACGAACGTCATGAAGCGCTCGTTGGTGCTTAACGATGGCGCGCCACCGATGCCATTGCTCAGGTAGTCTTTCAGGCCTCGGCCGTTGGTGCCCAAAATGAGCTCGCCATCCCGAAGAGCGAAAGCAGGCTGCATCAGCATGCCAGCAGGCGTCGCCGAGAGGTCAATCTCATAGAAGGTGGAGCCGTCGTGCTCCGACTCCTTCAAAGACACCGGCATGCCCAGTTGAGCGCTCGCCGTTTCAAGAAGGCTTGCCAAAGCGCTCACAAACGATGGGGAATCACGGAGCCCGAAGCTGTAGATGCTGTCGGGCGTTCCCATCATTCCTTGGCCCGATGTCGCGTGCGTGCTGTAGGTGCCGGTCACGTTGCCCAGGAGGTCGTTGCGCAAGTCGACGCCACCCAAGACAGCAGAGAGCTGCGCCTCCATCTGCTCAGCCTGTTCTGGAGACCGGTTCTTGATCACGTCCCAAATGAAGTCGTAGACGTCAACGACCTGGGTGCCAA
>JBLIMM010000073.1:0-15903 GCA_047638635.1 Pseudohongiellaceae bacterium | reverse complement strand
GGCGTACCGATGGTGGCTGGATCGAGCATCCATCTCCCCTTGGGCGGCCTCGCAGCAAACATCTGCATTGCCGGCATCCCCGTCGCCCTCGAGTACGGCAGCTCCGGGCTCGTCAGTGCCACGGGCCCGCTCACCTGGGACCCCACCGTGGCGGCGACCTCAGGCACTCGCCAGATCTTCCTCTTTAACTAGCAGTGTGTGCGCAAAGTGCCGTGATGGCGTGTGCGCCTCGAGGGAGTCAGGTCGAGGCGACGAACCGCAGTCGAATCAGTGGATTCGTCGAGGACTCGGCGAGGATTCAGCAACGAAGAGCTGGCCCCATCGAGGTGGGCTCGGCGCGCGACACTCTACGCAGACACTGCTAGCCCGAAGTTTCCTTGGCGAAAGACCCCGGCCAGACCGATGACCACGGATCATCAGTCTGGCCGGCTTTAGAGAGCGGGCAGGCTCTGCCGATGAGCGACGGCAGAGGATTCTCCCATGCCCAGTCATACCCACCTGCCCCGGCCCCCAGCTCTCACCGCCGCGGCGACCAGGGTCACTCACCCAGTCGCTCCCAGCCACCTGTCTTTGGAACCCCTGGGAGTGCCACGCCCGTGGGGAGGCCGAGAGATTGCTCGGCGCTTCGGCTGGGATCAGAGCGCCCCGTGCGGCGAGTGGTGGTTACTGAGCACCTATCCTGGAGCTGTCACGAAGCTGCGCCACGGCCAGCAAGATCTGAGTGCCTGGCTGGCGGGTACTGGCAGAATGTTCGGCTGGCCTGACCCGGACGAGCTGCCCTTGCTGCTGAAGCTCTTGGATGCTCGAGAGCCCTTGTCCGTGCAAGTCCATCCCGATGACGCCGCTGCTCGCTCCCTAAAAATGCCACGAGGCAAGAGCGAAGCCTGGCACATCATCAGCGCCGAACCCGATGCCGTTCTCTATCTGGGACTCGCCGAAGGCGTGCGGGCAGCAGACCTTCTCGCCGCCATCGTAGCGGGCGCCTCCAGCGAACAGATCATCCCCTTCTTGGCCGCCCAGCACCCACGGCCCGGCGACACCTACATGGTCGACGCTGGCACGGTGCACGCCATCGGCGGCGGGCTGACGCTCTTCGAGGTGCAGCAAACCTCCGACGCGATCTGGCGACTGCACGACTGGGACCGTCTACCCGCCCTGGAGCTGCACACAGAAGAAGCGGCACTCTCGCTGGCAGACACAGGGCCCGTGACACCCATCCGAGTCACACCCTCAACGAGCACGTGGACCACCCTGGTGGACGGCAGCCACTTCAGCCTCGCTCGTAGCCAACCCGCCGCCGCCCTTGCGCTCACGCCTCGGGGACCGTTCGCCACCGTGACCGTGCTCGCCGGAAACGGCGAGCTCTTCGGATCGTCCGGCGCCGAAACACTCAGACCTGGGGACACGGTGATGGTCGCCGAAGCCGTGCTCATAGAAGGGACGGGCCTCGACCTGCTCCGCTGCGAGCCCGGGCACAGAGGCGAAGAGGACCGCTGACGGTCGCCAGGGCACGGCCACCGAGGCAAGGTGGCAGCGCCCTTCTACCCAGCCCAGGGTGACAGCTACGCCAGTTTCCGCAGCAGCCCTTGCAGCTCGTCGGTCTTCTCCCGTAGGAGTGCTGTATCGCCACGGGTTTCCACGTTGAGTCGCACCACCGGCTCCGTGTTAGAAAGGCGCACGTTAAAGCGCCATTCGGGGAACTCGAACGCCAAGCCATCCGTGGTGTCAAGGCGCTCGGCCACGGGTTCGTACAGCGAACGGATATGCTCCAACGCCTTGTGCGGATCGGCGATCTTGTTATTGAGTTCGCCGCTCACAGGGAAGCGTTCCTGGCGTTTTTCAACGAGCTCGCTCAGGGTCTTACCCGTACGCGAGATCAGCTGGCACACCAGCAACCAAGGGATCATCCCGCTGTCGCAATAGGCGAAGTCGCGGAAGTAGTGATGGGCGCTCATCTCGCCGCCGTAGAGCGCGTCTTCTTTGCGCATGCGCTCCTTGATGAAGGCATGTCCCGTCTTGGTCAGTACGGGAACACCACCGGCAGCTTCGATGCACTCGATGCTGTTCCAGGTGAGCCGCGGCTCGTAGATGATCTTCTCCCCGGGGTTGCTGCGCAGCATCTCAGCGGCGAGTAAGCCCACGATGTAGTAGCCCTCGATGAAGCCGCCCTTCTCATCAAAGAAGAAACAACGGTCGAAGTCGCCGTCCCAAGCAAGGCCCAGGTCGGCGCCATGTTGCCTCACGGCCTCGGTGGTCGGCAGGCGATTCTCGGGCAACAGCGGGTTGGGCACGCCGTGAGGGAAGCTGCCATCGGGCTCGTGATAAACGGGGATGATCTCGAAGGGCAGGCGCTTGGCCAAGGCCTCGACCACAGGGCCCGCGCAACCATTGCCGCCGTTGGAGACGATGCGTAAGGGGCTGCAAGCGGACACGTCGATGTAGCTGAGCAAGTGATCGAGGTAGTCATCCATGATCGACCGTTGGATCACCTTGCCCCGATGGGCAGAGCTGGCGAAGTTGTCAGCCAAGACCAAGCGCTCGATGTCATTGAGGCCCGTGTCGCCGCTCACCGGGCGTGCGCCCACGGTCACCAACTTCATCCCGTTGTAATCGGACGGGTTGTGACTCGCCGTGACGATGATGCCCCCGTCGACCCCTTCTGCTTCGAGGTGTTGGGCTGCGAAATAGATCATCTCCGTGCCGCACTGACCGATATCGATCACGTCAGCACCCTGAGCAGTGAGACCATCGATGAGTGCCGCCGAGAGTTCGGGGCTGCTGGGGCGAATGTCGTATCCCACAGCGACCTTTTTTGCGCCCAAGCTTGTTACGAAAGCACGTCCCACCGCCCGGGCAATATCGACGTTGAGCTCGTCGGGCACGCGTCCCCGGAGATCGTAGGCCTTGAAGCAAGCAAGGTGATCAGTGTCAGCCAACATGAGCGATTCTCAGAAAGGTGTGTGTCGTCACCCGGGACGCCCTGAGCGCTGTGGGGTGAGACGGTGCCTACAACAGTCGACACTACCACGGCCTGGGGTCGATCTCAGCCGGGCTGTGAGAACTCTCAATCAGCTATCGATGCGCGTGCGGCCCGGACGAATCCAGGCACCGGGATTGCCTGCTCTGACGAGCTTCTGCCACAGCTTTGCGATGATGAAAACAGGGGCCCAAGCCAGGGCCCATCCAGGTGGAGCGCGGGGCCTAGACCAAGCGCAGAGCGCCGACCACGTAGCCCACTTGCAACGTCATCGCCACCACGGCCAGAACACAGGGCCACCAAGGCATCAAACCGGCTGCCGCGAGTCCTCCCGCCGCACCGATCAGCATGACTGTCAGTGCCACCAATTGGATCAGCGGTGGGATCGCCAGTTCGGCCAAGAGGTCAAAAGCCACCATGTCTCGTTGGCCCATCACTTGGGGCAGAAAACGTCGACAGGCTTGGGCAACCAGGGCCGCTCGGCCTCCTTCCCAACGGGACCGCAGCGTGGCGAACTCCTCAGACCCGGCTGGCATTTGTGCGCTCACCGTGGCTTCTCGGGCAAATTCGACCTTCAGCTTGTGTTCCCAAAGCGTCAGGGTGAACTCGGCGTCCTCAACGATGGAGTGTGCGGGCCAACCGCAGCGCTCAATGATCTCTCGACTGAAGCACATGCCGTCGCCCTTGAGCCCTACCGAAAGCCCCAGGCGTCTCCGAGCCACGGGGCGCAGCATGTGCACCGCAGCCAGGGCGGCGGACATCAGGGTTGTGCGCTAATTGTCGTCGGGGTTCAGCACGGCGTAATGCGCTTGAATCACGTGCTTCCCAGCGGCCAACTTGGTGTCGCAGGCCTCCAGTAGGTTCGCAGAAGCCATGGTGTCAGCGTCAAGGACCACGAAGCCGTCGTAGCGCTGCTCCCAGTTCAGCAATTCTGCGAAGGCGTCCTTCATGGCATAGCCCTTGCCAATGCGCTCTTCGTCGAATCGCTCGATCACGAGAGCACCCGCAGCCCGAGCCAATTCTGCCGTGGAGTCGGTGCAGTTGTCAGCAATGACCACCACATCTACCAGCTGCTCCGGGTAGTCCAGTTGCGTCAGACCCTCGACCACCGGCACGATGTTCAACTCTTCGTCGTGGGCGGGGGTCACTACCACAAAGCGATGGGCCCTTGGCCCTGTGCCAGGACCCACCCGTGACGGCATCAGCGCCACCACAGTGAGCATGGCCAGAGAGAGGCTGGCCAGTGAGACGGCGATCACGCCCAGGCCAAAGAGTATGGTCAACGCAGTGGTCATGAGTGGCTGCTTTCGTCCAAGCCTTCGGGGGCATCGAAGCGGCGGATGATCTTTGCGGGAACACCGGCAGCGAGACAATTGGCGGGAACCGACTTGGTCACCACGCTGCCCGCTCCAATGACCGATTTGCCCCCGATGGTGACGCCCTTGAGCACCACCACGCGCACGCCGAGCCACACGTTTCGGCCCAGCACGATGGGGCCAGACTCAGACGACGCGGACAGATCGCCCACGCGGTGATAGTCGTTGTTCATGAAGTTGGCGTAAGCGCCGATTTGCCAACCGTCGCCGATGGCAACCAACTCGTGAGCGGAGAGCGACGCCCCGTAGTTCAAGAAGACCCCGCTGCCGATTTCAATCTTGCCGCCGGGGTGCACTACAAACTCAGAGCGCACGGTATTTGAGAAGATGGTCGAGCGGTCGCCAATGATCAGCTGGCCCCCGAGATTGGTCACAGCAGGGCGGCCGTAGGTGCGCACCCACTTGCCCACCTGGATAAACGATGAAAGCCACAGTCGCGCGGAGAGCAAGGGCCAGAGTTACTTGAGTGCACCGCTGAGACTGTGGCCGCGCAACAGCTTCCCGAAAGGCGAAATCGTGTTCATGCGAGACACTCTGCTTCGGCGTTCGCGACGATTCCCTGCACACGCTCTACGAACACGTCGAGGCTGCGAGACTCCTTCACGACCTCTCGCCCCTCAAGAGCCTGGATAGCCAAGGCCTCAGAGTCCGCCAGGGCCCCGTCGATGGCATCGGTGAGCGCTCGGCGATCGCCCGGCGGCACTCTCAGCACCCCAGGCACGTTCTCGATGGACTCGGCGATGCCACTCGTGTCGGACACGAGCACCGGCGTCCCCGTAGCCAGAGCCTCGAAAATCGAAGTGACCCCTGCTGCAGAATCCACGTCTTGCAGGGGAACCACGGCCAAAGCCGCGCTGGAGTAAAGGCGTCGAAGCTCCAGCCAACTCAAACCGGAGCGCAACGTGACGTTGGCAGGTAGGTCCATGTCGTCCGTGAGATCTTTGCTGCGAGACCAGGGCGAGCTACCCACAATGGTCAGCTCAACGTTCATGCCCCGCACCGCTTCAATGAGCGTGGGATAGTCCCGGCGCTCGCGGCCCACGGCCACGATGTGCTGGGCCTCCCGATCCACCCCAGGGTCAGGGCGAAAAAAGTCAGGGTCTATTTGAAAGTGAATGCGATGCAGCTTCCGCCGAGCAAAACCCAGCTGACGTTGGCCAAAGTCGATCTGATCACGGCTGTAGGTCACGATGTCGGTCATGGCCTTGCATAGGCCAAAAAGTTTCATCAAGCGGGCCTTTTTCGGCGCCGAGATGCGGTGCCCAATAAGCACGTGCCCCGGGCGGCGTCCGCTCAGCAGCAACAACGCGGACAGCGGCAAGCTCACGCTCTCAGCGGTGACAAAGTAGCTGTCCGCGTGGCGGGAGAAGCCCAACAACGCCAAGGCAATGTTGCGCCCCAGCAGTGTGCGCGCCAGGCGCACCCAGAAAGCGGCGGCCCCCAGATGCGACCAACTCACGATGTCAGCATCCATCTCCCGAGCCATCTCGAGGAAGTCGACCCGGGGGTGATCTCCCCGCTCGAACTCCTCTCGTATGCGCTCTGTTTCAGCAGGCACGAGCATCACACGCTTCATGGCAGGTCAGCTCGACAGAAGAAAGGAGGCAGCGCCAGGGTCGAAGAACCCGCGCTCCGGTCCCTATCGACAAAATCGGCCCGCGGACTCAAGAGCTGCCCCCCGAGGTGAAGACTTCCGTAAGGCGAGCTGCGATCCCAGTAGCTCAAAGTGCTTCCGGCACAGTCCTACTCGAATATGGGCCGGAATGACAATTCGTAGTTCAGCCTCTGGCTGCGATCCTTGATGTGCTTCGCGGGGGTGCCCCCACGATTTGAAACGGAGGGACATCCTTCGCGACCACGGCACCGGCAGCGACCACGGCTCCTTCGCCAATGGTCACTCCGGGCAAGATGGTCACCCGGCTACCAATCCACGCACGGTCGCCAATCACGATGGCCAAGTCTTCGATTCCGAAGTCTGGGTCGTCGGCCAAGTGCTGCGAAGGGAGCAGCGACACTTCCGGGGAGATCGACACGTTCTCACCGATCTCAATGCCCCCGCGCAGATCAAAGTAGCAGTCTCGATTCACGATGGTGTGCGGACCGATTTTCAGCCCGCCGATGCCACGCCCCATGAGCCTGTAAAAATAGAGTCGCAAGCCCATCAGCACCGAGGCATCCGGCGCGATCTTGGCTCCTACGATCACCCGGTAGCAAAGGTGCCGCAGGGTCTACGAAGGTACGTGAGACACGACGGCGTTGGTCAAATAGGCCGCGAGACGAGTGACCCACATATCAAGACCTCCGAAGCAAAGCGTGCTTCAAGTGTGCGGTGTCGGCCCGGGGCAGGACACCCATGAGCAATGCGCAGGACACGTAGGTCACGCCGCCCACAAGAATGATCGGCACGAGATCGGTCAGCGAAAACAGCCCCACCACGACAATCATGGCGTAGCCAGCCAAGACAGCCTTGGCCCCAGCAAACAGGTTGCTGCGACCGAACATGCCGGCAGGCATAAGCTTCACAGCGCACACCAACATGAACGCCTCTGTACCCATGGTGGCGATGGCAGCGCCGTAACCACCGTTGCCCATGATGTTATGGGCCCAGGGGATCAGGGCCATGTTCAGCAGCGGGTTCAGCAGCGGGTTCAGCAGCGGGTTCAGCAGCGGGTTCAGCAGCGGGTTCAGCAGCGCCGCGCCGATGGCACAGACAGACCAAGCCCGTTGGCGATTCTTTGCGATCAGAATCGAGCCAAGGACCACGTGCACGCAGACCAAGATCACCGAGAGACCAAAGATCTCGAGGTTCTCCACCGTGTGGTGAAACTCCTCCAGGCCAAAGAACAGGGCTACCGCGGGTCGAGCCACGAGTGCCAAACCGAAACGAGCAGCATGAAGTTCAGCGTCCGCCGTGAGGCCACCCCAGCGGACTCGCCCTCGCTCGCGAACTTTCGCGTCAGCGCCGGGACCACCGTGGTCATGAAGAGATTGGGGATGAACAGCAGCGTGGCGTAAAGGCGGAATGCCGCGCCATACCAACCCACCATGTCTTCGCCGGTCATTGAAGCCAACATGAGCACGTCGATGCGCACGTAGATCTCGCCAAAGATTAGCCAGACCAAGAAGGGCGAAGCCCCTTTGAGCAGGCTCTTCCCTTGCTCACGAGTGATCCCCAAACGAAAGGGCACCAAGCGGTAGGTTCGCCAGGCTAAGCAGGTCAGCGAACCCGCCACAGCGATCACGTGCATCCAAGCCACAGCCACAAGGCCGTAGCCCGAGAGCAACAGGGCCACGCAGCCTCCGGTGAGCAGGTACTTTTCCACCACCAACGCGAAGGCTGGGATGCGAGCCATTTCCATGCCGTTCAAGAACGACGCGAAGCTCAGGCCCAGTTGACCCAGCATGAAACAGAGGCCGAGAATCCTCGCGGCGGCAAGGGCCACGGGGGCGAGGTCCATGAAGCCCACGGCCAGCAGTAAGACGCCATAGACCACCGCAGCCAACATGAGCTTCAGCGTGAGCGCGTGAGCGCTTGAGCGAGCAGAGCAGGAGCCTCTTCACGATGGCTCGCCGTCTGCTTCACCAAGTACGTGTTCATCCCCAGGTCAACGAAGATCTCCGCCATCATGCCCACGGACACGGCGAAGAACAGCTGGCCAAAGCCCCCCGTGCCCAAGTGGCTCGGGAGCATGATCACCAGCACCCAGGTCAGACCCCAAGTCACGACCTGGGAGCCCCCGGAAAACAGCAGGTTCAGAACAACCCGGCGGGTGACGCTCACGGTTGCGCCTCCTCTGCCTTGGCTGGCAGCTCAACGCACTCGATATCGATCACCTTCAACGGAAGGCCGTCCTTGATGCGCTGCTCAGCTGCGGCCGCACCAGCCAAAATGCGAATGGGCACACACAGACCGAACAGGCCTCCGAGGTACATCATGTTGCGGTAGAAGGTGAGCTGCAGGTCATAGTTAGCCACTATGAGCTGGGTGATGATGAACACTCTCGTCATCACCTGAACCGACCTGTAGAGCGGGTGGACCTTGTGCCTAAAATCGATGGTCAGTTGGACAATCAACAGACCTAAGAAGATCCAAAACGTCCAGTACCCCAGAAATCCCATTTTGCACCACATCCACAAGATGCAGTTGTGCTGGATGTACTCCCACAGGGGGAAGTCCACGGCGTCGAGGGGCACGACGATCTTGTACTTCTTGCCGAAGCCCACCCCTTGGGGCGACTCGCGAATGGTGGCGAGAAAGGTTGATCTTCTCGATATCGCGATAGAGGTTGCTGCGGTTTTCCTCGTCGGTTTCGAAGATCTCCTTCACCTGACGGATCGGCGTGGCCAAGCCGCTATTGCTATTCCAGAAGGCCCATGCGTACAGCATCACCAAGGGGATAGATGGGATCAGCACGTGGGTGAACAGCCTCTTGCGCGTCTTCGCAGGGATGTAGCCGATCAGGATGATGAGGCCGAAAGCCAAAGCGCCGTAGGCCACCCGCCGCTGAGCAAACAAGAAGGTGAGGAACGTCGACGGCAGGGTGATCACCTGAAACATCAACATGTTCTTGGGGCCTTTGAACAGCCACAAGCCCCCGGTGAGCACGAACACCGTGGCCATGAACACCGTGGCCATGAACACCGCATCTTCGTGGCCGGTGATGGCTTCGATGTCCCCCAGTGAACCCCTAGCTCGACGACGTAGCGATAGATCCCCTGGAAGCCCTTGATGGCGAGGCCCGCCATGAGCGCCCAGATCACCGTCCTGATCTGCTTGTCCGTACGAATGACCTGGCTGCCCACTAAGTAGGTGACCAACATGGACATCAGCGCTCTGATTTCCCACAGGGCGATCATGATGTCGCCGCCCCTGACAAAGCCGTAGAGCGAGAAGGCGATCAGCGCACCGCCGTAGAGCATGGGCGGCCACCACATGCGAATGGGCTGCACGTCGAGGTGCCGCAAGGCCAGGCGCTTGATCAACCACGAGCCTGCCATGAGCCCCAGCAACATCTCCACCGGGTTGGTCGGTGCGGGGATGCCCAGGGAGTTGTTGAAGTTCTCGAAGAACTTCACACGCAGAGTCACCGGCGGCTCTAAGCCAAAGATCTGAAACTGCTCGAAGACCATGGCCGCGAAGATGAAGAAGGCGAAGCACAGGTCCGGGCGCACCACCATAAGCGTGAACCCACCCAGACCAAACACCAGCGCCACGGCCACGATCGCGTTGCCGTTCGTCAGCAGCACCAAGGCCGCCATGACCACGGACATCAGCACGATGGCTACGGTCTGCAGCGTAATGGCTGGCTTTTGAGCCTTTGCAAGCCGCATCCCCATGGCTCACTCGAATCCCAGGTAGGCCAAGATCGGGTTCAGCATGGTGAAGATCGCCACGGCGATGATTGTCCAACGATCGAGACGCTCAGCCTTGAAGCCAAGGATGACGCAGAAAATAGAGAAGAGGACGATCATCTTCATGGGCAGTTGCGCTGCTTAGAGCAGCTTGTAGATCCAGTGCGGGATCCAGAACTCGTCGTAGTTGCAGACGACGCCGAGCATGGAGCAGCCATTGAGCTGCTGGTAATACGTCGCCAGCTGAGTCTTCTTGGTGAGCTGCAGCTTGACCACGGTGATCACGCCGTCTGCTGCCGCCGCCACGAGTCGACCGTCCACCGAAGTGTTGATCGACGAGGTGTCGAAGATGACTAGGTAACCCCTGGCCACGAGCTGCACCTTGATGACTGCCGCCACACCGGAGGCCAACAACTTACCCGGGCGGTCGATCACATCACCGGCGTGCAAGAGTTCGAGCCCGGGTACGTGGGTCTCCACCAACAGCCCAGCGCAGTCGAGACCATCGGCCAGGTCAGTGACCCCCGGTCGGGGCTCCAGGTCTAGCAAGCTTGCCAGCTCCGGTGTGCGCATGTTCATGTCCACCAACACGACCTTCTGGCCCATTTCGTAGGCAGCCAAGATGGCCAAGTTCACCGCGATGGTGCTCTTGCCTTCCCGAGGGTTCGGTGAACAAATCGCGAGGGAACAGCACTCTTCTAGGTGAGGCTTCAGGCCCAGGTACAGCTTGCGGAGTTGCTCCAGCAAGCCCTGCACTGGGTCAAAGCGATCACTCCCTGGATCGGTCGCAGGGAAGTCCTCCGCGCACAAAATGAGCTTGCGCGAGAAGCTCTTGGGCATGTTGAAACGACGGGTGCCGAAGACCATACGCACCGAGTTCAGCCCCAAGCGGAATCCGAAGGTCGAGATCAAAAAGGCCGCACGGATCACCACGGCGACCTGGCGTAGCCACTGCCCAGAGTTGATGGAGGGAACCCGAAGCAGCTTCATACGTGCAGTTTCGGGATGGTCACGAGGACTTTGTCTGAGAAGCAGCGCCCCACCTCTTCGATGCGCACGATCGCCGGGTCAAGAAACTCGAACAGGAAGCACAGGCTGCAACCCAAGGCGAGGGCGGCGATCAATCCACCGATGCAGATCAACGGGCGATTGGGTTTGGAGTGGGTCAACGGCACCCGGGGTGCATCCAAGATCTGAAAACGGTTCTCTTGGGAAGAGAGTTCGATCTCTTGGTTGATGCGGGCTTGCTCGACCTTCAGGCGCAGGGTCTCGTAGATCTCCCGGGTGACCTTCACGTCCCGGATCATCTTCTCCAGAGCCATCTCGCTCGCGGGGATCTTGGCGGCCCGAGCCACCAAGCCAGCCACGATGCGCGTGTACTCCGTCTCTTTGAGCCGCGACGACTCCAGCTCGACCTTCGTATCTTGCAGCTTCGCTGTGACTTGCTGGAAGAGGGGAGAGCGCACTTCTTGGCTTTCTGAGGCCTCTCCCTCTGACCGTTCCTCCGCGATCAGGTCTTTCAGAGCTGCGAGGTTTGCCCGCACTTTGACTACGTCAGGATGATCCTCGGTCTTCTGGCGCAGCATGGCCTTCAGGCGGATGTTCATGTTCTGGTACTCGAAGCGATAAGGCGTCGAGTGCACGAAGGTTGAACTCTGAATCACCATGGGGCTCTGGCCCATGAGCCGCGCCTGGAGCAAGTCCACTTCAAGGGACAACTGCTTCGACGTCACGTCTGCGGTCACCAGCAGTTCTCTGTACTTCTTCAGCTCTCCTTCGATCGATCTAATCTGCGAGGGCAACTTGTCAAGATTGGCCTCCTTGAAGTCGCGCAGACTGTCTTCTGTTTCCCCAAGCAATCCAGCGTAGAAGTTCATCTGTTGAGCGATAAAGTCTACGGCCGTCACCGCCTCTCGCCGATCGCCGTCCAGTGACATCGAAATGAAGCGCGAGGTCACCGCCTCTACGAGATCCTTGGCAAGGTAGGGGTCGTCCCAGGTCACTACAACCGTGAACGACTCTGAGCCGGACTGGGTCGTCATCAGCGAACCAACCACCTCGCCACACATGGCGTCGATGGCCAGCAGATCCGGGTTGGGACCGGCTAGCTCCAGATCGTGCACCACACCCTCGAGCAGAGTGCGCGAGTAGAGGATCTTCTGAAACGATCCTAGCAGCCTGTGCGTAAAGTGCCGCGCGCCGAGCAGGCCTCGGTGGCGCCAGCTCTTCGTTGCCGAATCCTCAACGAATCCACTGATTCGAATCCGGTTCGCCGTCTCGATCTGGCACCACCGAGGCGCACTCGCCATCACGGCACTTTACGCACAGGCTGATAGGCGGTCGCTCACAGTGAGGTTCACCGCCGTTTGCCAACGCACCAACGGGTTGAGCACCTCGTCGCCGCTGACCAGAATCAGAGTGCTCGACTCGTAAGCCTCTGGCATGACCATGGCGCCCATGACTGCCAGCAAACCCACAATCACGGCGCACAACACAATCACCCGCTTGCGCCGGAAGACAATCTCGATCAAAGACTTGAACGAGAACTGGTCGAGCATGTGCTCGCCCCGGTCCGCAGGCCCTCCGAGTTCTGAGATGTTGTGCTGCCCTGCTGTCATTCGTTGAGCGCCGCATCCACAGAATCGAAGACCAAGTACGTCGAAAGCCCCGGGGAGATCTGCCGCAACACGTAGTTGAACTTGGAGAGACCCCGCTCTGGCACGAACACAGTGTCGCCAGGCTGAAGCTGTATGTTGGCGGAGATGGCGCCGTCGTTGTAGATGCGCTCGACATCGATGGTGATGACCCGCACACGGCCACCGTCGAGCGGCCGCACCACGCGCACCTCAGCTCTCAGCGCGTTCTCGGTCATGCTTCCTGCGTAGGTCAACGCCGCGAGCAAGTCGAGTCGCTGGTGCAGCGGGATCATCGCTGGCGCATGCACTTGGCCAATCACAGTCACCAAGCGCTGCTCATCATCAGGGACGTAGACGATGTCGTTGGGCATCAACTAGATGTTCAACGCCAGGTTCCCCTGCCGTAGCAGCTCGTAGAGGTTGATCCGAGTGACCATCTCGTTGCCCCGAGTGATCAACACGTCTGTCTTGTCTGCATTCGCGAGAACACCACCAGCCCGACTCAGTACGAGTGAGCTCGCCCACCATGATCACCCCGTAGAAGGGCAAGGTGAACGCCCCATCCGGACCCACTACAGACTCCCCGGACAGCTCCATGTTGCCCCACACGTCGAGCTGAAAGATGTCTGCTGGACCCAGGCGAGACTCCCCATCGACCTGAGGAGCCAAGGGCGATAACCCATCGAACGAGGGCCGTGCCTGGTCGAAAAGTTCGTCCGCAACGACGTACTCCGGCGAATCCAAGTCGTACATCATCACCGGAGAATCCCCCGCTCCCTCGTCAGCAATGCAGCCGACGGAGGCGAGCAGCAGAAGTCCGAGCAAGCAAGTGATGAGTTGTCGCGGCACGAGTTTCAGTCCAAGGGATCTGTAACGGGAGAGTAGGCAGCGGCTCGCCTCTTCGGCAGATGGGCAAATCGATCTTCTGCCAGACATACTCCAGATTCGATGAGCCCAGTAGCCTCCCTCGCTGAGGGCCCGGCTCGGCGTCTCGTTGAGGATTGACTTTTGTCTGCCGACCGTGCTGAACACGACCCAGACACCGTGCCCCTGGGTGGTGTGCTGGTGTCTCGCCTCGGACTCGATGACACCATCGCGCTCATGGGCGGATGGCTCGACGACCCCGTGGGGCAACGACGCGTGGCCACAGCCAACCTCGATTTCTTGGCCCTAGACCACGACGACGAAGCACTCCAACACAGCCTGTTGCTCTCGGATCTCGTCAGCGCCGATGGCGCACCGCTGGTGTGGCTCTCACGGTTAGCCGGTGAACCCATCGCAGAGCGTGTGGCTGGGGCAGATTTCGTCGTCCCGCTCATTGGCGAAGCGGCCCAGCGTGGTCGCTCGGTCTACTTCTTGGGTGGAAGCGATGCCGCCGGCCAAGAGACCATCGAGATCATGCGCAAGCGCTTCCCCGAGCTCATCGTGGCTGGCCAGTCTGCGCCGATGGTGAACCTGAAAAACGAGCAGGCTTGCCAATCGCTCGCCAAAGAAATCGCTACAACGGGCGCGGACCTGGCGCTCGTGGGCTTCGGCTGCCCCAAGCAAGACTTCTTTATCGATCGTTACCTGGCCCAGATGAACTGTCGCCTGGCCATCGGTGTCGGTGGCACCTTCAACTTCATCACCGGACGTGTGCGCCGCGCCCCCCCCCATGTGGCAGAAGCTCGGCCTGGAGTGGCTCTTCCGCTGGCTCATGGAGCCACGTCGGCTGCTGCGCCGCTACCTCAATGACGCGCGACATTTGGTGCGCTTGTTCTGGCAGACCAGACGCTATCGCGGGCTGAACCTGAGCTCATCGCTTCAAGAAGCAGGCGACGCCGGCGGGCAGGACTGAGTACGCAGAGGCTGCAATGAGTGCAGCCGAGTGCGCGCGAGAAGCAGCAGTCTAGGCCAGCAGTCAGCTAGCTCAGCAGGCATCTCCTCGCCCTCGGTGGGTGCGGATCGCCAACGCGCGATCAGAGATTCACCCGCGTGGGCGAAGCGTAGCCACCGCTCCCGCGCTCAGAGGCGCAACGTCGGCTCAGGCTTCCACGCCCCTGCAGAGAACAGCGCCGCGCAAGACGAAGGCAGCATTCCGAAGCCCTTCCAAGGGCTCTCGCCCTGGGCAAACAGCGCTTCGATGAGTAGTTTTTCCTCTTCGCTATCGCCGTGAGCATGGGCCGGCCCGACGAGTCCCGCCGGTGCGCTTTCTCTGCTGAGCTGCCATTCATCTTGCAGTTCGTCCGTTCGTGCAGCAGACAATGGCCGCACACCCACCAGAGCCAAGTCGCCCTTAATCACCGGGATCAAACGCCCCAGGTGACTCAAGAACGGCACCGGTACTGCGGCCTTCCAGTAGCGAAAGGGCTGACGGGAACGACGTTCGGCTGAACCTGGAACGAGCTGGCGACGGTTGCCCAGGAGCTCGACCTTACGGAATGGCGCTCCTGGCTTGCAGAGCAGAGAACTCACAGCCACGAGTGGCCAAAGAGGGAGGCTTGCAGCAAGCAACGTAAGCGCCACTGCCTTTTGAGTGAAGTTGCTGATGGCCCGCAAGGCGGGAGCGTCCGTGAGATCACCGAGCAGGAACGGGTCGTCAATGCGGGTCGACGTGCCCAGGTCCACGCGAATGAGCTGCTTACGCCAAGCGATGGCGTTGCGCAGCTCCACTTCACGGCCGACGTAGGTGTTCGGCATGACCAAGGCGTTATGGATCACCGCACCTTCGTCGACGATCACGTTTTGTCCCAAGACGACCGGGCCTTCGAGCACCGCTCCGGCCCGAACTTTCACGCCCTCGTCCGCATAGAACGGTGGTGAGCGCAGGGTGTCTCGAGCGATCTCGCTGTGGGAGCCGATGCGCACACCTTCTGCGATGGCATGACCGCCGATCCATTTCGAGCCGATCTCCCCCGCTGCCGCACGGCAGTTGGCGGACAACAGCGAAGCATGATCGACCACTTGCACCACCGACGTGCTTTCTAGGAGCACGGGAGTGTATTCGTCGTCCCAGGCGCCACGCACCAGGCGCAGCCCGGCGGCACCGCCCTTGAAAGCGACTCCTTCAATGTTCGACTCAGGGCGCGATCCGGCGATCGAGAGAAACTCGACCATACTGTTCTCGGAGCGCACCACATCGCCACGCACCGCCAAGAAATCGCTCTGACCGTCGAGAAAACGGCCCAGTCGCGAGACCACGTCGGGCCAGGGTAAATCGTTCGGCGTGGTGATGTAGTTCAGCCGCAGTCCCCAGCGGGTACCGTCGCCTAACTCAGCCTCGACCCGTTCAGCGTGGGAGGAAATGACCACGAGAACCTCTTCAATCTCAACGCCAGCGAGACTTTCCAACGCATGGACGATGATCGGCTTGCCGAGGACCGGCAGCAGGGTGACGCAAGAGTCGTCAGTAAAGGGAGCCAGCTCCTTACCGGGCTGATTTGCGAACAACAAAGCTCTCATCGACGTTTCTCGATTGGCACAAACGGGGGCATTCTCTTCGTCCCTATCGTCCGTAACGCCCTCTCGACTTCAGCATCTTCGGCGAGTCCGAGCCGAAAGCTCGCTCAGTACGCGCCGCGGC
>JBLIMM010000072.1:0-15931 GCA_047638635.1 Pseudohongiellaceae bacterium | reverse complement strand
CGTCACCGACTGCGTCACCGACAGCGTCACCGACAGCGTCACCGACTGCGTCACCGACTGCGTCTCCGCCCGGGCCTTCAGCCGTCGCCCGAGTGCTCTCGTGGAAGATCATCGTCAGCCAGATTGACGCGCGAGGCACCACTCGGCAAGTGCACCAGCCCAACGGCGTCATCACCAGCCACCGCGCGGCCCGCTCCTCTCTCCAACAACCCGTTCTTTCTCTCGCTATGGCCTGGACCGATTCATGGACACGACCCTGAAGACCCTGCTGCTGCTCGCCACCCTGTCCGTCGCTCTGACAGCTCAGGATCAAGAATCGAAACGGGAGTACAGTTTTGAGAAACCCCTGGTCGCCACCCAGCCGGTGCTCGTCCCCTTCGTGGCACACCGTGACGCTGTGCTGGAGTTCTAGGAGGTCGGCGACATCAGCGGCTTCGCTGCCGCGGACGTGTCCCACGCTCAGTCGCTGAAGAGTGACGTGGGTTACGACGCCGCGGCATGGAGGGAACAGCTTGAAGAGCTGGAGGGACAACGCCAGCTCACCATCGCTGCGGCCGCTGATCTGGCCACCATGATCACGGCCTACATCACGCCGTCGCTCGACGAGTTTCCGGGGCAGATCAGATCCATGGCTGGCTCTTCGTTGGTGGCCCATTGCACCCCCGCGCAACAGCTCTGGGTGCAGGCGTTTCTGCAGCAGCAGCGCGTCGACAGGGGCGTCATCACGGTGAAGGCCCAGCTGCTGGCTGTGGCGCCTGACACGTTTGCGGAGCTTGGCTACGCATCGGAGAGATTTTTCGCGCCGCTGGAGACAGGGCAGCAAGAAGCGCTCCTCGCTGGGCTGGAGGATGCAGGCGTCCAGTGGCTGGCTGCGCCTGCCCTGTCGACGCTGCCTCGTCAGCGAGGCGAACTCAAGGTCATCAAGGAGCAGAGCTTCATCGTCGATTGGCGCCTGCACGTTGTGCAGCCCGGCGATCGCAAGGTCGCCGTTCCGATCATCGAGACCGTGCAGGAGGGCTTGGTCGTCAACGTGCAGGCGGTGCTCCTGCCTGACGGCACCTACGGTTTGGGCCTGTACCTTGAGCACACTGAGATCGAACAACCGGTGGAGACCATGGAGGCTGTCCTGGATGAAGATTTGCCTCCCGTGGAGATGACCCTCCTGACCCTGCAGATCTTCAGCATCGACACCACGGTGGTGATGCCCTCGGGCAGCCAGGTCCTCTTCGTGAGCAGCAACTCATCGAACCGCAAAGACGTTGCTGTGCTGCTGAGCCTCAGCGTAAGCGACGCCGTGCCCGGGCGCTGAGCCCGCTGGACAGTAACAGGAGCCCCATTGTGGTTAGCCGCGCGCTACCATGGCCGCCCGACTCCAGGGAGGCTTAACGATGACGACCAGCTCGCACCTTTGCTTGACCCTGGCCTTGACCGTCGCGAGCTTGTGGGGCTGCGGGGCGCCGGGGGACGTGGAGCGCGCGGCGCTCTCGCCGCAGCGCCCGAACATCCTCTTCATCTACACCGACGATCACTCTGCCGCCGCAGTGGGGGCTTACGGATCGGTGATCAACACGACGCCCCACATCGACCGCCTCGCTGCGGAAGGCATGGTCTTCGAGAACGCCTTCTGCACCAACGGCATCTGCGCCCCGGCCCGAGCGGTGGTTCTGACCGGATTGCACAGCCACAAGAACGGCGTGGTCGACAACGGGGCCGTGTTTGATGGTAGCCAGACGACGTTTCCCCAGGTGCTGCAGGGCGCGGGCTACGAGACGGCGTTGATCGGCAAGTGGCACCTGAAGTCTGACCCTACGGGCTTTGACCACTGGGAGATCTTGCCGGGGCAGGGCCACTACTACGGGCCTGACTTCGAGAGCGCTGCCGGAAGTCGGCGCATCGAGGGCTACGTCACCGAGATCACCACTGACCTGGCGTTGAATTGGCTCGATGATCGCGCTGACAACGAGCGGCCATTTCTGCTCATGGTTCAGCACAAGGCCCCGCATCGCACCTGGATGCCCGGGCCGGCGCAGCACGGTCTGTATGCAGACCAGACCATCCCCGAACCGCCCACGCTGTTCGACGATTACACGGGGCGAGGTGCGGCGGCGCAGCTGCAGGAGATGTCCATCGCCCGGCACCTCTACGATCTTTACGACCTCAAGCTGATCGGGGATGTCAGCGAGAGTCGGTCGCTGGAAGGCCCTGACCTTTGGGCAGCTGATCTGCTGGGGCGCATGACTGCAGAGCAGCGCCAAGCATGGGACGAAGCTTACATCCCCATCGATGAGGCCTTTGATCGTGAGCCACCCACGGGAGACGCCCTCGTCCGTTGGAAGTACCAGCGCTACATCAAGGACTACCTGCGCTGCATCGCCTCGGTGGACGAGAGCGTGGGGCGACTGCTCGATCAGCTCGACGCCCAGGGCCTGGCCGAGAACACCATCGTGGTCTACAGCTCAGATCAGGGCTTCTTTCTCGGCGAGCACGGCTGGTACGACAAGCGCTTCATGTACGAGCCGGCCCTGCGGCTGCCCTTGATCGTTCGCTGGCCCGTAGCGGTTTCGCCTGGATCTCGAAACGAACACCTGGTTCAAAACCTCGACCTGGCCCAGACGTTCTTGGAGGCAGCGGGTGTTGTCGCGCCGCCGTCTATGCAAGGGGCCAGTCTGATGCCGTTGCTCGCCGGCGAGACGCCAGCAGACTGGCGCGACTCTCTCTACTACGAGTATCACGAGGTAGGCATTCACAACGTCGAGCCCCACTACGGCGTGCGCACGGCGAGGTACAAGCTGATCCGCTATCCGGGCTTGGCTTCGAGCGAATCTTCGAGCGAATCTTCGGGCGAATCTTCGGGCGATCCGTCGGGCCTGAGCGAGTGGGAACTGTTCGACCTCGAACGAGATCCCCATGAACTGAACAGCGTCCATAACGATCCGGCCTACGCACAGCTTCGAGCAGAGCTGGAGACAGAGCTGGCCCGGCTACGGAAACACTATGAAGTGGACGACAGCTGAGCAGCCCGACGCCGTGACGCCAGCGCGTTAGTCCTCGTCGCGAAGAGCCAGCGCGTCTGCTGGCCACTGCACCGGTTCGCCGCTCTCCTCGTCAATGGACATTTGTGCGCCCGACCGTCGCAGCCAGCGCTTCAGATCGCCTGCTAGCTGCTGCAGGAGCTCTGGCTGACTGGGCGCCAGGTCATGTCGCTCGCCCAGGTCGACCTGCAGGTCATACAGCTCAAAGCCCCGGTCGAGGTGACGGTAGATCAGCTTGAAGCGGCCCCATCGCATGGCGCTGAAGGGCTCGATGCCCGGTCCGGGGATGCCCCAGTAGTGGGGTTGGTGCCAGAAGAGGGTTCGGAAAGACACCTGTTCTGACCAGGTCGAGCTGCCCTTCAGCAGCGGGGAGATGTCCATGCCATCGAGAACCCAGCGCTGCTTAGCTGTCAAGCTCACACCGGCCATGGCCAGCAAGGTGTGAAACAGATCGTGGGTGATGATGGGCACGAGAGAGCGGCTGCCCGCCTCGGTCACTCCGGGCCAGCGCACCACCGCAGGGACGCGCAGCCCGCCTTCGTAGTACGAGCCCTTGCCGCTGCGCAACGGCGCGTTGTGGGTGTGGGGCTCGCCTGCCCGACCGTGGGCGGAGAGGCCGCCGTTGTCCGAGGTGAAGATCACCACGGTTTCGCCGGCGATGTCGAGTTCGTCGAGAAGATCGAGCAGCTCGCCCAGGGCCTTGTCGACTCCAGCGATCATGGAAGCATAGGCGGCTTCGACGGGGGGCAATCCCGGGTAGTCGTCCACATGGCGGGGGTTGGCCATGATCGGCGTGTGCACCGCGTAGGGCGCCATGTTCAGAAAGAACGGCTGGCCTGCTGCCACGGCGTCACGCACGGCGGACAAGGCCTCGGCGCTCAAAGCTTCGGTGAGGTAGGCGTCGCTCCCATGCCAACTCTCCAGGCCGGGGACGTCCCAGACGTTGCCTCGGGAGAACGATTCCCTGGCCAAGTAGCTGGCAGGCGCACCCGCTCCGTGACCGGCCACGTTCACATCGAAGCCCAGATTGATGGGATCGCTTCCGAGAGTACCTTGCGCTCCGAAGTGCGCCTTGCCCACATGAATCGTGCGGTAGCCCGCTTGACCGAGCAGGGCCGGCAGGGTGACGTCGTCGGGCTGCAATCCGTTGACGTTCCAGGCGGGGGGCAGCAGACCGGCGAAGGGTGCGGACGTGTCGCTATCGGCGTTCAAGGTCCAGTAGGTGATGTGGTTGCGCGCGGGGCTGCGGCCGGTCATCAGACTGGTGCGCGTGGGGGTGCAGACTGGCGCCGACGCGTAGGCCTGGGTGAAGGTCATGCCCTGGGCTGCGAGGCGCTCCACGTTCGGCGTGCGGTAACGTTCGTTGAACGGTGTGGGCTCATGGTCCAAGGGCAGTGAGATGTCCTGCCAACCTAGGTCGTCCACGAGAAACACGATGAGGTTAGGCTGCGGCGGGGGCGTCGAGAGCGCGGCCTGTGAGCCAGCGCAGCTTGTCAGTGTCAAGGCAGCGAGCAGTGCGACGATGATCCCGCTCATCTGTGAGTCCTGCTCTTCATGGTCGCTCGGTCCGTGTAGATTGCCCATGGCTTGCGTAGTCTAGTTTGTCCGCAGCCCGCTCAGCTTATGTTGCAAAGGAACCTCTGCTATGACCAGTACGGCGTCATCGACCAACCAGCCTGCTCTGCCAAGAGAGTTCGGCAACAGGGTGCGAAGGGCAGTCTTGTGGCTTTGCCTCGCTAGCCTGGCTAGCTGCTACAGCGGGGCTCACAACACCTCGCTCTCGCCGCCCAACATCGTGCTGATCTTCGTCGACGACATGGGCTGGGGCGATGTGGACTGCAACGCCGAAGCGCCCTGGGCGACCCCTGCCATCGACCAGCTGGCAGACGAGGGCGTGCGCTTCACCGACTTCTACGTGGCTCAGCCCGTTTGCTCGGCTTCACGGGCGGCCCTGCTCACCGGCTGCTATCCCAATCGCTTGGGTCTTCACGGCGCCCTGGGACCGAACGCGAAGCATGGCATAGCCGATGGAGAGCTGACTCTGGCAGAGCTGTGCCGGGACGCGGGCTACGCCACGGCCATGAACGGCAAGTGGCACCTGGGTTGCTTGCCGCCGTTCTTTCCCACCCGCCATGGTTTTGACGAGTGGTCCGGCATCCCCTATTCGAACGACATGTGGCCGAACCATCCCGAGAGCCCCAAGGCCTGGGTCGACCTGCCGACCTATGACGGCGATCAGGTCGTCGCCCTGAACGGCGACCAGAGCCGCTTCACCACCGACTTCACCGAGCGCACCGTAGATTTTATCGAGCGCTCGGTCGCCGCCGAGCGGCCGTTCTTCGCCTACCTCGCCCAGCCCATGCCCCACGTGCCCCTGCATGTTTCGGCCGAGCGTGAGGGCGGCTCATCGGTGGGACTCTACGGCGATGTGATCGAAGAGATCGACTGGAGCGTGGGCCGGGTGATGAGCACCTTGGAGCGCCTGGGCGTCGACGAGAAAACCTTGGTGATCTTCGCGTCCGACAACGGTCCGTGGCTGAGCTACGGCGATCACGCCGGGCTGACCGGTGGGCTCCGCGAGGGCAAGGGCACGACCTTCGAGGGCGGCGTGCGGGTGCCTTGCCTGATGCGCTGGCCAGGAGTGATCCCCGAGCAATCACTCTGCACCGAGCCGGCCATGACCATTGACGTGTTGCCCACCATCGCCCGCCTGCTGGGCCAACCCCTGCCAGATCACACCATCGATGGTCTGGATATCTGGCCGCTCATCGTGGGCGAACCCGGCGCGGTCTCAGCTCACGAGTCTCTCGCTTTCTACTATCACACGAGCGCGCTAGAGGCTCTCCGTGCAGGTCGCTGGAAGCTGCATCTTGCTCACGGCTACCGCTCCATGGCAGGGCGTGCTCTCGGTAGCGCTGGCAAGCCCGGTTCATACGACTACTCCCGTCGCATCGAGGGGGCACTGTTCGATCTTGAGTCCGATCCTTACGAGACGACCGATGTGTCAGCGGCCCATCCCAACGTGGTCGAACGACTGCTGGGGCTGGCCGAGGGCTGGCGGGTCGAGCTGGGCGACTCACTCACCGAACGCACAGGGCGAGGTCTGCGCGAGGCAGGCCGAGTGACACAAGAGGACGGCTGAACAACTCAGCGGGGGGCTCGGTGGACGATGCCCCACCATGGACTTCGCGACGGTCTCTAAGGTGTGGCGGCGGTTACTCGGCGCCCGACCAGCGCTCGAGCCAGGCCTTGAGGCGCCACTTGCGGCGCGATGAGTCGCTGGTCATGTAGCGCACCTTGCCGAACACCGGCCGCTCGGGACCCCAGGCTCGGTCGAAGCGCCCCAAGGCCCAGCCGATACCCGACGAGCTGTTGGGATCGCGGCCGTCGAGGGCCCAGCGGTCATTGAGTGCGAAGAGCGTCTCCCAGGCTTCCTCGGGCGAGGCGCTCCAGTGCAGGATCTTCTTGCCCCACAACATGCGCACGGCGTTGTGGATCACACCGGTCTCGCGCAGCTGACGCTGGGCGGCGTTCCACAGCGGGTCGTGGGTGTCGGCTTGCTCGAAGCGTTCGTGGGAGTAGACGTAGGGGCGCGGGTCGGTGGCGTGCTCGGCTAGGCTCGTTCGGGCCCAGTCGGGCAGCGATGCGTACTCGGAGTGATCCGGGCGATGGAAGCAGAAGTGCTGGCCCAGCTCTCGCCAAGTCAGCAGCTGATCGACGAAGGCCTCCGCCGACGGAGACAGTCCCCACCATCCCTCTCGCTTGCCGGTGACGTGTCGGCTGAGGCGCTCCGGGGTCCAGTCGTCGGCGGCTGTCACGGCGTCGAAGACTTCTTGGGCCGAGAGATGACCGAAATGCAGATAGGCAGAGAGGCCGCTGGTGCCCTCTTGGTCAGGGTGGTTGCGCCGCTCGCCATAGTGCGGCAGGACGTCGCGGACGAAGCGCCGCAGGGCCGCCTGGCCAGCGCGACTTCCGCCCTCCTCTTCGACGGGGGCGACGGCGTGATCGAGGGGCATCGCAGCCAGGTCGAGGCCGCCATTCACCAAGCCAATCTCAGCCAAGGGAGCGGCCGGCCAACGCCGGGCGACGTCTTCTGGAAGCGCTGGCAGAGGGCGCAGAGCTAGCCGGCGCAGGGGGGCGCGCAAGGCCGTGTGGGCGAGTTGTGCGGGTAGCTCGCGCTGCAACAAGCGGCGGAAGTCGTAGGCCCTGAACCGCGCCCGGTCGCTGGAACGAAGGGGCAGCAGCCCAACGCTGTCGATCGCCTCAAAGCGCACGGTGATCCTGCTGCGAGCCGCCTCGAGCATCGCCGGCAAGAAGAAGACGGGCGAGTGGTCAGCCACCACGGCGCAGGCGTCTTCCGCCAAGCGCTCCAGCAGGCCCCGTCCCTCCCCGGGGCGGGTCTCGACGAACGGGTAGTAGGTGACGCCCGCCGCCGTCAGGGCTCTGGCGTTGTCGCCCATGCCGTCCAGGACGAAGCGGTGGAAGCGCGGCGACGCCCAGCGGTAGTCGCAACGCAAGGCCTCGAGCACCAGCAGCGGGCGATCGAGTTGCCGCGCCAGTTCGATGGCCCGGTCGAGGGCGTGATTGGCCCGGGTGCGCCGGGTCGCCGTCATCCAATACAGCACCCAGCGGCCGTCGGCGCGGATGTCACCTTGGGCGGAACAGCGAAGGGGGGGGACGCGGGAGGGCATGGGCTGGGCCTCGTGGTTCGGTCAGGTAAGCTGGGAATCTCTTCTTCGCCGGCCGAGGGCGGCCGGATGCGCGAGATCCATAAACGAACGGCGTGGCCTGGCTGCGAGCACTCTTCCGCTTGAATCCAGACAGCGTTCGAAGACGAATAGGTCCACACAATGGAAACACCCTCGACTCTACGTGACCCTCGCCCTGTGCTGGTCACGGGTGCTACTGGCTACATCGGCGGACGGCTTGTGCCGCGACTGCTCGGCCAGGGCTACCGAGTGCGTTGTTTGGCGCGCTCACCCCGCAAGCTGGCCGACCGAGACTGGAGCGATCATCCGTCCCTCGAGATCGTCCAGGGCGACGTGGGCGACGCCGCAAGCCTGGAGTCCGCGCTGCAGGGCTGCGGCTCGGCGTACTACCTGGTGCATTCGATGCTGGCGTCGGGAGACGAGTACCGCCAACGCGACCTTGAACTGGCCACGCTCTTCTCCCGCTACGCCAAAGCGGCCTCCCTCGACCGTATCATCTACCTGGGCGGCCTGGGCGAGGCCGGCCCTGCGCTCAGCGAGCACCTTGCGTCACGTCGCGAGGTCGAGCGGGTCCTCGCGGCGGATGGAGTCCCGCTGACGGTGCTGCGCGCCGCCATGATCATCGGCTCGGGCTCGGCGTCATTCGAAGTGCTGCGCTACCTCGTCGAGCGGCTGCCGATGATGATCACGCCGCGCTGGGTGCGAACGCGCTGCCAGCCCATCTCCGTGCGGGACGTGCTCGGCTACCTCGTCACTTGCCTGGAGACTCCCGAGACCCTCGGCCGCACCCTCGACATCGGCGGCCCGGACGTGCTCACTTACCAAGAATTCCTGAAGCTCGTGGCCGAAGTGCGCGGCCTTCGGCGTCGGCTGGTGCTGCCCGTGCCGGTGCTGACCCCACGGCTCAGCTCCTGGTGGATCCACTTCGTCACGCCCATTAGTCACCTGATCGCCCGGCCTTTGGCCGACGGGTTGCGCAACCCGGTGGTCTGTGGCGACGACGCCGCAGCGCGGCTCATGCCCAGGTCGCTGATGAGCGTCCGCGAGTCGGTCGAAGCAGCCTTCGCGCACCTCGACAAGCACACGGTCGAAACCGCCTGGAGCGACGCGGGTCCCATTCCGGGCGACCCCGACTGGTCTGGTGGGAAGGCCTTCACCGACAGCTGGTCGGTCTTCATCCAGGGCTCAGCCGAGGACGTCTTTGCAGCGGTGTGCCGCATCGGCGGCGGCCACGGCTACTACGGGGCCGACTGGCTGTGGAAGCTGCGCGGTGGCATGGACCGGCTGTGCGGCGGGCCCGGTTTGCGCCGCGGCCGCAAGGACCCCACGCAGGTGGCCTACGGCGAGGCCCTCGACTTCTGGCGCGTGACCCTGCTCGAGCCGCCGCAGCGCATCGCCCTGCGAGCCGAGATGAAGGTGCCCGGCGAGGCGTTACTGGCCTTCGAAATCACGCCCGAGGGTGACGGCGTGCGCCTCGAACAGACCGCGCGCTTCATTCCCAAGGGCCTCTCGGGCCTGCTCTATTGGTACGCGGTCAAGCCGTTGCACGGAC
Source organism: Pseudohongiellaceae bacterium (assembly GCA_047638635.1). Classification (GTDB taxonomy): domain Bacteria; phylum Planctomycetota; class B15-G4; order B15-G4; family B15-G4; genus CAZIAK01. The sequence continues at coordinate 6,638 of JBLIMM010000072.1, read as the reverse complement.
TTGTCTTCCGCGGCATGCTGGCCGGTATCCGAGCCGAGGCCGAGGGCCGGAGCCCGGGCCAGGATTCAAGCTGAGCATGAGGCCCCACAACCAAAGGACACGATCCCCATCGCTGCGGAGCCTGCCATGAGCACGACGTCGATCCACGGGAACAGTCAGTCACTCACGGCGGGGGCTGTCACCGTAGACCCGACAGAGGCAGCTCCGATCGACGCGCGGCGGCGACAAGGAGTGGGTTCGAACGCGCTGTCCAGTTGAGCCAACAAAGAACCTCAAATGAGCGGCCCTCAGGACTTTTATAGAGAGAGGGCCAGGCTCAAACTCGCTCTGTCCAGCCTCCCGCTCTCTGGCATGATGTTGATACACATGCACATATCCAGCTCTGCGGAACCGCAGTCGATCTCACTGCGGACGATCTCTATCAGCAGCAACAGAGCGCAGAACTGAGCATCGTCGCACCGCTGATCTGGGCCAAGTACGAGCTCGACCCAGTCATCTTCTTCGCCATGTATGCCCCGCTGGTCACGGGCTCAGAAAATCCATCGACACAAGGCGAACCTGGTCTCATTCAGCAGTTCTGAACAGAGGCCTCGGGCTTCAGAGCTTCGATCTTTGGACATGCGACCGGACTGGGAATCAGCGAGACGGCCTTCGACCCGCTCGAAGCCTTTCCGGCTCCGATCCTTGAGTACTTCAAGCAGCAGCCCAATGCGATCACCGGTTACGCCCACATGTTCTGGGAGGCAGGGTACGGGACACCCTCGTTCATCGGCGGGCAGGCCATCCCATACATGGCACCCATGGATGTGGCGCTCGGCCTGGTTGATTACTTAGAGGTGCCCCATGTCACCGAGGCTGCGACGCTGGATTGGCGAAACCTCGTCTACAAACTGTGGAACATCGGCCTGCGATGGCCCGCTCGCCATCGGTGTCACTGCCCCTCCGGGACAGGCGTTCTCCGTCACTTCTGTCCACGCGCCCCCCAATGCCTCTGGCTTCCTGGTCTTAGGGCTCGCAGCCGACGCCATGGGCACTCCTGTCCTGGGCATCAACCTCCACGTGGACCTCACAAGCCTGAACGTCATCATCCCAGTCACAGCGAATGAGGGCGGTTACACGGCATTCCCCATCCCTTTCGGATCAGGGCTGCAGATCGTCGGCCAGTACGTTTGGATCAACACGAGCGAATGCGGACACGGCAGCACACTCAGCTCAACCAACGCCATTGCGATCACCATCCCCTGACTGGCACGGGGTCAGCGGCCGGCAATCACAACCGCGAGGCCGGATGACCGATGCGCCCCGACCTACTGAGCCACAGCAGCCACGCCGTTGCTGGCCGAGAACGAGACGGTCGCGCCGGGGTCGCCGATCCAGTACTGAAAGATGCTGCTCACGCCTGGGGGAATGCCCGGGGGCCAGCTGCCGACGAGGTGGATGTCGCCCAAGCCATCTGTTACCAAACCCACGAACAACACATCGGGGCTGGGAACCAACACGCCACCCTTGAAGGGCAGGTTCAAGGCGCTGAGGCCGGCGACCAGGGTGGCCCCGGCGCTGGGCAGGGCGCCGCTCAGATCGAGAGCGACGAAGGTGTCCCCGAGCAAGGGCCCGCGTCCGTCGAGCAGCGGCACGCCGGTGGTTCCGGCCAGCCCGTTGCCCAGGTCGTTCCAGGCATCGTAATGACGCATGAGCAGGTCGTCGAAGACAGCGCCCGAGTCGTCGAGGAACGTGACGCGCAGCTCATCGTCGTCCACGTCGATGACTAACGAGCCCAGAATCATCGAGGCCACGACCATGGCCGGATGATCCAGCGGACCGGAGGACAGCTTGCTGGAGCTGCCCGCGACGCAGTAGACCGTTCCTTCGTGGGGACCAACGCCCTTGTTGTACGCGCCATCGCCCGTCGGGTTGCCGTCGCCGCCATCGATGACCATGGACGGATCGAACGTCGTCGACAATCCGTAGTGCCCGTCGATCAAGGAGCTGCGCTCGTAGCTATGGCTATGGCCGTTGAGCACCAGGTCGACGCCGTGGTCTTCGAGCATCGGCAGGAAGAACACACGCATGGCCACCAGGTCCGACTCGTTGTCCGAATCGTGGCTGCCCTTGGTGTAAGGGGGGTGATGCCAGTAGGCGATGATCCACTCTTGATCGGTGGCTGCGAGATCGGCATCGGCCCAGGTCCACATGGGTCCGTTTGTGGCCTTGCTGCTACCTTCGGAATCGAGGCACAGAAAGTGGATGTTGGCGTAGTCGAATGAGTAGTAGGCCTCGGTGCCCGAAGGCAGGCCACCTGCTTCGCCAGCAGTGGGGAAATCGAAGAGGTCGTGAAAGATGCTCAGGTTCTTGTCGTGATTGCCCCGAGTGGGCCACGGCCCGGTTTGGGCCAGCATGGTGGGGTAACGATCGAAGACGGCCGCCTGGTACTGGGCTGTGGTGCCGTCGTCATACGCGTTGTCGCCCAGCATCAACCACACGTCGGTGGCTGTGGCGCCGGTGTACGTGAGGTAGGCATCACGGACGGCGTCGGCGTTGGCGTCGGCCTCGCCCGAATCGCCGATGGCCCAGATGCGCACGGGTTGGTTGGTCCCGGGCACGGGCGCGGTGGTGAAGGTGTGCACAGGGTCGTCGCCGGCCAGCACGTCTGTCGGCGTTCCCACGGAATAGAACCAGGTGCTGCTCGGTGGCAGCCCCGAGATGGTGATGGCATGCTTTTTGGCCAGCAGAGCGTCGTCCGCGAAGTTGGTCAGGTTGCCGGGGGACGTGCCCCAGGCTACGCGACCCAGGGTGTCCACGTGACTGCGCCAGCGGACGATCACCGAGCTGGATGTCTTCAGCTGCAGGTAGGGTCCGCGGGTGATCAGCTCCTTGTCGTCGGCGAACAACGCGGCGTCGAAGCTCAGGTCCGAGCTGCTGAGGCTGCGCTGGTGCACTTCGACGGCCAGCACGTTGTTGCCGACCAGCAGCAGCGCCGGGTCAACTTCCTGCGAGTAGAACGAGTACTCCTCAGCGGCCGAGACGGTGCTCGATGAGAAGGTCGACGAGTTGATGGTGCCAGTGGGTAGGTTGCTGCGGAAGATCTCTGTGCCGTTGAGGTACGCCACCGCACCATCGTCACGTCGCAGGCGCAGCAGGGCGAAGTCGAACGACGCGGGGTTAGCCACATTGAACTCGTGGCGAAACCAGGTGGTGGTGAACTTGTTCGCGGAGTCCGGACCGAAGTCGACAGCCGTCAGCGGGCCGTCGCCGCCGTAGCCCAAGGGCGCTGGCCCGGCCGACCAGCTGCTGTCATCAAAGGCGAGAGCGGTCCAGCTGAGGCCGGGGTCGACGCCGTCGTCGAGGAAACTCCAGGTCGAGCCCACGCTGACGAGAGTTGTCTGGGAGCACAGCAGCGGCGCCGACAGCAGCAGCCAGCAGCCAGCAGCGAAGAGCCGTCGCCAGGACGTCGTGTGCGAAGAGAGCGAGCTCCGAGTCATGGTGCGTTCCGACATGGCGGGGGGCGGCGGGTGGTCGAGTCAGTGGGTGGTCGCGTCGGCTGGCGCGAACTGTGCCATGCGGGCCGCGAGATGTTCTCGCAGAGCCCCTGCAGCGGCCGTGTGGGAGCGTCGTCGGGCACCGGAGTTCAGCGCACGGATGGCATTCAAATAGGCCGCCCGTGCAGCGGCGCCTTGCCCGGCATCCCAGAGCAAATCGCCCCGTTGCACCAGCCAGCGCTCCGGTCGCGGCGAGATGCGAGCCAGCTCTTCCAAGCGTTCTAGCGCCTCGTCGAGCCGACCGAGGGCCGCGAGCAGAGTCACAGCCTCCAGCTGCATGTTGACCTGGGAGCCCATGCGCCCGAGGCCCTCTTCGATCAACGCCAGAGCAGCCAATGTTCCTCCAGCGCCGCCCGCCTTCAGTGTGGCGGACGCGGCGAGATACAGCTCGGGCGACCCGGACGCTTGGCCTGCAAGCGCCCGTCGGTAGGCCGCCGCCGCTGCCTCGTGGTCACCGAGGCCGGACAACAACTCGGCGTGCAACACCTGTCCGTCGACATCGTCGGGGTGCGCTGTGAGATGCTCCGCGATCCTGCGCCGGGCGAGTTGCCACCAACCCAGGTCACGCGCCAGCTCTGCTTCGACGATGAGCACGTGGTCTCTGCCTCCCGGCAACGCTCTGGCCCGGCGCAGGTCGGCCCAGGCCAAAGTCGCCTCGTCGTGTCGACGGTGCAGGTCGGCCCGGCGCACGAGCAGCTCCGGCTGATCCGGTTGATCGGCCAAGGCCACATCGAGCCGCGACAGCCGTGCGTGGATGCCGTCATGGGCCTGGACAGAGAGCCCACTCCCCAACGACAGCCAGAGAAGCCAGGAGACACGGCGAAAGAGATGCGAAGAGATCACCATGGTCGCCGAAGTATACACGCTACCGGCTCTGGACAGGTGCTGGGGAGAATGCCTGCTGAGTCCCTGAGCAGCGCCGCTTGAGGTGCCGAAGGTCGCTCGTTGAGCTCAGGCTGTCCGGATTGATGTGGCTGGAGGTCCCACCGACGAGTTGGCGATTCAGGTTCAGTCTGGGTTGGCGGTCGCGGAGGTGGTGGGGGGGCTTTGTACCCTCTCTCCGCAGAGACGCCGAGTGGGGCACGATGGTGGATCATGTGGTTCACCACGAAGGTCCGCATCACTCCCACGCTCGGCATGACGAACGCGAGCTGGCCTTTGACCTTGAAGGTCCACTCAGCGCCCGGCGCGGAACTCGCCAGCTCTGTATCGAAGACGCTTGAGGACAGCAGCCACCGACGCGAAAGCCTCCGGCCAACTCCCCACCGTTGCGGTGACCAACGATCGACCTTAGATTCCACGGCTCCAACGTCCCCGTCGCGGAACACACAATGACCACTTGCTGCACGTCTGGCCTGATGACCGTTCTCTGCGCGCTAGCCTTCGCGCTGCCGCCCAACCTCGCAGCCCAAGACGATCAAGGCGATCAAGGCGATCAAGCCGAGGGCGACACGTCGTCTGGGGACAGTGGCAAGGTCGAGGTTCCCGCGGACGCAGCGGTCACCAACGAGGACACGGTCACCATCGGCGGGGTGGAGGTGCCCTACCGGGTCACCGTGGGCACCCAGCCCGTGTGGGACGACGACGGCGAGCCCATCGCGTCCATGTTCTACACCTACTACGAACGCAGCGACGTCGAGGATCGCTCTGCCCGCCCCCTAGCGATCTCGTTCAACGGGGGCCCGGGCTCCGCGTCGCTGTGGATGCACATCGCCTACACCGGGCCGCGGCTGCTGCAGATCGACGACGAGGGCTACCCGGTGCAGCCCTACGGCATCCGCGACAATCCGCACTCGATCCTCGATGTGGCGGACATCCTCTACGTCGACCCGGTCAACACGGGCTTCTCGCGCATCCTGAACGACGCCGACCGGGGACAGTTCTTCGGCGTCAACGAAGACGTGAGTTACTTGGCCCGTTGGCTCGACACCTTTGTCACCCGCCAGGCCCGCTGGACGAGCCCCAAGTTTCTCATCGGCGAGTCCTACGGCACCACCCGGGTCTCAGGTCTGGCCGCGCGGCTGCAAGGCTCCCAGTGGATGTTCCTCAACGGCGTGATCTTGGTCTCGCCCACGGGTCTGGGCGTCGATCGCGACGGTCCCGTGCGGGACGCCTTGCCCTTGCCGTACTACGCGGCGACCGCATGGTTTCACAACAAGCTCAGCGCCGATCTGCAAGCCCTCGATCTCGACGAGCTGCTGCCCGTAGTCGAAGCCTTCACCTTGAACGAGTTGATCCCTGGGTTGGCTCGGGGCGGCTCGCTCCCCGACACAGATCGGGCCCGGCTCGAGGCAGCCTATGCGCGCTACTCAGGCCTCGACCCCACGCTCATTCATCAGCACAACATGGCCGTGTCCACCTCGTTCTTCTGGAAGGAGTTGCTGCGCGACGAAGGCCTCACCGTGGGCCGCCTCGACTCACGCTACCAGGGCTTTGATCGTGAAGACGCGGGCACGTCCCCCGACTTCGACCCGGCGCTCTCGTCTTGGAACCACGCCTTCGCTCCAGCGATCAACCACTATCTGCGAGACGTGCTGGGCTACGACACGGACCTGCAGTACTGGGTCTTCGGCCCCGTCCACCCCTGGAACCGGGACGGCGATCGCACCGGCACACAGCTGCAGCAGGCCATGGGAGAAAACCCCTACCTGCACGTGCTGGTGCAGTCCGGCTACTACGACGGGGCCACCGACTACTTCAACGCCAAATACACCATGTGGAACATGGACCCCTCGGGCCGCTTTCAAGATCGCATGACCTGGAAGGGCTACCGCTCGGGCCACATGATGTACCTGCGGGCCGAAGACCTGAAAGCCGCCAACGACGACATCCGCGCGTTCATCGCCGAGGCCACGCCTGAGCCGGGAGCGCCCGCACGGCGCTGAACCTCCGAAGCGAGTTGCGGCGGCCGCTCAAGCCGTCGCCGTGAGACGCCAGCGCCTGCTCTGGCGAGCAGGCGCCCCAACTCAGCTCGGCTGGAGACCAGCTAAGCCCCCCCCGTCAAGGCGTCGTGGCTTGCATTCCGTTGCTCGCGGCGAAGCCTGCGGGCGCGGTCAGATCCGGAATCCAGGCTTGAAGATAGATCTCGAAGCCGGCGGGTAA
>JBLIMM010000071.1:0-15951 GCA_047638635.1 Pseudohongiellaceae bacterium | reverse complement strand
TCGCTACGGCCACTGACCCGGCACTGACGAACCCTGTGCAGGTGGCTTGGGCCGATATGTCGGTCCCTGGTTCGCCGAGTGGCATGGTGTCGAGTTCGCCGCGCCGTGTGTTCTACGGTAGCGTTGGCTGGATCATGATCGCCAAGTTTGACGGCGGCCCCAAGGGGCTCTTCTCGGAGTATGCCGTGGCGGCGATCGAAGGGCAGGCCCTCCCCGGTGGGCTGACTCTCGACACGATTTGGCAGTCCTACGATGGCAACGATGAGCACGTGATCGTAGAGGCCGCGGTGACTTCTGAAACGGATGGATTTTCTGCAATCGTCATGGACGGCGACGTCCTCATCGCGGAGGGCGATGCTGTACTGGCCACGGGAGCGGCGCCTGGCACGGTGTGGCTGCAACACAGGGCGGGCATCGATCTCTCCCAGGACAACCGCCTCTTGCTGGGCGCAGAGATCGACGACCCCACAGTGACCGCGCCCAAAGAAACGGCCTTGTTGCTCTACGACGTCCTGCCTGACGGGAGCCTGGACAACGGTGAGGTCATTCTCAAAACAGGCGACGTCTTTGGCGGTCGAGTTGTGAAGTTCGTCGCGGGTGTGACGACGGCCACGTTTGAGCGCAACGAGGGTGGCCAGATCATGCACACGTTGGGTTTCTACGACGATGACGGTGTGTCCTCAGGCAACTTCGCTATCGTGTTGGACGGCGTGATCTTGGCCGAGGACGAGACAACGTCGGTGATCCCCGGCCGGGACTGGATCGTCAGCGTGGCCAACTCGTTGGACATCGCTGCCAACGGGAGCTGGGCATTCTTGAGCGGCATCGACGGCGGAGGTGTGGGGAGTTCGCTACTGACTCTGGTGCACGACGGTCAGCTCGTGGCTTTGCAGGGCCTGTCAGCCCCCGGCTTGCCCGGTACGAGCGTGACCCACATTGGCCCTCCGAAATTGGCCGACGATGGGCGCATGCTCTGGTACGCCAAGTGGACCGAGAACGGCTCCGAACGAGAAGGACTCTTCGTCGACGACCAGCTCTTGGTTCAAGAGAACGTCACCATGGTGGACGACACCGTGCTCACTGCCATCTCCTTAGGGTTCGCCGACTACGACATCCACCCCGATAGTTCTCGGCTGATGTTCACGGGGTCTCATAATCAGTTGACCTCCTATGGTGCCTACGAAGTGCCCCTGGCCCCTTGGCGCAACCTGGGCCACTCGCTTCTGGGCAGTCACGTCGGTTTCCCCTACTTGCGCGCCTCGGGTTCGCTGCAGGCTGGCAGCAACACGACGATCTGGTTGACCCGGGCCCTGCCCGCCTCCACGACGTTTCTGGTCTTCGGGTTTTCTGAGCTAGGCGCCCCGTTCAAGGGTGGTGTGCTTTGCCCGAGCCCCGACATTGTCTTCCCCGGGTCGCCGGTTGACGCCTTCGGGACGGCCTCCGTGAGCGCCAGCTTCCCCAGCGGAGTCCCCTCAGGCACAGACTTGTTCTGGCAATGGTGGACCGTCGATGGCGCTGCTGCGGCAGGCTTCTCGGCCAGCAACTGCGTGGTGGGCACCACGCCCTAAGAGGACCCTAGCTCCTGCCTCCCCGCGGAAGGGTGCCTCGTGCTACCGTTGGCCACCCAATTTTGCGAGGAATGCAGCTGTGTGTGGCGTTATCGGACTGATCTACGAACGTGAGCGAGCGGATCTCGGCGTTGTGGCCGGGGAGTTGCTGAGGACCCTCGAGTACCGGGGCTACGACAGCACCGGCGCGGCGATTCAAGGGGCGGGCGAAGAGGTGACCTTGCGCAAGGGCGTAGGGGCGCCTTCGGTGCTGGTCAAGTCTCTGGGCATCGTCGACTTGGGCGGGCAGATTCTCTGCGGCCAAGTGCGCTGGGCCACCTTCGGTGCCGTAGACGAAGCCAACTCGCAGCCCCACGTGGTCCGTTGCCACACCTATCTGTACGGCGCACACAATGGCAACGTGACCAACTGCGACGGGCTCAAAGAGTCTCTCACCGCCGATGGCCACACGGTGTTGTCCGATAACGACGGCGAGATGGTCGTTCACGCTGTCGAACACGCCTTCGCCGCTCGCTTGGCTGAACTTCCTGAGGAGCTTCGCCGGGACAACCCCAGCCGGGCCGTGGCTCTGCGCCAGGCAGTGGTCTCCGCCAACGTCCGCATCGAAGGCTCCTACGCGGCTGTGATCGTCGACCCTGTGAGCCGGGTGGTCTGCGCAGTGAAGAAGGGCTCTAGCCTTTACTTCGGGCTGGGCGAATCTGACGAGGGCGGGCGCTTCTGCATCACATCCTCCGACATGTCTTCCGTGCTCAAGCTCACTCGCCATGTGGTGCCGCTGCTAGAGAACGAGTTCGTGCAGTTCGACGCCCTGGGCTACCAGGTCTACGACTTGCGTGATGGGGGCGAGCAGGGTGCGGGTGTGCCTCTGGATCGTTCGGCGGTGCGCAGTCGCCTCGCTTCTAAGGACACCGAGCTCCGTGATGGTTTCTCCTCGTTCATGGAGCAAGAGATTGACGACCAGGCGGACACGAGTCGGGATGTCATTCGTATCTTCGAGCGGGGCAGCCAGTCTGCTCGGGATGCAGCGCCGCTGATCGCTGGCTGGAATGGCCAGGGCCGAGGTGCGGTAGACGACCTGGGTGAAGAGTTACTCAACGAAGAAAATGATGCTGGCTGGTTCGGCCAGTTGGCGAAGTTTTCGGATCTGCCACAGTTCAAGAAGTTGTCCGGGCATTTAGCTGCGTCGGGACATTCAAGCGGTGCTGGTTCTTCCTGTCCGCCTCTGTGGTCTAGCGAGCGAGCGTTTCTCGGCGACCTTTGGAAGGCCGCGCGGGACGACGGTGAACGCAGCACCGTGGCCACTCTCGACGCCTATTGGGAAGCTCGAGAGGTCGCCGAAGACATTGCCGTGATCGATGCTTTCTGCACGGCGTGCCTGAATGCCCTTGAGCATTCTGGGCGGCTCTACGTGGTCTGCTGCGGGACGTCCTATCACGCGGCGAAGGTGGCGGCGTTGTTCTTTGCCGAGCTCGCCGGCCTTGAGCTGACGCCTTTGCTCCCGGGCGAGTTCCGCGGCCAGCACAGCGCCACCTTGCGTGACGGCGACTTGCTCATTGCTGTGAGCCAAAGCGGCGAGACCAAAGATCTCATCGACGTGGTCAACAGCGTGATCGCCAGCGGCCGAGATGTGATCCGCATTGCCTTGGTGAACAACGTCAACTCGACGTTGGCCCAAGAGAAGAGCGACATCGTCTTGCCGCTGCACTGCGGCCCCGAGATCGCGGTGCCTGCCACGAAGAGTTTCATCAATCAGCTGACCATGTTCTTCGGCCTGGCACTTGAGTTGGCCGGGCGTCATCCACGGAGCGAAGCTGACTTGGCCGCCCGTCGTGAGGGCTTCCTGGCGATCCCGTCGCTCATCGAGAGGACGCTAGCCGAGACGAACAACGCCACGGACCAGGCCGCCAAGATGCTCTTTCTTGCGCCGAGTATGCACCTGCTGGCGACCCGGCTGATCGGCGTGGCCAAGGAGGGTGCGCTGAAAGTCCGCGAGGTGGTGCTCAATCACACCGAGGGCTTCGAGGGCAGCGAGTTCAAGCATGGGCCCAATACGATCCTGGGCTTCAATACCATCTTCGGGCCGCAGCAGCTCGACGGCTTGCTCGACGCTCTCAAAGAGCGCTTGGCCGTGGCGCTACAGAACGGTCAAGACACCGGGGCAGCGCTTGACGGTGTGTTCGCAGAGCGGGGACCCATGCTCAACGAGATGTGCGTGGACTACCCGTTGGTTTACATCACAGGGCCAGAGTCCAAGGACGTGGCGCTCACGGTGTCGCAGCTCAACACCCACAAGATTCGCGGTGCCATCACAGTGGTAATTGCCGAGGAGCACGTCGCTCTGCGTAAGGCCGCAGAGAAGTGCCCGGCAGATAACCCAGATTACAAATCGATCTACATCGCTTTGCCTCCCACGGGAGACACTCTGCTCACGGTCTTTACCTCGATCGTGGCTCTGCAGCGCTTGGCGCTGAAGATGAGTGTGGCCAAGTTGGCCTGGCTCGAAGAGCGGGGTGTGGTCGACCACGGTGTGCACCCAGACGTACCGAAGAACGTGTCCAAGTCGATTACTGTCGACTGAGGGTTGTCGCGAAGAATTGAGTTGAGGGAGTGGTGCTGAACGCCATGAAGGACGACAAGAAGATCGACGGGGCTGGCGGAGCCTCCAACTTTATCCGCGACAAGATCGACAACGACCTAGCTACAGGCAAGCGCACCAAAGTGGTGACCCGCTTCCCGCCGGAGCCCAATGGTTGGTTGCACATCGGCCACGCCAAGTCGATCTGCCTCAACTTTGGGATTGCCAGAGATTACGACGGCGATTGCCACCTGCGCTTCGACGACACCAACCCGGCTACCGAAGAAGCCTCTTACGTGGAGGCCATTCAGCGGGATCTGCGCTGGCTCGGCTGGGAGTGGAGCGGCCCTGTGCGCTACACCTCAGACTACTTCGAGGCCATGTACACCTACGCCGAGGGCCTGATTGAGGCGGGCAAGGCTTACGTGGACAGCTCGACTCTCGAGGAGATTCGCCGAGACCGAGGCACGGTGTACGAAGCGGGGACCCACAGCCCCGACCGGGATCGCGCGCTCGCTGAGAATCTGAGCCTGTTCCGGCGCATGCGCGCTGGTGAATTTGCCGACGGCACCTACGTGCTGCGGGCCAAGATCGACATGTCCAACCCGAACATGTTGTTGCGCGATCCGCTGCTCTATCGCATTCGCCACGCGCATCATTACCGCACCGGTGACGACTGGTGCCTGTACCCCATGTACGACTTTGCCCACTGTCTCGAAGACGCCATCGAGAAGGTGACCCACTCGCTGTGCACCCTCGAGTTCGACAACAACCGGGCGGTGTATGACTGGGTGCTCGAAGCGGGAGACCCGCCGAGTCGCCCGGAGCAGACTGAGTTTGCGCGGCTGTCTTTGGCTTACACGGTGGTAAGCAAGCGCAAGCTGTTGCGCCTCGTCGAAGAGGGTCACGTGAGCGGTTGGGATGATCCGCGCATGCCCACTCTGGCGGGCCTCCGTCGCCGTGGTGTGCGCCCTGAGGCCATTCGCGCGTTCTGCGAGCTGGTCGGCGTGGCCAAGAGCAACAGCATGGTCGACTTAGAGCTGTTGGAGCACTGCGTCCGCGACGACCTGAACACCGAAGCCCGGCGGGTTATGGCCGTGCTCCGACCGCTGAAGGTGGTGATTACCGATTGGCCTGCAGGCAAAGTCGACATGCTCGACGCGCCGCTCTGGCCTGACGATGTGGGCAAGTCTGGCTCCCGCCTCTTGCCCTTCGCGGGCGAGCTCTATGTGGAGCGGGACGACTTTGTCGAGGAGCCTGCGAAGGGCTGGTATCGCCTGGCTCCTGGGAGCGAGGTACGTCTGCGCTACGGCTACTTGATCACCTGCAACGAAGTCGTCAAGGACGCTGACAACAACGTGATCGAGTTGCGTTGCACCCACGATGCTGAATCTCGGGGTGGCGATGCGCCGGATGGTCGGCGAGTGAAGGGCACCGTGCATTGGGTCTCCGCAGAGCATTCGCTTCCCGCCGAAGTGCGCTTGTACGATCGGCTGTTCGCGGTGGAACGCCCCGGTCAGAATGCTGACGTCGAGTTCACGGACGAGCTTAACCCTGAGTCCCTGACGGTGTGTGCTGGTGCGCGGGTTGAGCCGAGTCTCGGCGCCGATGAGCAGGGTAGCCGGGTACAGTTTGAGCGTCAGGGTTTCTTTGTGGTCGATGAAGGCAGCGCGAAAGACGCTTTGGTCTTCAACCGCATCGTGGGTCTGCGAGATGGTTGGGCTAAGCAGGCCGCGGGGCCCAAGGGTTCTGGCGCCGTGTCTTCGGCGCCGGCAGTAAAGCGCATGGAGAAGGGCACGGCACCAGAAGTGGCTGCCAGCCATGGGCGAGATGAGTTGCGCAGCGCCGATCCTGAGTTGGCCGCGCGTTACCAGCACTACTGCGACACCCTCGGTCTTGCTACCGCAGACGCAGACGTACTCAGTGGTGACCGAGCGCTCTCTGATTTCTTTGACGCTGCGTTGCTTGCTCCCGAATCGGCTGCTGCGGTGTCTCGCTGGGTGCTCAACGAATTGCCTCGATACGCAGGGCAGCGCGCCTTGTCTGAGCTGCCCTTCGAAGCCGCGGCTTTAGGCCGTCTCGTGGCACTGGTCGAGGGTGGCACGGTGACAGCAGCGGGGGGCAAGAAGGTCTTGGCTGTTCTCGCGAAAGACGGCGGGGAGCCTGCTGCTCTTGTGGATAGTTTGGGACTGGCCATGGAGAGCGACGACGGAGCACTCCAGGCCGCGATCGCCGAAATTTTGGCTGCTCATCCCGACGAGTTGGCACGCTTTCGCGACGGGGACAACAAGCTCATGGGTTTCTTCATGGGAGCGCTCATGCGGGCCACCGGTGGCAAGGCAGATCCGGGCAAGGTCAGCGCCCTGTTACGTGCTGGTTTGAAGGGCTAGAGTTAGTTCCCTGGTTTCGAAGACGCGATTGCTACGGCGCGCGGTGGCGCTGAAGTTGAGCGAGGCTGGCTAGTGGGATTCGCTTTCGATCTCAGCGAGCAACTCCCGTAACTCATCGAGCATCAATCCGGCCAAGAGTTCGTGCCCGGCGGGATTCGGGTGCAATCCATCGGCGAGCTGGTAGCGACCGTTGATGCTGAACTCGTGGAGGAAGTCGTCGACAAAGGGCAGCTCGAACTCGTCGGCCAACTGCTGGTAGAGCCTGGCGAACAGGGTGCCGTAGGAGCTGCCGTGACTTGCTGGCATGGTGATGCCCAGGAGCAGGACTTGCACCCCAGCAGCCTCGGTGCGCTCGATGATCTGGCGCAAGTTGTCGTAGATCCCCGGGCCACTTTCATTGCCCCGGAGAGGCTGACCACGCAGGCCGTCATTGCCGCCGAGCTCTAAGACGAGGATGTCTGGGTTCTGCTTCAGTAGCCAGTTGAGCCGGCGCAGACCACCGGCGCTGGTGTCGCCGCTGACACCGGCGTTGACGAGGCGAAAGGGTTGCCCTTCGTCCACCAGCAAGCGCTGCACCACTGCGGGAAAGGCTTGGTCTACGGAGAGGCCGTGCCCAGCGCTGAAGGAATCCCCGAGGAAAACCACCAGGGGTGCGTCGTCGGCCACGTGCCCGAGGGTTTCGGCGGGGGCCGACGCCTCGGGGGCCGCCGCATCGAAGAGTCGGGTGCTGGACGGAGCTTCTGTTTTGTCTTCGCTGCAAGCGCTCAGGGTCAGTGAGAGACCGAGGAGCACACAAAGGCATCGAGAGGGCGTGAGGCTCATGGTGAATCCGCAGGATGAGAGCTGGGGCAGGCATCTTAGCTGGTCAGGGGGGAGCGATGCAGTCGGCTCGTGCGGTGTTTCACACGGGGGTCCGTATGCTGGTTGGAAGCCGCTGAGTTTTCTGATTGCCGCATCTCTTGGATTGCCGATGACCGCACCCGTCTTTGCGTTCCTGCTCCTGCGCGAGCATCCCTATGGCCGGGAGATGTTGCAGCAGTTGCTGAAGGCTGGGCATCGCCCTGCGTTGATCATCGAAGAGGACTCGCCCGTCGCTGCCGTGGAAGGGCAGAAGTTCTTAGCGCGTACGGCAGGTCATGCAGTGGCACCGACCATCGCTGAACAGGCGGGGCTGCACGGGCTCTCTGTGCGAGCTATGCCAAAACTCAAGAGTCGGGCGTTGCTCGACTGCTTCGATTCTCTGACTCTCGATCTGATTGTCCTGGGGGGCACGGGGATTCTTCGGGGTGATGTCTTGAGCTATCCACAGCACGGCGTGATCAACAGTCACCCTGGGCTGTTGCCGGAGTGCCGCGGCTCGGCGTCCCCCGCTTGGTCGGTGTTTCACGACCTGCCCGTGGGGGCTACGACCCACTTTTGTGACGCGGGTATCGACACGGGAGATCTGCTGCTACGGCGAGAGTTCGCCGTGCGTCGGGGGATGACCTACGAAGATCTCTGTCATGGCACACAGGTTCTTGCGGGCACGTTGATGGTGGAAGCTCTGAATGCATATTGCGCCGGCGGTTGGGGCGATCTTCGTCATTCTCAAGGGGAGTCGCCCTGGCCCACGTTTAAGAACGCCCCCGACGACGTGCTGGCGGTTGTGCGAAGAAAGTTGGCTGACGAAGCATATGAGCACTTTGTCGCCTGAACAGCAGCTCCTCGTTGGATCTTGGGAGGTCACGGCTGATGCTCTTTGGTGCAGGGCGGCGCCATCGCTGAGCGCTTACACTACCGAGCCGCTGAAACCTGTGCGCGACGTGTCTTCGCTGAGTGCAAACCGGCAGAACCTACGGAGAAAGAACCATGGCCTCACCCGCCGAGATGGCAGCCACAATGATCGCTAATCTGCCTGAGAAGACCGGTAAGTCTCTCGAGCAGTGGCTGAAGATCACCAAGAAGGCCGGCCTGGAGAAGCACGGGAAAATCGGCAAATTGCTCAAGAGCGAGCACGGTATGAGCCATGGCTACGCGAATGTGATTGCCCACAAGACCTTGGCCAGTGATGCCCTGAGCATCGGCGACGACGACGCGCTGCTCGACACTCAGTACGCCGGGGCAAAGGGGCATTTACGCCCGATTTACGAGGCGGTGAGGGCCGCGGCAGGCAAGGGCGTGGAGGTCAACGTCTGCAAGACTTAAGTGTCGCTCCGGCGCAGTAAGCAATTCGCCGTGGTGAAGGCCAGCACCAAGACGCGGGTCGATGTGGGCCTGAAGCTCAAGGGTGTTGAGCCGGAAGGTCGTCTCGAACCCGCTGGGTCACGGGGTTCGATGGTCACGCACAAGGTGTCCTGCGAGACCAAGGCTGATGTGAACGCCGAGCTGAAGCGCTGGCTCAAGCTAGCCAGTGAAGGGGCGTGATCGGGAAAGTGCGTGCACTTGTTGTTCTGTCGTAGACTGCGCCCCCTGCCCACTCACTGAGAGATGAAGTCATGAGCACCCTGCGCCTGAATGGCGAGACGATCACCCTCGAAGGTGTCGACTCTTCGATGCCCTTGCTGTGGGTGCTTCGTGATCGCCTCGGATTGACCGGCACGAAGTTTGGTTGCGGCAAGGGGCTGTGTGGCTCATGCACTGTGCATCTAGACGGCGAGCCGGCGCGGGCCTGCGTGACGCCCTTGAGCACTGTGGGCGAGCGCGAAGTGACGACGATCGAGGGCCTCAGCGAGGGTGGCAACCATCCTGTGCAAAGCGCTTGGCGTGAACATGGCGTGGCCCAGTGCGGTTACTGCCAGTCGGGGCAAATCATGACGGCGGCTGCGTTGTTAGAGCGCCGCCCCGATCCCGACGACGAAGACATCGATGCCGCCATGACCGGCAACCTCTGCCGCTGCGGCACCTATCAGCGGATCCGCGCAGCCATCCACACTGCTGCGAAGGGCAAGTGATGTCTGAAACGAGAACGCGGCAGGCCAACTTGGTGAACCTCAGTGGTGATGTGTCTCGGCGGGGCTTCTTGGCAGGGCTGATTGGCGCAGGGGGCATGTTGCTGGGAGTGTCGAGCCAGGCGGTCTGTGCCAGCATGGTCACCCGCGGGTTTGTCCCCAGCGATGAGCCGTTCGCCCCTGACGTGTGGATTTCTCTTGCTCCCGATGGGCTGCTCACGGTGGTAGCTCACCGCTCCGAAATGGGTACGGGTATTCGCACCGCGTTGCCCATGTTGTTGGCCGACGAACTGGGCGCTGATTGGGCTTCGGTGCGTGTGGTGCAAGCGCCAGGTGATCGAGCCTACGGCGATCAGAACACCGACGGGTCTCGGAGTGTCACGCAGTTCTACGAAGTCATGCGCCGTGCGGGAGCTACGGCTCGTCGCATGGTCGAGCAGGCGGCGGCTGATCTTTGGGACGTCGGCGTGGAAGACTGCTTGGCGCAAAACCACCAGGTCACCCATAAGGGCAGCAGCAGGGTTGCGAGTTTCGCAGAGTTGGCCACCCTCGCTGCAGGCCAGCCGGTTCCCGGCGATGAGCAGCTACGCTTTCGAAGTCGCGACGAGTGGCGCATGGTCGGCGGAGACGCTGTGCCTCTTGTGGACGAGCTTGGCCTGACCACTGGGCAAGGGCTCTTCGGCATCGACATTCGTCGGCCGGGCATGTTGCACGCTGTGATCGTGCGTCCGCCGGTGCTGGGTGGTTCAGTGACGGCCTTTAATCAAGCCGCTGCCATGTCCGTGGCAGGTGTACGAGCGGTGGTGCCGGTCCCTGGCTTTCAAGGGCCCCACGCTTTTCAGCCACTCGGTGGTGTAGCCGTCGTGGCGGACGATACGTGGTCTGCTTTGCAGGGCCGCGAAGCCTTAGCAGCAGAGTTCAGCGCGGGCCCACACGGTGACCATTCGAGTGAGGCGTTTCGTCGCGAGCTGCTGGCTACGGCAAACAGCGACGGTCGCGTGATTCGCGAGGACGGGGATGCGGCGAAAGCTCTGTCCGCAGCGGCGAAGACCGTGAGCGCTGACTACTACTTGCCCCATTTGTCCCACGCTCCCATGGAACCCCCTTGTGCGGTGGTCGACGCGAGCGGGGACCGTTGCGAAGTGTGGGCGCCCACACAGAACCCGCAGGGTGCCCGGTCTGAGGTGGCTCGGGTCCTTGGTCTGTCTGAAGACGCGGTGACGGTACACGTGACTCTGCTGGGTGGGGGCTTCGGCCGCAAAAGCAAACCTGACTTCATCGTCGAGGCTGCGTTGCTGTCCAAGGTGACCGGTCTTCCGATTCATCTCACCTGGACCCGAGAAGACGACCTGCATCACGACTACTTGCACACCGTGGCGGCTTGCCACATGGAGGCGGGGCTCGACGATGAAGGTGCGCTGAGTGGCTGGTTGCAGCGCTCGGTGTTCCCGCCAATCTCGTCGACGTTTACGCCTTTCGGTTCGCCTCCGGCTCGGCAAGGCGGTGGCGGTGAGTTGGGTATGGGCTTTAGCGATGTGCCCTTTGCGGTGCCGAACCTGCGCGTCGAAAACGGCGAGGCGGATGCACACGTGCGTATCGGCTGGCTGCGCTCGGTGGCTCACGTCTATCACGCCTTCGCCACCTGCAGCTTCGCCGACGAAGTGGCCCATGCTCGGGGCAAAGACCCCCTCGAGTCGTTGCTTGAGCTACTCGGCGAAGACCGGGTGCTCGACTTATCGGGAGTGCGGGGAGGGCGTCCACCGTCCGAGACGTTCCCTTGGGATGTCGGGCGTCTGGCGAACGTGACTCGGCTCGTGGCGAAGCGGGCTGGCTGGGGGCGCGAGTTGCCCCGTGGCCGTGGCCTGGGCATCGCCTGCCATCGCAGCTTCTTGAGCTACGTGGCCAATGTGATCGAAGTCGACGTGAGCTCTGATGGCGTACTGAGTATTCCCAAGGTGCATGTCGTGATCGACTGTGGAGTGGCTGTTCATCCCGATCGTATTCGCGCGCAGATGGAGGGCGCCGCAGTGTTCTCAACCACCTTGGCGCGCTTCGGCGAGATCACCTTGGAGAAGGGCGCGGTGGTGCAGAACAACTTTGACACCTACCAGCTCGCTCGCATGGATGAGGCTCCCACGGAGGTCGATGTGCATATCGTGACCAGCGATGAGAGCCCCACGGGCGTGGGCGAAACGGGTGTTCCTCCCTTCGCACCGGCTCTGTGCAACGCGATTTTTGCAGCGACAGGTCAGCGCATTCGCGAGCTGCCCCTCGCCCATCACGACTTGTCTTGGAGCTAGGCGCGAGGGCCTTGGAGAACTCGCCATGACGTTGGCCGCAACGCAGAGCGCGCTGGTTGTGCTGCCTTGCAAAGATCTCGCTGCCACGTTGGCTTGGTTTGTAGAGCAGCTTGGCTTTCGCCTTGAACGCATCGCTCCGGCAGACGATCCGGCTCGTGCGCTGATCTCTGGCTTCGGCCTGCAGATCGAGCTGCTTCGGGGTGACACGGACGATGGCAGCGTGTTGCGCTTGCTCTGTGAAGATCCCGTCGGGAAGTATGAGGCGCTTCAGGGTGGTGTCGGCCTGGGCGCTGGGACGAGGTCGGTGAGCGCTCCTAATGGCACGCGCGTCGATTTGTGCGAGGCGTCGCCGCCTTTGCAGGTCCCGCGGTTGAAAACGGAGCTAGTGCACACGTCTGGGGCCGACGCCCATTGGGTGACGGGGCGAGCAGGCATGGGCTATCGCGACCTTATTCCCGGGCGCCTGGGCGGTCGCTTTATCGCCTCCCAGATTCGCATTGTAGAAGCTGGTCCTGTTCCCGACTCGGTGCACTTTCACCAGATTCGCATCCAGCTCATTTACTGCGTTGCGGGCTGGGTGCGTGTGGCTTACGAAGACCAAGGGGATGACCTCGTCATGGAGGCCGGCGATTGCGTGTTGCAGCCGCCGGGGATTCGCCATCGAGTTCTCGAGAGTTCCGCAGACCTTCAGGTGATCGAAGTGGGTTGCCCGGCGGAGCACGACACATGGCTCGATCACGAACTGGCCCTGCCTACGGGGCAGTTGCGTCCCCAGCGAGACTTCGGCGGCCAGCGCTTCGTGCATCACGTGGCGGCCAGCGCGCCTTGGAGCCCTTGGCGCGGGGAGGGCTTCGAGCAGCAATGTACGGCCATCGCCGCCGCTACGGATGGCTTGGCCCGAGTGTGCAGTGTGCGTTGTCTGGACGAACAAGCGGTCGCGCCTTTGGAGCATGATGGCGAGCTGTTGTTCTTCAGTATTCTCAACGGCGCAGTGAGCTGGCATTGTGAGGGGCGAGACCCTCTGCGCCTTGAGCAAGGAGACAGCTTGGTTGTCCCGGCTGGGTTGAGCAGCGAGCTGCTCTGCGGCACATCGAACTTACGCATGCTAGAAGTCTGGCTCCCTGAAATGGCCTCTCCATCATGACCTCCGTTGATCGCATTGTTTGCCGCGGGCTCACCAAACGTCTGCCTTCTGGGGGAGAGCTGCTCACGATTCTGGACAACGTCGATCTGTCGGTCGCCGCCGGGGAGTGCGTGGCCTTATTGGGGCCTTCAGGCAGTGGCAAGTCGACATTGCTCGGCCTCATGGCGGGCCTCGACCAACCTACGTCTGGCACGGTCTTGGTCGACGGCCGAGACCTCTCGCAGCTGAACGAAGACCAGTTGGCGCTGTTGCGGCGGGACAACATTGGCTTCGTGTTTCAGTCATTTCAGCTGCTGGGTAATCTCACAGCGCGGGAGAACGTCCTGCTGCCCCTCGAACTCACAGGTGTCGCCTCAGCTCGTGACAGGGCCGATGAGTTGCTTGATCTTGTGGGCTTGTCGAAGCGGGGGCATCACTACCCGTCGCAGTTGTCCGGCGGAGAACAGCAGCGGGTGGCGCTAGCCCGCGCCTTCGCCAGCCGCCCGCCCATCTTGTTGGCGGATGAACCCACAGGGAACCTCGACAGCGAAACCGGCGAGCGGGTACTGCAGCTGTTGCTCGACTTGCGCGCCGAGGCCAACACCGCGTTGGTCATCGTCACTCACGATCCGGCGGTGGCCCGTCGGGCGAGCCGCTCTGTGCATTTGGCTGGAGGGCGCGTAGTGAGCGATGGCCAGGATGAGCTCGCTTCCCTGTGAGGCTGCGCACACAGCTGACCATGATGGCCAGAGAGTCCCGCGGTTCTCGCGGGCGGCTGCTGTTCTTCATTGCGTGCCTAGCCATCGGCGTCGGGGCAGTCGTGGCGGTGAGCAGCACGGTGGCTGCTATCGACGATGGCATGCGTGCACAAGCCCGCGACTTGTTGGCTGCGGACATGGTCATTTCGTCGCGGCAGCCTCTTCCTGACGCCTTGCCTCGGTTCCTCGCAGACCTAGCTCCGGGCCACGAGCGCACTGAGATTCACGAGCTGTCGACTATGGCAGCTGCGGTCGAACAAGACGGGGAGCCAGGCTCCGCGCGCTTGGTAGAACTCAAAGCCATCGACGGACGCTTTCCTTTTTATGGGGAGTTGACGCTGGAGCCAGCGGGCGTCCTGGGTGACCTGCTGAACGAAGGCACCGTGGTGGTGGCCCCAGAGCTGCTCAGCGCGCTGCAGCTGTCCGTGGGCGATGAGCTCTTGCTCGGCGGGGAGCCGTTCACCATCGCGGGGGTCGTGTTAGCTGAACCCAACCGCCTGGCATTTTCGTTCAGCTTAGGCCCTCGGGTGTTCTTGTCCCGGGCCGGGCTGGACCGTGCAGGACTGCTTTCGTTCGGGAGCCGGGTGCGCTACCGCACGATGGTGGCCTTGGCTGGGAAGTCCAGCGAAGGTGAGCTGGTGTCCTTCGCTTCTGAGCTGGGCGAGGCGTTGAGAGATGGCTCCCCCGAGCCCATCGACGGCTTGTCCATTGAGACCTGGCAAGACGCCCAGCCTGCAGTGCGGCAGCAGCTCGATCGGGCGCGGCGTTTCTTGGGGTTGGTGGCTTTGCTGTCGCTCTTGCTTGGCGGCATCGGCGTGGCCCAGATCGTGCGGGCTTGGCTTGCCATGCGCATCGAAGCCGTGGCGGTGCTTCGTTGTTTGGGCTTTCGAAGCCGGGAGATCCTGGTGTTGTACCTGGGACACGTGGCCTTCCTGGCCCTCGCAGGCTCGCTGTTGGGGGCAGCGATTGGCGGCTGCTTCCCGCTACTGTTGCCGCATATCGCAGCGGACCTTGTGCCCGCCGACTTGATTGAACCGTGGCAACCCTTTGTGGTCCTGCGGGGTGTGCTGCTCGGTCTGGGTGTGGCGCTGGTGTTCAGCTTGCCAGCCTTGTCGGCGGTCTTTCGCGTTTCTCCTGCTCGGGTGCTTCGGGCCGATGCGGCGCCCTTGCCTGCGCGATGGAGCGTTCGCGTAGCCTGCGTGGCCGTGTTGTTGCTGGGCTTGTTCGCTGCGGCGTGGAGCCAAGGAGGCAGCGCACTGCTCGCCGCAGCATTCACGGGAGGCTTGGTGATCACTGCAGGGGCTTTGGCTGCGGGTGCGAGAGCCACCATGTGGCTCGTGGGGCGCTTGCCTCGGGACGGTGTTCCCGCGGTGTTGCGCCACGGTCTTTCTGCGCTGACTCGCCCGGGCGCTGGCACCACCGGCGCAGTGACGGCCCTGGGCTTGGGCGTGCTCGTGGTGATGACCATGTCGCTGGTGGCCGGGCGGCTCGAAGAAGAGTTCGCCGGTGCCTTGCCCGCCAGTGCTCCCAGCGCCTTCATGGTGGACGTTCAGCCCGATCAGTGGCCCGGGGTGAAGCAGTTGCTCGAAGACAGCGACGCATCCTCGGTGGATTCGGTTCCTGTGGTCATGGCGCGGTTGTCCTCGGTGAACGGCCGCGCGGTGAGGGACATGTTGAGCGACCCGGATCCGCCGCCCCGTTGGGTCTTGACCCGTGAGCAGCGGCTCACCTGGCGTGAAGAGCTCCAGGCCGAGACGGTTTTGGTGGCCGGCGAACTGTGGGCAGACCCGTCGCCAAACGAAGTGAGCCTGGAAGAGAGCTTCGCCGAGCGTCTGGGCGTGGACGTGGGCGACCACATTGTTTTCGACGTGCAAGGTGTGCCCATGAAGCTGCTGGTGACGTCGCTTCGCAGAGTGGAGTGGCGCTCCTTTGCGATCAACTTCTTCATCGTCGTCGAGCCGGGCGTTCTCGAAGAGGCTCCGCATTTTCGCATCGCTGCGGCGCGCCTCGACGAGCTCGCGGAGAAGACGGCCCGGGACGCGCTCGTGGCGAGTTATCCCAACGTGACCTTTATCTCGTTGCGGGCAATCATCGAGACGGTGATGGAGCTGCTGGGCACCCTGGCTCTGGGCGTGCGCTTGCTGGGCTCGTTCACGATCCTCACCGGGCTGGTCGTGCTGGCCGGGGCCATTGCATCCACGAGCTTGCGGCGCAGCCAAGAGGCGGCGTTACTCAAGACCTTGGGCGTGACCCGCCGTGGAGTGGCCGCGCTGTTCGCAGTGGAGTACGCCCTGTGCGGATTAGTCGCCG
>JBLIMM010000070.1:0-16187 GCA_047638635.1 Pseudohongiellaceae bacterium | reverse complement strand
TCACAGCCAAATGCTGGGTACTCCCGTGGACAGGCTGGTGAACTTCACGGGCAGCGGAGAGGCACCGCTGGTGAGGTAGCCGGCAAACGCAGCCACCGGCTGGGTGATTCCAGGCATTTGCAGCGAACGCTTCAGATTGAGCCGCCCATAACCAAAGAAGTCGTCCAAACCCGGGGTGCCAATGTCGTCAGCGCCACCCTTCAAAAGAAGTTCGACATCGTTGGGTGAGAGGTTCGGCCGAGCACTCCAAATCATCGCCGCAACTCCTGCGGTGAGCGGACAGGCGTAGCTCGTCCCTTCTACAGAAATGTAGGCCGAGTCGCCGGTAGGATTGGTGGTCATGATCGCTGTTCCTGGCGCCACCAAGTCTATGAACGTCCCGACGAAGAGAACCAGGCCAGGCTGTCACTCTGATCTGAGGCGCTGACCACGATCAGGTCGTCGTCGTCGCGATCGCTCGAGGAGAAGTTTGATGAGGTGTTTCCCGCGCCCCACAACAGCAAACCACCACGAGATTTGATGTAGCTCGCAGTGGCTGGGTTCGAAGCACTGGAAGCGCCGTGATAACTCACGTTAGCCACTCGGTCGCCACTCTCAATCGATGTGCGAGCGCCGTGCTGAATGTCGCTGAGAAAGGCGTTGCCGTTGGATTGATTCGACACGCGCACCATGGGATGAGCGAGATCCCAGCCCACTCCCACCACACCCAGGCCGTTGTTTCCGTTTGCTACGGCCGTGCCCGTTGTCCGCGTGCCGTGAGAATGCACCGGCGTGATCTGCCCCCCTGCGGATTCCCACAGCTGGTCGACGGCGTTGTAACCCTCCAGGCGATGGAGCTGAAGATCCTCGTGCGTCGTGCGGAGACCCGTGTCGCAGATGCCGATGCTCACGTTGGGCGCTCCCGTGAAGCCCGCCCACGCGGCACAGGAGGCCATGGCGTTCGCCTGGTGGTGCCACTGGCTCAAGAAATCAGGGTCGTCCGGGCACAGCGGAAACCCAGGCAACGGAATCAGCGGCAACATGGGCGACGTGGGTGCAGGAGCCGGGCCGCGCAGGGCGCTCTGCCCCACCAAATCCTGCGACAGCGGTGCCAGCAGCCAGTCGGGATCGGCGTACTCAAAGAGCCCCGTGGCCATGAGCGAATCCGCCAGCTGCGCATCTCGCTCCCCCGCCGGAACAACAACCACGAACTCGTCTGTCGCTGGGACGTAACGGCGCACTTTCAGACGGCGAAGCTCACCGCGCTCCTCAGCAGCCACGGCCAAGCTCTCGCCGTGGGAGTCGCCAGCATCCAGCAGCGTACGCCGTTGTCTCGGCCGACCGATCATCTGCCCTGACAACTGGCGAGCCCCTGGAACCGATTCGAAATGGTGCGGGGCAAGGACGCCTTGTGCGAGCCCAGCTGCCCTGACTCCAGCCCGCCCTTGCGCGACGAGTGGCGCAGCCAACAGAGGCAGGAAACAGACAGCAACCAGCCAGGTCTTCTAGGCCCCCAACAGATGGCCACGACTCACAGTCTCAGACGTCCAGAGCGGCATCAAAAAGCCTCGCAAAGCACCCAGTGGATGGGTTCACACCCACTAGAAGGCTCAAAACTCGATCATCCGAACAGAGCCAGCCAGCCTAGTCCCTGAGGCACCACGTGAGATGACAACACAGTCAGTTTCCTGCCAGCGAGCCCGAGCCTGAGGTCTGCAGCCCCAATCCCCTCGCTGCAATGCCTGATAGGATGAACGGATTCGCCGCCACCGGGTAGGCACCGTGTCGCCAGTGCACAGCTGAACCAGGACCTCTCCACGCCCAAGTCCCTCATGACCATCACACGATTCCTCAGAGCGATTCTGGGCAGCCTCACCCTCGTCTTGGCCTTCTTTCTCCTGGGTGAAGCGTTGCTGAGAGTGCAAGCCTTCGGCCTGGCAGGGCTCGAATACAGCGAAATGAGCTCCATCAAGCGGGTGCTCATGTCTGAGTTCGCCATCGAACCAGAAGTGCGCAGCCAGAAAACCGTGGGCAGCTGGGGTCTCCTGCCAAACACCAAGGGCACCAACAAAGGCGTGGCCTTTGAAGTGAACAACCTGGGCTTGCGCGGGAAAGACGCCACGCTGACGAAACAGCCGGGCACTTTTCGCATCGTGGTCTTGGGTGGCTCGCTCTCCATGGGAGCCGGAGTGCCCCTGGAGCAAACCTGGCCCCACGTACTTGCGGGCGCACTCAACGCAGACGCAGCCGCTGATCGTGCCCTGCCTCCCCCGGTGCTCCGCGAGAAGCTACTCAGCCAGCTTCCAGAGGGCCCGTTTCCACGACTGCTCCAAGATCTTCCCAGTCAGTACGAAGTGTTCAATCTTTCCGTGCCAAACACGCGCCGATGCCTGGAGAACCAGCTGCAGCGAGCGTTCTCCTTTCGGCCCGACTTGATTCTCTGGCAGATCGGCAGCGTGGGCCCAGAATTGGAGTTTCTCAGGAACTACCGACTGGCTCGCTGGCAGTCCCAGGAACACCGCGTCCCCATCCGCGCCTTCGCGTTGGACGTCGACCTCTTTCTGCCAACCGCAGACAAGGCTCATCAGTTCTTCGAGCTGCTGCCACCCCTCGGCGTTGAGTATGGCTCCGAGCACTACATCTATCCCTCGGACAGCCATCCTGACGGGACGATTCACGGGCTCTACGCCCAGCAGGTTCGAGATCTCCTGAGAGAACGTCTCCCGGGCATCCGACTGCTCATCAACCGCTCGCAGCAGCGCTATCACACGAGCTTCAAGACGCCCCAGTTGATCCCTTGGCGAGCACCCGACAAAGGCTTCTGGGAGATCTACACCGAGCGCCGGCTTGTGGGCAGTATCGCTGCGTCCAAAGCCGAGCTGCGCAAGATGAAGACTGCCCTGTTCGACCTCTTCGACTTCTCAGCCAGCTAACGGGGCCCCAGGGCCGGGCCTACTCGTCACCCAAAAACCACGGCTTGGCTGCGGTGCCAGGCTTCAGCGAATGCAGATGGACCATGGGCAGCTTTGGCAAAGCCGAGCGGAAGTCAGCGCCGTTGTAGGTGATGAACACGCTACCCGCACAGCTCGCCGCCATGGCCTCATTCTCAGTGGTGATGGTCAAGAAATAGCGGTAGGCAAACTCTTCAGCTTGACCTGGATCGGCACAGCGATTCGATGCCTGATTCAAGAACTCGTCACGGAGAGCAAAAGACTCCCATTCTTCGAGACGATCGTTCCGCTGCATCTGCCCCAGGACTTCGTCGAACTCCAGCTCGTGCTCTGACCACACGGCGCTGAGCCATGACGTGGTAAAGCCTCGTTCTTCTGCCAAGCCCCCCATGGCTGCGAAGTACGGCTCGTAGATCGACGGATCGACCTGGTTGCAGCGGGCATGAACGTCCGCCAAGACCAATCGCAACGTCGCGAGCTCTCGCCCGGCGGCCTTGTTGATCGCGTCGAGAAAGCGCCGCAGCAGGTCCATGGCGGCCCGGTCAGGCTTGGCAGCCTCAGCGCGGCTCCCCACACCCCAAAAGGTGACGAACTCCACGGATGTTCCTGCGAGCAGCGCCTTTTGAAGTAGCGTTTCAATGGCGGGGAGATCGTCGCTGCGAGCCCGGCGGAACTTGTAGATGTCAAAGCTCTTGACCACCTCCGCAACCCGCTCTCCTCCCACCAAAGCGCGCAGCTCCACAAGGTCTGGCTTGCCCATAGATGTCTTGGGGATTTCGCTTACCACAACGAAGTCGTCGGGCAACTTGTAGGCCGAAAGTTCTCTCCGGGCGTGAGCCTGCAGGCCCTCAAGATCAGCTTCATCCAACACACAGGCCGAGAGCACTCTCTCGCCGAACAACTCATCAGCCATGCCAAGAGTGGCCACGTCTTGCAATGCGCCGAAAGTGCGCAGGTTCAGGTCGATCTCTTCGGGAGAGATCAACACACCCCGTCGCTTGATGATGTTCTTGATCCGCCCGGTGACGACCAGCTGCCCGTCGTCATCAATGCGGCCGATATCACCGGTACGAAACCAACCCTGCTTTAAGCTCTTCTTGGTCAGCTTGTTTCGCTTGTGATAGCTGTGCATGACGATCTCGCCAGCGATCTGAATCTCGCCGCCCGACTCTTCGTCAATACGAACTTCGCAGCCTATGGGGACACCCGCAGAGTCGTAGCGCTTGCGCTCGTCCGGAGGGGTCATGGTGGCCCACGTCGTGGTCTCGGTCAGCCCATAACCTTGGTAACAAGGGATGCCAAAGGTGTCTTCAAAACGATGCCAGAGCTGCTCGTTCAAGAAGGCTGTCCCCACCAGGGCGTACTTCACCGAGCTCAAGTCGCAGCCAGGTCCGTCCGGGTTGAACTTGAGCAGCGAAGCCATAATCGATGGCGTCAAGCTGAGCACGTCCAACTGGTGCTCTTCAGCGAAACGGAAGATCAGTCGCGCATTGGTGAAGCCGTACAGGTCGGTGACAAAGACGTGGGTGCGCCCTGCAATGCACGACAGTCCCGTCACCACAGGCGCATTGATGTGGTAGTTGGGCAACATGCTCAAGAAGCGCTGCCCGGGCTGGTAGCCATAGACCGATGCCAGTGTTGCCGACATGGCGGTGAGGTTCTTTTGGCTGAGCACAACACCCTTGCTGCGGCCCGTGGTCCCCGAGGTGTAGATCATGATCGCCGGCTGCTCGCTCTCGCAATCGAGAGCCTGCACCTCGGACGGGCTGCTGAACAACTCGTCTTCGAGCAGCACCCAATCTCCGTGGCCGGGGACATCGCAGACCACCACCTCGGCTCCGCTGTCCTCCAGCACGTAGGAGATCTCTTTCTCGCCGCTATCTTCGTTGATCGGCACCAAGCACACGCCGCGGCTCGCGCAGCCGAACAACACGGCATAAAACGCCGGAGCGTTCTTGGTCACGTAAGCCAAGCGGTCACCCAGGCCGACGCCTCGCTGATCCAGCCAGTGAGCGAAAGCGCGGCTGCGACGCAGTAGCTCGTCGTAGCTCAGCACCTCAGAAGTGCGCAGGTCGGTGAGAAAGGGCTCGGTGCCACGATCGGCAACCGCCCCGGTAAGCAGCTCAAAAAGGACGTTCATGGTTCTCTCAGGCGTCAAGCCACGCGAATTGCAAATCAAGACCGGAGAGCTCAGCAGTCTCCGCGATCTCAGCCTCTCCGTACATCTCGTCAAGCAACGCAGCGCAGGCCTCAGGGATCTCGATCACAGGGCCGCCGAAGATTTTCTTGGTGAAGGGATAGCCGCTCCAGTCGTCGGGAACGTCCACTTCAAGAAAGTTGAAGATCTCGGTGAGGAAGCCCTGAGGGCGCCGGATGATGTCGTCATAGAGACCGATGAACAGCTGCTCTCGGGGGAAGAACTCTAGCCAAGCGCGAATCATCGCCGGGTAGTCTCCTCTCTCCGTGCACTTCTTCGAGCGCAAGAACTCCAAGTAGTCGTCCGTGGTCAGCTCGCTCGCATCACGTTCTTGGATCAACGTCAGCTCCATGCGCGCCTCGGACCAAGCACGGCTCTTCGGCTCACGGAGAACGAGCACCAACTTCAAGTCAGGGATGAGCTCCCGCAGCTCTTGTTTGGTGTGCTTCGGTAAGACGCTATAGGCCGCAGTGAACTCGCCGATCAGCTGCTCCCGCCCGGGGGACAGGATTCGAGAGTAGCTCTCCAATCCCTTCTCACGGTGACGGTCCCAGAAGTAGACGGGCTTCTGTATGGGCAGGTACAGACCGGGGTGCGGCCGAAGATTGTGATGGAGCCATGTGGTCCCCGCTTTTACGGCACCAATGCCCAAGAAGCCGGGCAAGACGAGGTCACTGGTCATGAGCTGCTCTCCCCACTGCGATCAACTCGACCAACTCAGCTCCCGGTCCTCGGGTGATCACGTTGCGAATCGGTCTGCCGTTGATGGTGTATTCGAAAATGTCGGTGGTCTCGTAGCCAGCAGCCAAGAGCGCGGTGCGATCAGCCTCGAGATCTTTACTGATCAGCGCCACGAGGCTCATGCCTAAGTCGTCCACGGCGTCGTCACCGGCCACAGCTGGACCCGCGACGATGGTCACCGCCAAGCCCATGCACAGAAAAGACTGGGGAAAGACCAAGCGCAAAGAGACCTCGGCGCCGACGTCTCGTCGAAAGCCAAACAACTCCAGGAAAGCACAGGAGCCTTCTGGGTCGGAGGAACGCAACAAGACTTCGGTAAGGTCTAGAACTCCTGAGCCAGCCTCGGGGGCCGTCTCGGTCGCAGGCTCGGCACGCAGACACGTGCCGCCCAATGCCTCGACGTGCAGCGGCTGGCCGTAAACGGATGGCCCGACGGAAGCATCAAAGAAGCCCACCTCTGCCCCGCGCAGTGCGGTGGAACCAGGCAACTCTCCGCTGAAGGCAGCTGTCCAGCGGCCCGTACCATTCACCGCTGAACCGTCGATCAGTTCCAGCGCATCTCGGCCGCGCTTGAGGTAGACCATGCTCTTGTCGGCCTCCCGAAAATACGGACGCTGCCCCGCCGCGAACCGGGGCTGCTCGAACTCAACATTCCAGCCCCGATCGGTCAGCAAAGCCACGGCCGCCGAGAGATCCGGGACGGAAAACTGAACGTGGTCAACCCCGATCGCCACCATTCAGTTTCCCCTCTACGTAGCCAGCGATCGTGGTGACCGAACGAAAGCCATCCTGAGACATGTCTTCGGGCTCGACCGTGATGCCGAAGGCCTTCTCCAGCAATACCACGAAGGTGATCATCCCGAAGGAATCCACCACGCCCTGTTCGATCAGCGACTCATCGTTAGACATCTCAGCGTGAAACTTGAAGTCCTTCTCGTTCTCGAGGAGATCGCGAATCTGGGCAACAACGCTCATGGCAAGGCCTTTGGGATGGGTAGGGAGGGAGTGGTCACAGCGCCCGGGCAGGCCTACTGGCCACCCGGCGGTCTACGCTGAAACGAGAGGATACACCCGTCTTAGGCCCCTGCCCAATCTGACTTTGCTGCAACGGGCGGCACCCTGCCGGGGTCAAAACTGGAAGTAGATAAACTCGCCTGCATCCGGGGCATCGGCCAGGAGCCAGAGCACACAGCAGGTCAGCGCGAAGGCCAGCTTGGTAAAGCCTCCCTGCTTCAGAATCAAGAATTCGTCATCGCGACGGTACTGGAACAACTCGTAGACGAAAATGAAGGCCGCGGGGATGAACAGGGTCCAGATCAGCTCGAATCGATAGAGCTCGGTGAACCGCAAATCCGTGAACAGCTGCCCGGCGAAAGTGAACACTTGGTTCACGTCGGCAGAGCGGAAGAACAGCATGGCGAAGGCGAACATGTGCAGCATCATCAAGCTCTGCAGGGGCCGCCCCAGAGCCGCGCTGAGTACGTTGTTGCGCAGGGGCATATTCTTGGTGAGCTGGTGCACATAGACCGAAACGAGCTGGCCGACGTAGATGAAGAGCCCCAGCAAGACGAAGCTCATCGATGCCCCGTGCCACAGCCCAAAGACGATGCGCGTGATCAGCAGCGCCAGGGAGGCCGACACGTACAAGCGCGTGCCCGTGCTCTTGATCAGCTTGAGTAGTCGCATCTTGGGCAGCGCGTAGTAGATCGGCATGTACACGTACTCGCCGATCCAGTTGCTCAGGGTGATGTGCCAGCGCTTGTAGAAATCGATGTAGCCCGTGCTGAAGAAGGGCATGTAGAAGTTGCGGCTGAGATTGATACCGAAGAGACAGGCCAGGCCCCGGGCCATTTTCGAGTAGCCCGAAAAGTCGCAGTAGATCTGCAAGGCATAGCCGTAGAGGGCCATCAGCACCTGGGCACCGCTCGCGCCAAGCAACACCGAACCGTGCCCCTGTGAGCCGAAGGTCTCGTTGACCATGTGCCCCACCGGATCTGCGATAGCGATCTTCAGAAAGCAACCATAGGCGTAGAGGTACAGCCCCTTCTTCCAGTCCACATCTTTCAGGAACCTGGGCGCTGCCAGCTGGGGTAGCAGGTCGCGCGCCTTCTCAATGGGTCCCGCAATCAGCTGGGGGAAGAAGACTACGAACAGAGCGAAGTCCAGAAAGCTGGTCGTGGGCTCGAGCTTCTTGCGGTAGACGTCGATGCTGTAGCTCAACGTCTGGAAGGTGTAGAAGCTGATACCGATAGGCAGGAAGATATTGAGCGTCGGGATGTCCAGAGTGACACCGAGACCATCCGCCAACGCGACCAAGCTCTCCAAGAAGAAGTTGCTGTACTTGAAGAAGCCCAGCATGCCTAAGTTGGCCACTAGGCTGAGGGTCAGCAGGCGCTTCCTGTGGCGCGGATCAGAGCTCGCGTGGATGGCCCGACCGACCCAGAAGTCGATGACCGTGGAGGCCACCAGGCACCAAGCGAACTTGGGGTTCCAGCTCGTGTAGAAGACGTAGCTGGCCACCAGCAACAGCAGATTGCGACGACGAGAGGGCAGGCCCCAATAGACCAGCAGCGTCGCCACTAAGAACACCAGGAACGCCGGCTGGTGAAATAGAATGATCATGGAGCGGGGTCAGTGACAGGCGTCAGCGAGCGGAGGAGAAATCCGATTGTGGCGCCAGCGTTCGAGCTCTTGGCCTATGACCGCGGCGGTGGGCTGGGGAGGATACACCACTGAGCAGAGCAAGGCCCAAAGCACCGACTCTTCTTGAAGCCTGAGTCGCCGCTCAGCGATCAGCGCGGCTGCTGCTGAGCAAGGCTCACCAGCAGGTCCACGTCCTCCGCGATGGAGCGCACCGGGGGGATCGTCGCCGCCAACCCATCGACCCGGCTGGGGTCGGCAGCCAGCTCCACCAGCAGTTTGCCCAGGGCCTGATGATCGCCAGGAGCGAAGGTCAGCCCTCCGCCGGCAGACACCAGCTCCGCCATTCCGCCCAAATCAGAGGTCAGCACCGGCACACCCCGCTGAAACGCCTCGTGAATCGTCAGCGGGCTGTTCTCCCACCAAAGCGAGGGGACGATCAACAGGTCGATCTCCGCGAAGACAGCTTCTCGGTCGGCGGGTGCGAAGGGGCCAGCCAGTATCAGCGCTGGAGTGACATCAGCGATGGCCTGCAACCGCGCCGCCACGTCAGGGAACCAGTCGAGGTGACCATGGATCGACACGGCCAAGGACTCTGGCCCCAGCCCCGTGGCCGCCACAGCCCGGGCGACCACCTCCACGCCCTTGTAGTCGCTGAGTGTCCCCACGAAAGCGGCACGCAGCGGGCTACCGGCCGGATGACGACGGACAGCAGCAGGCTCAGGGAAACCGTAGTCAGACACCACCACCTTCGACTCGGGAAAACCGCTGGCCACGAATCGGTCGCCCAAGAAGCGCGACGGGGCTATGAACTGATGCACCAAGTCTTGAGCAGCGCGCATGTCGGCCTGCCGCTGCTCCAGCGCCCGGGCAAACCATCGCCTGTCACCCAACTCGCTGAAACGATTCCCACAAGCCGCGTCGCTCCAGCGCTCACGATCGATGGGATAGACGTCGACGCACGCCGCACACTGAGCCGGCTCTGCGGTTTCGCAAGGATGCCCCTGCAAGTCGTACATCAACCCTGCGCGGGAACACAGCCACCAGTACTCGTGCAAGGTCATCACCACCCGCAGCCCCCGGGCCGCCGCAGCCTTGAGCGCAGAGACACCGCCCACAAACTGCAATCCTTGAACGTGCACCAAGTCTGGCTGGAAGCGTTCGAGAACCCCGTCAAAGACCCGCCCCATTTGCGGATCGTCCCACTGCTCTGACAGGTCGTGGTAGAGACGGTTGTAGATGGCCTCGTACACCGGCACACCCTCGAAGACCCGCTCGGTGAGTTCGTACTGGGGCAGATCACGCCGCTCCTCGCAGGTGAACACAGCCACCTCGTGCCCCGCTGCACGGAGAGCTGCACAAAAGTGCGCGGTGTAGATCTCCGAGCCCGCCGCGTGGAGCGGCAAGTAGTCGTGAATCACTTCGAGGATACGCACAGGTTGCTCTCTCAGAAGTTCGCGCGGCGGCGAAGCGGCGAACCGCTCTCGTTGGCAGAGCGACCAAGGGCCTGGCGCACTCGCGCTAGCAACTCGCCCTGAGCCACCCGCTCGGGAGGGCCAGCCACTCGTCGCTGCTCAAGCAGCAGCTCCCCTTGGTTGGCTGAGGGACCAGCGAGCACCCGCAACGGCAGTCCCCAGGCTTCGACGGCCTTGCGCCGAGACGCAGCATCGAGGGGACGATCATCCACGAGCACATCAAAGCCAGCGTCCAGCAGATCTACGCGCACTTTTTCGATCAACGCACAGGCCGCTGCATCCGAAGGCTTCACCACGAGCAGGCCCACATCGAAAGGAGCCAAGCCAGCCGGCCAAGCCAAGCCCTGCTCGTCACTGTGTACGTCTGCCACAACTCCCAGCAAGGCACAAAGGTCGAGGGACACCAGCGCCAACTCCCGCCCGGTGCCCTCCAGGGCTCCACGGCGAATGCGCCCGATCACTTCACCCTCTTCTACTCCGGGGATGGCCACGACCAGTTCGACGTGATCCTCATCGGCGTCTCGACGAGACACGGACAAGTCGAGGTGCGACAGCAAACCATCGACGGCTCGAGTCATCCACTCAGCCGGGGCGTCGGCGGCGCTCGCCACCACCACGGCGTCGAAGCGCTGGTAGAGGGGCATGTCGTAGAGCCCCCGGGGAGCAGGCCCGCCGTGACGAAAGCCAGCACCCAGCACGAAACCCGACACCAGCTCAGTGGCTTGGGCCGCGCCTCCGTGAAGTACCAGGTTGATCAGCGCCGACCCTTCGCTGGCAGGCAACGACAGCTCTTGAGCGGACAGCTCCAAGAACGTCTGCCGACAGCGCTCGCTCAAACGAGACAAGCTGCGCT
Source organism: Pseudohongiellaceae bacterium (assembly GCA_047638635.1). Classification (GTDB taxonomy): domain Bacteria; phylum Planctomycetota; class B15-G4; order B15-G4; family B15-G4; genus CAZIAK01. Next base: position 5,351 of record JBLIMM010000070.1, on the reverse strand, counting down.
GAAAGAGTGTGAATCCAGAGGCTAACCCCGGAGCCAACTCCACCACGTAGCCATGGCGCAACAGCAACCCATAACCTCGGGGGACGCCCTCTTGCTGGACGCCCTCACGGCAAATGAGCTGAGACGCTCTGAGACTCGTACCCGCTGTCTTGGCAGACGACACGTTCAATCCTCACCCAGAGCCTGCACGTCGGGCCGTCCTTCTGCCGACGTGGAAAACCGCGCGACGCCTGTGTAGCCAGCGGTGGCGAGCTCTTGCAGCTGGCGCGCCGTGTTCTTCCGTCGGCGGTACAACGAAACCGCACTGCCGTCCTGACGCAACTGTTCGGCCTGAGCCAAAAGCGCGGCCGGATCTCCATCGTCATAGAGCAAGGCCACCCGACTCACTGTGTGGGATGGCTGCCAACCTCGCTCAGCCAACACCAGCAGCACCCGCTCAAAGCCAATAGAGAAACCGCAGGCGGGAACGTCGCGCCCTTGCAGCGCGCCGATCATCCCGTCGTAGCGGCCACCGCCGGCAATCGAGAAGGGCAAACCCTCCAAGCCGACCTCAAAAATCGAACCGGTGTAGTAGCCCATACCCCGGACCAACGTGGGGTCGAAGGACAACGAGCCGCCCCCAGGCAAACGCCCTGAAAACGCACCCAAAATCGTCGTCAACCGCTCGACGGCCGGGGCCGTGCGCGGGTCATTCTCACCGAGAGCCGCTGCCATGGCGGCAAGCCCCCCGTCGCGATCGACTAAAAGCGCCATGAGCGCTTGAATCGCCCCGGCCCCATGGCCCTGATCAGCGAGCTCTTTGCTCACACCCTCCACGCCGATTTTGTCGAGCTTGTCGAGGGACACAAAGACGCGTCCCTCTGCCTCGGCGTCGAAGCCACAGTGAGCCACAATGGCCGACAGCAACTGTCGGTCGTTGATGCGCAGCTGAATATCAGTCAGCCCTAACGCTGCGAGACTTTGAGCCGTGGCAGCGATCAACTCGATCTCTGCGAGAGGCCCCGCTTCACCGAGCAAGTCGATGTCGCACTGAGTGAACTGCCGGTAACGCCCTTTCTGAGGACGCTCCGCCCGCCACACCGGACCGATTTGCATGGCCTTGAAGGGCTGCAACAACTGGCCCTGGTTCTGGGCGTAGAAGCGAGCCAAGGGCACAGTGAGATCGAAGCGCAGACCGAACTCGACCACCTCGTCTTCGTGGGTCGCAGCGGCCACGTCGAGCTTGCGCCCCCGCTTGAGCACCTTGTAGATCAGCTTCTCGTTGTCTCCACCTTGGCCGCTACACAGCAGGCCAATGTGCTCTAACGCTGGAGTCTCGATCCTTGAGAAGCCAAACGACTGGTAGCTAGCTTGAATGACTGCGGCAGCCTGATCGCGCAGGGCCACGTCGGCGGGGAGCAAATCGCGCATACCCCGGGGCGGGGCGGTGTTGGTTTTCACGGGAGGGGCCTCGGCGCCAGTGCATCTGTGGGGGGCGCATCCTACCGCCCAGCAGGGCCCCCTGGCCCGGACTTCTCCCAGGATCCCGAGGGTCAGCCGCTCAGCGAACCGCCGAGCGGGCCTTAGCGGCTGAACGCCAGCCACTTGCCCATGAGTTTGGCCACCAAGGGCGTCAGCCGGGTGCGGTTGTACTGGTCGCCCACCCGACGAATGGCCTCGGCCTGGGTCGGGTAGGGATGGATCGTGTTGGCCACCTGCCCCAAGCCCAGCTTACCCACCATGGCCAGGGACAACTCAGAGATCATCTCGCCTCCGTGGCGAGCAACGATGGTCGCACCCAGAATGCGATCGCTGCCCTTGGCCACGATCACCTTGACGAAGCCCTCGGTCTGCCCATCGAGCATGGCCCGATCCACGTCGGCGAAGTCTTGCTTGTAGGTCTCCACAGCGATCCCTTGGGCCGTAGCATCCGTCTCGTAAAGACCTACGTGAGCGATCTCTGGGTCGGAGTAGGTGCACCAAGGCACGATCAGCGACGACACCTTCGCTCGCCCACCGAAGAGCGCGTTGCGAATCACAATGCGCGCCATGAAGTCGGCGGTGTGGGTGAACTTGTACTGGGAGCAGATATCCCCTGCGGCAAAGATCGCTGGATTGCTCGTGCGCAAGCAGTCATCCACGGTGACGCCCACACGCTCGTCGAACTTCACCCCGGCGAGATCGAGACCCAGGTCTTGAACGTTGGGCGCCCGGCCTACGGCCATGAGCAGCTCGTCGGCCAGCACGTCGTGACGTTCTCCTGCGACCTCGACGTGAACCACCTTGTGGCCGTCACGTTCTTCGATCAACGAGGTCTTGGCGCCCATGAGCAGGCGCACGCCGTCACGCTCGAGAGCCTTCTGTACGATCGCCGCAGCATCAGGGTCCTCGCGCATCAGCACATGGGGGCCCATCTCGATCAACGTGACCTCGCTGCCGAAGCGCGCGAAACACTGAGCCATCTCACAACCGATGGGACCAGCGCCGATCACCGTCAGTCGGCGAGGCAACTCGGTCAACTCGAAGAGCTTCTCGTTGGTCAGGTGCGGCGTGTCGGCCAACCCAGGAATGGGCAAGGACGTGGCCCGCCCCCCGGTGGCGATCACTGCCTTCTTGAACTGCAACGTCTGCCCGCCCACGGTGATGGTGTTCGGGCCGCTGAACTGTCCATGTCCCAGGTAAACGTCCACGCCCAGGTCGGCAAAGCGCTGCACGGAGTCGTTGGGGGCGATGCTCGCACGCAGACGACGCATGCGCTCCATGACAGCGCCGAAGTCGACCTGCACGCCCTCGGGGACATGAATCCCAAACTCACCAGCGTCGCGAATCTCGGCGACTCGGCGGGCGGCAGAAATCAGCCCCTTGCTCGGCACGCAACCGACGTTCAAGCAGTCCCCGCCCATGAGATGCCGCTCGATCAGTGCTACCTTCGCGCCCAAACCTGCGGCAGCAGAAGCTGAGACCAAACCTGCGGTGCCTCCGCCGATAATGACGAGATTGTAGCGCCCGTCTGGGGTGGGATTGACCCAGTGGTCCGGGTGTACGGCGTCGGTCAATGCCCGGTTATGCTCGTCCGCTGGCAAGACGGGCTCCGAGTGAAAAGTCGCTGCGCCATTCGGCTGATCTGTGGTCACGTCAGGACTCTCCGTCCGCGGAATTTGCGGTCGCTTCGTTGAGCGCCCGACTAGCGATGCGGGTAACGAACACCGTCACCACGATGGTGGCCAGAAGGCCAACGACTTCCAGGCCCAGCCCCCCCGCAGCACCGGCGTCTTCAGCGCCGTCCGTGCCACCCGCACTCCCCGCCGCAGCGGCCCCTACCGAACCCAGGTAGACGTACATGAGTGTGCCGGGCAGCATGCCCAGGGAGCCGATGAAGTAGTCCCGAAAGGTCACCCCCGTCAGGCCGTAGGCGTAGTTCAGCAAGTTGAACGGAAACACGGGGGAAAGCCTGGTGAGCACAACAATCTTGAGCCCCTCTCGACTCACCGCTCGATCGATGGCGGAGAAGCGCGGGTTGCCCGCCACTTTGGACGCCACCCAGTCACGCGCAAGATAGCGTCCCACCAAGAACGCCGCGCTGGCCCCTAGAGTCGCCCCGATGAACACAGCGATGGTGCCCTGGACCACTCCGAAGACAGCGCCAGCCCCTAAGGTCAGCACCGAAGCCGGGGCCAGGGCGACACAGGCCACAATGTAGAGGCCGACCAACGCCAGTGGTCCCCAGGGCCCTAGGGCCTCGACCCACGCGACGGCCTGCTGCAACCAATCTTGAATCCAGTCGCCGATGGGCCAGGTGAAAAAGGCCGCGACGACTCCCAAAAGCAGGGCGAGTAAGACAACGACGCGGGCCTTGCCTTTCCCAGGCTGCTCCGCGACCTCGGGCTTCACTGCTGTCTCAACGGTCATCGGGGCAAAGCTCTCCAGAATCATGACATGGGTTCATCCCCTGCATGTTCCGGCCCCACCGAGTTCATTCCACTGCCTTACGGCAAACTCGTGGGCAGTTCAACGTCTTGCTGCACATGGAACCGAGCGACCAGCAGAGGGCAACGGTGTGATCGCTGTGGCTCTGATGCCGCTGGCAAGATCAGGTTGCGCTCATCTGCCAACATTGTGGCCGAGAGGTCCTGGGGGCTTCCAGCCCTTGGGCTCAGTATCCTTCGGGCCCAGGCAACAGCTCACTCTGCTTCTCTACCCGCTCTTCGTACTCTGCTTCGTCCTCGTACTCAGAACGTTCGCCGGTGAGCACATCCACCGCCAGCATCACTAGGCAGGCCGCTGCGGTTCCCAAAGCCGCCCCGGTGGGGCCCAACTTCGAGATGAGGCAGAAGCAGCAAAGGATTTGCAGAACCCAGGCAATGGTCATGGTGCCGAAGCCTACACCCACGAGCCCGTCTTCCGCATGACGCAGGTACCGAGCGCTGAGGGCCGAAACCCCCAGCATCATCAGCGTGCCACCGCGCACGATGTCAGCAGCAGGCACACCATAGAGGGTCAGGCTGCCCCCGAGAGCCATACCACCGAGAGCGGCGTGGCCACCCTCACCCGAACGGGCGACCCAGGGGCCACCGGTGGGGAACGCCGCCCGTAGGCTGTCCAGAGGACCGCTTGCGGCGTAGAGCCATTCGATCGTCAAGGGCCCGAAGACGAACCACAAGGCGAAGGCGAGTCCTGCAACCACGACGCCCGTTCGCCCGCGGCTTCTGCCGTCCACGCGGTCGAGCGCACTGCCCACCAATCCCGCAGCAGGGATCGCCGGGATAATCAGTGACAGCACGAGCAAGCCTGCCCAGGCAGAGGGGATCGCCAATGCGGCAAAGGAGGCGGGCAAGCGAACCCAGCTGAACGCGACCACGGCCAACAAGGGCATGGTCAGCGGCATCAGCGCAATGCCAATGTCACGAGGTTCCACCCAAGGAAAGTCATCTTGGACGCGGTCCTCGACCTCTGCGGATTTCGACAGGAGCGACAGCAACAACGACTGCACCGTGCCCCCCGCCAATAAGGCGAGGCCCACGGCCATCAGATCTTGTTGAGTGCCAGCCAAGGGCGTTCGCGTAAAGATGAAGAACGCCGCAGCGTAGCCTGGGAGTGAGGCCAGAAACCCGACAAGCCGGGCTTTCGGTAGGAGCGTGCCGCCCATGTCCGTGCGCAGCAAGGGTCCAGCCAAGATGAGCGTCCAGCCTGCGAAAGCGAGGGCTGCCGTGATCCAAGATCGAGCCGTCACCACCAAATCGCCCATGGTGTGAAACTCATCCATGGTGATCAGCGCCAGGATGATCCCAGCGATGGGCAGCACGTAGGGCAGCGATCTGCGGAAGGCGTGGATCGACAGAAACACCACCACCAGCAAACCGAAGCCAGCCATC
>JBLIMM010000069.1:0-16302 GCA_047638635.1 Pseudohongiellaceae bacterium | reverse complement strand
TCGCGGACGCACCTGCCGCACTTGCGCGCATCGAAGGCGGCCACGTGTGCGGAAAGATCGTCACCACTCTGTCAGCCGAGGTCATCAGGCAAGGCCAAGGCCACCCGGCAAGAATGAGCTGGCCCTTGCAGCGTAGTGCGTAGACTGCCCCGGCCGCCCCCCGCACTGACCTCATGCCATGCCAACCCAGCCCTTCGATTTGCGGGACGACGACCTCCGCGGGCCCGAGATTGCTGCTCTGCTCCGAGAGCACTTGGCCTCCATGGCCAAGCTGTCGCCGCCCGAGAGCATCCATGCCCTAGATCTAGAGGCGTTGCGGGCCCCCGCAGTGAGTTTCTGGACCCTCTGGCAGGGATCCGAGCTGGCAGGTTGCGGGGCCCTGAAAGAACTCGACCCCTCCCATGGCGAGCTGAAGTCCATGCGCACGGCCGCCACGTACCTGCGCCAAGGGGTGGCAGCGACCATCCTTCAGCACATGCTCGACATTGCTCAGCGGCGGGGCTACCAAAGACTCAGCCTCGAAACTGGCTCCATGGACGGATTCGCTGCCGCCCGAGCCTTGTACGCACGCTTCGGCTTCCTCCCCTGCGGGCCCTTCGCAGACTACGCCGAAGACCCGAACAGCGTGTTCATGACCCGGTCGGTTTGAGAACATAGCTGCGCCAGAACGCCCAACCGGAGAGCACACCACCTCGCTCTCCCAGACAAAGACGCCCCATGCCTGAGCTCTGCCCCACCGTGAACACAAGCCAAGCGCAAGCAGAGCTCGACCAAGCCCTGGCTCCCTTGCGCGAACAACTGATTTCGCACCCGCTCTACAACGCGCTGCAAGACGCAGCCACCCTGCGCCTGTTCATGAAAGCCCACGTCTTCGCCGTGTGGGACTTTCAATCGCTGCTCAAGGCGCTACAGCGGCAACTCACCTCTGTCGAGCTGCCCTGGATGCCCACGAAAGACCCAGAAGCCCGGCGGCTGATGAACGAAATCGTGTTGGCCGAAGAGAGCGATGAGGACGGCAACGGCGGCTATTTGTCCCATTACGAGATCTATCTCGACGCCATGGCTGAGTGCGGCGCGGACGCTGCGCCGGTGCAGAGTCTTCTTGAGCAGATCCGTGGCGGCGCGGACGTCCAGCAGGCCCTCAAGCAAGGCGACTTCCCTGCGGGCGTCGCGGCCTTCGTCTCCCAGACCCTGTCGGTGGCTCAGTGCGGCGAGGCCCATCGCATCGCCGCGGCCTTTGCCTACGGGCGCGAAGAGGTCATCCCGGGCATGTTCCGTCAGCTCGTGGACACCCTCAGCGCCGCGTCCCACGGATCTTGGACCACTTTACGCTACTACCTCGACCTGCATATCGGCCTGGACAGTGAGGTCCATGGGCCCCAAGCCAAGCGCTTGGTGAGCAAGCTCTGCGGCGATGACAGCAGGTTGTGGGCCGAGGCCCTGGCCACCGCCACGACATCTCTGCAAAGCCGCCTCTCCTTCTGGGACGCCGTGTCCGCGTCCCTCCCAGCACCGGTCAGTCGCAGCCCCAGCTCAGACCTTCCGCCAGCTGGCCTCGCCCCTCGGTGAGCAGACGCTCCCTTGTGCTGCGCTGTTTCTCCGCTTAATATTTAACCACATGGTTAAGCAATCACAGAAGCTCGACGACATTTTCGGCGCCCTCGCAGACCCCACTCGACGAGGCATTCTCGAACAGCTCTCCGCTGGGGTCTCCAAGGTTTCGTCCCTGGCCGCGCCATACGAGATGTCCCCCCCTGCGATTTCTAAGCACCTGCGCGTGCTCGAGCGAGCCGGGCTCATCAGCCGCAGCCGGCAGGGCCGCGAGCACCACATTCGTGTGGATCCACGTCCCATCGAAGAGGCCCAGGGCTGGATGGCCAGCTACGCCCAGTTCTGGCAGCAGCAGTTCGACGCCGTCGATGCCTACCTCAAGAAAAACAAACCTCCGCAAGCCCCGAAAGGCGATCTCTGAGGATCTCTGAAGCCAGTTTCCAAGACGGCACCCTGACCATCACCCGTGTCTACGATGCGCCCAGAGAAGCGGTTTTCGAGGCCTGGATCGTCACCAGCAAGGTGGAGCAATGGTGGGGTTGCGCCCAAACCACCATGGTCTGCAGCGAGATCGAGCCCAAACTCGGAGGCAAGTACAACCACTACATGACCTTGGTGGGAGGTTTCGAAATGGAGGGCCAGGCTCAGTTCTTGGAGTCCGACCCGCCCCACAAGTTTGCCTACTCAAGCCCCTCCCCGGACGGCTCTGCAGCCATGACCGTGACGGTAGTCTTCAGCGACGTGGAGGGCGGCACGCAGGTCCGTCTGACCCACGACAAGATCCCCATGGATCCCGGCCCGCCGCACCTGCCAGCGATCATCGAGGGAGGCTGGACCGCCGCCCTGAGCAAGCTCGACACGCACTTGTTGAGCGAGGCTCGCTGACCACCGACCGGAAGAACAACGCTGGCAGGCTGTGGGGCGAGCCGCTGGACTGGTAAAGTCGCGCGGTTCCCTCTCTCCCAGCTGACCCCGATACATGCCGCACCAGGACTTGCCAGGCGACAGCAACAACTCTCGTCGCCCGACTGTTCTCACCAGCGAGCTCACCCTCGATCAGCTGCGACGGCTGGCTGAGCTTGCGGCTCGTTTTACAGAGCAGACACCCCAACGGGGTCGCCACTACGCTGCCGACGGCCGGGTTCACGGTATGCGCTGCGATTCGCACAAGATTCGGGCCAGCGTCCGAGGCAACAACTGCGACTACCAAACTCGCTGGGACGACACGGAGGCAGGCTGGCAGCCTTCGTGCACTTGCCCGGTGGCGCCCCGGTGCAAGCATGCCTACGCCGTGGTTTGCGCAGCCCTCGGCGACACGCTCGCCGGGGGAACACCGCGCCAGGCCTGGATGGACGAGCTGCTCCCCGCCCCACCCGCAGAACCTGCGCAGCCTCCCTCAAGCGAAGAAGCTACGGTACCGGCAACAGAGGTATTGCCAGTAATGGCAGCAACGCCAGCTATGCCAGAAATGCCGCCAATCGCGGTCGTGCCAGCAGAACCGGTCGCTGAAGACCCCGCGAGCAGCGAAGCCGAGCCTGACGCCGACGCCGATGCCACTGACGAAGCCCCTGAGCAAGCCCCCGACACGCCGGCCCTCACCCAGCGCCAGCGGAGCGCGCTGTTTCGGCTGCAGTCCAGTCCCGATTGGATCGACCGGGCCCACGCCCTTGCCGACCTGCTGGCCAAGCACCCACGATTCGCCTCGGCCGCCTTCGCTCCGCCCCTGAGCGATCTCGCCGAAATCGATGACCCCGAGCTGCGCTGCTTCCTGGTAGCCAAGGAACTCTACAAGCACCTGGGGCCACGCCTCCCTGCGGCACTGGCACCGTTTCTTGAGCGCACCGACGTCGCCGAGCGTGACGACACTCGCCACCAGACCTCCCTCGCAGAGCACATCGCCGCCTGGGTGGGATCCCAAAACCAAAGGTCTCCTCGGAGCCTGCGCCTCGAGTTGCAGCTGAGGCAGCTGCCGGACCAAGGTGCTGTGGTCGCAGTCTCCGCCCTGCTCACATCCCAGCGCATCGACGACGAGACTCGCTCGGGGCTGCAACTGCGCCAGCTCCTGGCCGACGCCAATCGCGAGCCGGACTGGCTACCCTGCGAGCAGCGCGACCTGCTGGCAGTGCTGCTAGAGCCCTTGCTCGCTGGCAGCGTCCCCGACTTCGAGCACTTTTTCGAGTTCAGCGGCTCCGCCCTGCTGCGGCTCGTACTCGCTGTGGCTGACAACCCCCTGGTCACCTGGGCCGACGACATCCCCGTGCAGCTCGTAGACGCGGCTGGCATCGAGGCCGGCGCATCGCCGCGACTCGCTCCGGACATGGTCACCATCGGCCCGGTCCTCAGCAATGAGAGTGGCGAGCCCCGGGTGGTCCTAGAGCACACGCTCAACGGTGGACGAGTGCTTTTGCCCAGCGAGCACGTGGTGCTGCGCTGTACGGCCAGCACCCGCCGGGAGCCCACCCTTGTGCTCACCCGAGGCGCCTTCTGCTCGACTCAAGGCGATCCTCCAGCTGTGCTGTCCCAGCTCCTCGAAAGCTCAGGCGGGTTCGACCCCACGCCCCCAGCCATGCGTGCTCTCGTCGAGCCACTGGCCCGGACGTTCCCCGGCTTTCGCAACTCTCTCGAAGGGCACACCCGGGTTCACCAGGTGCACCTTTTGGTCAGCCTCGACCTCACCGACGACGACTGGTTGCAATGCAGGGCCTACGCCAGCACGGACCCGGACTGGCTCCCCAGCCAGCCCCAAGCCGAGGACAGCAAGCTCTTCGAGTGGATGCCCGATGGCCGTTGGGTCGTGCGTACCGACGAAGACACCGCCGCCTCCGATGAGGTGCCAGCAAACGACGAGCTGCAGCGGGTCACCGAAGCAGACGAGCAGTTCGAGAGCAACACCGAGATCCTCGACGCCGAGGTCCTCGACCCCGAGGCCGGCAACAGCGATGCCGTCGATCCCGATGCCCCCCACAGCGATGACGCTCAGGCCACCGAGCTCAGCAGTGACACGGACGTCGCAGAGCCAGACTCAGAGCTGATCTTCTTCGAAGAGCCCGACCCCAAGACCGTGGACGCTCTCGGCCTGTGGCTGCAGCGTTTTCGCCGCGGCATAGTCAAGCAACGCAACCTGCGTAGCCTGCCGGCCTCGTCGTCCGGGGCGGGTTTTCAACTGCGTCTCTCCGCACGGACCGCAGGCAGCTTCAGCGAAGCCTGGGATTTGCGTCCCCATGGAGTGGCGTGGTTTGGCAATGAAACCGTGCGACGGCTGCTCACCGCCCCCAGCGCCGCGGCACCGCGACTGCGAGTGGTCTCTAGCGGCGTCGATTGGTTCACCGTGTCCTCCACTTGGGAGAACGAAGGAGCCGCGCTCACCGAAGCCGAACTCAGCAAGCTACGCGACGCCGACACGCGCTTCGTACGGCTGCCCTCCGGATGGGCCCGCAAGGACGAAGCGCAGAAGCACGATGATGCAGCGGCCATCCTCGCCGAGTTGGGCATCGAGCCAGGCGTCGACGAACAGCCGGTGAGTTTGCTGCAACTGGCACACGCCAATCCTGAAGCCCTGCTGGCTCTTGAGGCACCTGAAGGCAGCGAAGAGCTGCTGCGCCCTGTGCGCGAGCTGCGCGAGAAGGTCGCCGCTTTTGCCGGCCTGCCCCGGGTGCACGTCCCTGAAACCATCAACGCCACACTGCGCCCCTATCAGCGGGACGGTCTCGACTTTCTGAGCTACACATCCGACCTCAAACTCGGCTCGATTCTGGCCGATGATATGGGCTTGGGTAAGACGCTCCAGGCCCTTGCATGGATCGCACGGTTCATCGAGCAGGACCCCGAGGGCGGCCCCACGTTGGTGGTCTGCCCCGCCTCGGTCATGCACAACTGGGAGCGCGAGGCCGAACGCTTCGCACCCCAAATGCGAGTCCTGGCGCTTACAGCCGGTGGCGAACGGCACCTGCAGCGAGAGCAGATCCCCGCCCACGATCTCGTGCTCACGAACTACGCCCTGCTCCGTCGGGACAGCGAGGAACTCACCGAGATCCCCTGGCGTGTGGTCATTCTCGACGAAGCTCAGAACATCAAGAACCCGGACGCCGCGGTGAGCCGGGCGGCCCGAGCCTTGCATGCGGACTATCGCCTGGCGCTTACGGGAACGCCCCTTGAGAACAGGGCCCTCGACCTGTGGAGCATTCAGTCGTTCTTGAACCCGGGTTACCTCGGCACCCGTGCCAGCTTCACCCGGCACTACGACCGCCCCGACGCCCCCCCTTACGCCCGAGCGTTGCTTGCCGCCAAGCTACGCCCCGTGATGGTTCGCCGGCTGAAAAGCCAGGTGGCCCCCGAACTACCACCGCGCATCGAAGAGCAACTCGACTGCGTTCTCAGCCCGGGCCAGCGGCAGCTTTATCTCGCCGAACTCGCCAAGGGCCGCGCACTGCTCGACGAGCTCTCCCACTCGGGCGGTGTGCGCCGCAACAAGATCTCGATCTTGGCCGTGCTCACTCGACTACGGCAGATTTGCTGCCATCCAGCGTTGGTAGGCGGCAAGGAGTCTCTCGGGTCGGGCAAGTTTGACGCCTTCTTTGAACTGCTCGAACCGCTCCTCGGTGAGGGGCACAAAGTGTTGGTGTTCTCCCAGTTCGTGCAGTGCCTCAAGCGCGTAGCCGAGGTGATGAAGACACGTGGCATTCCCTACCACATGCTCACCGGATCGAGCCGCAACCGAGGCGACATCGTAGCCGCCTTCGAAGCCGACACAGAAGCGTCTGCCTTCCTGGTTTCGCTCAAGGCTGGCGGCACAGGGCTCAACCTCACCGCCGCGAGCTACGTGGTGCTGTTCGACCCCTGGTGGAACCCCGCGGTCGAAGCCCAGGCCATCGACCGCACCCACCGTATCGGCCAAGACCGCACGGTCATCGCCTACCGGCTGGTCGCTCAAGGAACCATCGAAGAGCGCATCCGTGAGCTGCAACAATCGAAGGCATCCTTAGCCCGTGGCCTACTGGGCGAGGACGGCTTCGCCAAGACGCTCTCCCGCGACGACCTCGACTACCTTCTCGCCGATGTCTGACGACCCTGAGCAGCGCTTGCAGCTGGAGCTTCTAGCGCCTCAGCAACTTCTCGCGCTGATCGACGGAGCTGAGCAGTTCGAGCAGGCCTTCGGCTACTCCGCAGATGAAGGCCTGAGAGACTTCATCGTGTCCGACGATGTTCCGGACGAGTTTATCGAGGTGCTCCAAGACGCCGGCCAAGCCGACCCTTGGATGTTCGGCTTCGGCATCATCGACATCGCGCGGCAATCCGTCATTGGCACCTGCGGTTTCAAGGGCCCACCAGACATTGGCGGCATGGTCGAGATCGCCTACGCCATCGTGCCCAGCTGTGAGGGGCAAGGCTTCGCAACAGAAGCCACAGCAGCGCTCGTGGCCTTCGCCCAAGAGGAACCAGACGTGCAGCTGTTGCGCGCCCACACTCTGCCCGTCGCCAACGCATCCACCCATGTGCTGCGCAAGAACGGCTTCGCGCTCATCGGCGAAGTAGAAGACCCTGACGATGGCCCAGTGTGGCGTTGGGAACGAGCGCCCTAAGGCGAACGAGCCCAGGCGAAGAGCCCAAAGAACCACGCCGTCTCAGCCCGCCGGCAAAGAACCCGAGGAAGCCCACAGCCGCCAGAGCTTCCACCGACAAGGGTGGCCCTATCCCGCGCAGCTTCGTGCCGCGTGTCTGGCCACGAGCAGCAACTCACGGCGACTCGCTCCATCGACAGCCAACTGTGACAAGCCGCGCATGGTGGCCACCAAGAACTGCGCCAGAGTCTTCGGCGTCGCGGCCAAATCCCCCTCAGCATCACGACACACCTCTAGGCGCTCACGGATAGCCGCCTCGATCCCCTGCTTGAGGCCCACAGTGAACGCGCAGGCCTCTGAATCATCGGGAGACCCGGCTCCCGCTCCCTGCAACATGGCGCAGCCTTGGGGTAGCTCCTTGCTGGTGTAGAGCTTGACCACTCCCACGAGCAGCTCAGTGGCGAACTGCTCCGCCTCCATGTCTTCTTCGCTGGACAACAAGGCTCCAGCGAAGGCCGCATGGGTCTCCATGTATTGCATCATCGCCCGGCCAAAGAGCGCTTCTTTGCTGCCAAAAGCGTTGTAGATGCTCGACGGGCCCACTTCGAGAGCATCGGTGAGATCAGCCAAAGATGTGCGCTCGTAGCCCTTCTCCCAAAACAGCCGTAAGGCCCGTTCGAGAGACTCTTCTTCTGACATATTACGGGGTCTGGCCATGGCTCGTCGTTCCTTTTTGAAGACAGTACTTCAAAATAAAATGAAAATCCATAGGTACTGAGAGCCCCTTTCACTGCAACGGCTGAGTCACCGTCGTTGTGGCAGACTCTCAGCCGTGGTACTCAACTCCCAGCCAATGACCGCAGAAGCCCGTGATACACTTCGCGCCGAGCCCTCTTGATGCCGAGTCTTGCCTCGTGTCTGATGCACCCCTTGCCGCCGCCCGGCCTTTCTTCTTGAGTCGAGGAAGACGTGAGTTCGCCCGTCCACAGAGACTACTCTCGTTCCTGATCATCGCCGTTCTGCTGTGGACTCCTGCTCGACTTGGGGCGCAAAATACCGAGCCTCCAGGGGGCATAGCCTCACACCCAACGGCGGGCCAGCCCTCCCTCTTAGCCTCTCTCGAACAGACCTGGCGTTGGCGCGAACTTCGTCGCGGGGACAGCGACTCAGAGTTCTCCATGGTCGCAACTGGGCGGGACAACGAGCTTCTCGTCGCAGATGGCGAAGCTCTCTGGCGCCACGATGGCCTCAATTGGGATCACATCAGGCCCTATCCTGCTCGCCCCATTACTCTGCTCGACATCTTGCAACCCATCGACGGGAGCCTGCTGATCAACCGGGGCCACGAGCTCCTTGCCATCCTGGACCATTCGGCGAACTTTACTATCGATCTCAGCCCCTCGGGCATCAGCGGCAGCACTTGCAAACCTGTGCTGCTCCCAGACGGCCGAGTGATCACCGCCGACTCCAAGAACCTGCTGATCGTTGGATCCACCGGGGTGAAACGTGACTTACCCACGCCCGAGGGAACAAAGAACACATTCGCTATCGGCGCCGATAGCCAGGGGCAACTGTGGTGCGCTACGAACCTTGGCATTTTCCGCCTCGTCGATCAGAGTTGGCGGCTGGTCACGATCACCGGAGCGCCCAGGGAGCATGCCAACGACATCGCCATGATCCTCACTGTTGAGGGTGGTTTGGTATTCCTCCCCAGAGTGTTCGCCTCACGCCATTCCGGCCTGCAGTGGGACGGCGAGCTGCTCACCCCGCTGCCCAGAGCCCAAGCCCAGGGCCAGCTGTCCGATGCCCTCATCACTCCCAATGGCCATATGCTCGTCGCCTTTCAGTACTCGGGCTTACTCAGCCTTTGTTGGGACGATGAAAAGCGCTGCCGCTGGCAAGCTGTCAATATTCCGCAGCCCTTTGAAGCCGCCATCAAATCCATGGCCTTGATGACCGACGGCCGCCTCGCCGTGGTGACACACCTGGGCAAGCTGCTGCTCAACGATTCCTTGTCCCAGCGCTGGGAAACTCACGACCCCACCACCGTGGGAATCAGTTCGGTGATCAACAGTCTGGCCCACGCCGAAAAGGGCGGCGTGTGGGTCGGAACCCACGAAGGTGTGGCGCGCTTCGACGGCAAGAGCTTTGTCGACGTGTACCTCGAAGCTGGCGAGCTAGGGATGCCGCTCGAACAAATCACTGCCGTCCATGAAGACAACGAGGGGCAGCTGTGGGTGGGCTCTGGTTCGGGGTTTCATGGGCTGCTGCGCTTCGACGGCGAGCAGTGGCATCGAGAGCATCTCGACAGCGTCCGTGGCTACGGCGTGCACTCCATGCACACGGACGCCAACGGTGAACTCTGGCTGACCATGCTGTCCCTCTCTAGCGACCGCATCGACTTCCGAACCGGAGCCATCCTCCACCGCAGCGGCGGCGAATGGATCGTCCACGATCGGGTGGGCGACAAGCCCATGCCGCGCATCTACTCGCTCACTTGGCAACCAGACGGATCTCTTCTCGCAGGGGGCCTCGAAGATATCTTGCGCTTCGACGGCGAACACTGGACCGAGTGGATGCCCTCGCCACTGGGCGCGGAACGCAGCGCGTTCGCACTGATGGCCAGAAGCAACGGCGACATATGGCTCGGGGGCGGACGGGCCGATCCTGGCGTGTCCTGGTTGCCTTCCAACAGCCAAGAGTGGAACCATCCCAGCACACCCCTACGAGAAGACGGCACCCCGCTCACCCCGAGCGAGCTGCTACTCCAGCGAGCCGCTGCAGCCTCTTTCGCCGAGACAGGCGGCGACCACCTTTGGTTTGCCTCCGAGACCGGCCTCTACCACGTGATCCTCGATCAGTGTCACCAGGTCATCCCCCAAGGCGCCGCGAGAGATCACAGCTTCTGGCCCTTGCTCGCCAGCTATGACAAGAAATCGTTATGGATCGGCTCCCTCGGAGGTGGCTTGCTGCGCTTGCGGGCCGATGACACAGCCCCGCCGACAACGAATCCACCACAAGTGCAAGTGCCAGACCCAGACCACACACGGAATGTGGTCTTGAGTTGGAGCGGCAACGACACCTGGAGCGTCACCCCGCCGGAGCTCTTACTGTTCTCTCACAGCCTCGACGGAGCGGAGTTTTCGCTTTGGTCAAGCGCCACGTCCAGCCCCTTCTTCGACGCGGCTCCGGGCCCTCACACGCTCACCGTGAAGGCCATGGATAGCGCTGCCAACTTCCAGAGAACGCCCACCACATTGACCTTCGACGTAGAGCCGGGCCCCCCGCCCCTTTGGGCCCGCACCGAGATGCAGGTCGCCTACGTCGTGGCACTTCTTGCCCTGGGCGGCCTGGCCTTTGTGATCGTCCGTCGCCAAAGAGAGCGCCTGCGAGACGCCGAAGCGCGCAACACCCTGAACGAACGGCTGCGCGAACTCACCCGTCGCTTGATGACCACTCAGGAAGACGAGCGGCGCTCCCTAGCCCGAGATCTCCACGACGACCTAGGCCAGCTGCTCACGGTCACCACCATGCAAATTGAGTTGGCCGCCGGACTCGACGACCCCGAGCGTCGCTCCTCAGCTCTCGAACTTGCCGCCCAGTCTTCGCGCCGAGCCATCAATTCGGTGCGCAACCTCGCCACCCAGATTCGCCCCACTCTCTTAGATGATCTAGGCCTCGAAACGGCAGTCAACGCCACCCTCGACGACTTCGCAGCAGCCACCAGAGTGGTCCTTGAGCGAGATGTGCTCTTTGAGCATCACGAGATCTCCGACAACGTCGCCAGCCACGTCTTTCGCATCATCATGGAGAGCCTGACCAACGTCGTACGTCATGCTCACGCCGACACGATCTCGCTTCGCCTTGAGGTCACCGCCCACACCATCGACATTTTGGTGCAAGATGACGGCGATGGGTTCGATCCTGAACGGTCCACTAGCGATCATGGTATCGGGCTGCTCGGCATGCGAGAAAGGGCCGAGGCGCTCGGTGGTGCCTTCACGATCGACTCACAGCCTGGTCGGGGGACCAGTCTGCACGTCAGCATTCCATTGCTCGCAACTCCAACCGACGGGAACCATCCACCATGGTGAATGACATCCGAGTGATCCTCGCAGACGACCACGTGATGATGCGCGAAGGGCTCGCCATAATCATCGCTGCCGCTGAGGCCATCACCGTTGTGGCCCAAGCTGACGGGGGAGTGTCCGCCCTTGCACAGGTCGAAGAACACAAACCTGACGTGCTCGTGCTGGACTACTCCATGCCCGATCTAGACGGCCCTGCCGTGATGCACCAGCTCACGGCCAATGGCAGCCGTACCCGGGTGCTGTTTCTCACCACTCACGAAAACGTTCATTACGCCCACAAGGCCTTGGCCGCTGGGGCTCTGGGCTTCGTGGTCAAGAGCGGAGCCATCCACGAGCTGGTCAACGCCATTCGCACGGTTCATGCCGGGCAACGGTACGTCTCGCCGACCCTGGACGCTCAGCTGACGCAAACTATCGGGCAGGGCGAGCTGGTCGAGCCCACCGCTGATCGTCTCAGCCAACGAGAGTTTCAGCTTCTCGGGCACTTGGGGCAGGGGCGTTCGCTGCAGGAAGCGGCGGTGTTGATGCAGGTCACTGAGTCCACTGCCTCCACGTACCGGGCTCGGTTGATGAAGAAACTCAACCTGCAGAACACAGCCCAGATCATTCGCTTCGCCATCGAGAACGGCATCACGGCATAGGCCGCAGCGCCCCAGCACCCAGAGCTCAGCCGAGGAGACTTCCCACACAAGTTTGATGCACCCCGTGGGGTACTTCACCACGGCTTCGCCCGAGCCACCGCCTCTCTCGACATCGAAGAACGCTATGACCGACAAGCAACCGATCAAGGGCCCAGCCCTGCCCGTGAGCCCCCCTTCTAAAGGCCCAGGCAAGCCAACAAAGCCCGGCGCCCCCGACTTGCACATCGAAGAGATCGAAGAGAAGCACGTCCCCAAGGACCGCAACATCTTCGATAAGTAGCGCCGTCCGACGTTGACGCCATCGCCCCCCGCCCTGCCCGGGCCCCCAGCGACAGAGCCAGCCGACCCCAAAGTACGGGGTATGGCCTTTGCCTTGTGGGGACATCCCATAGTTTCGGCCCTGCGCTTCGGGGCCAAGCTCGCTCTCGCGTGGTTCTTGCTACCGAGTGATTACGGCGAAGTCATGCTCGCCGCTTCGCTCACCTTCGTAGCCGGACACCTGGCACTGCTCGGTCTGGACGAAGCCTGGGTCCATGCCCGGCGCCCGGGCCCGCGGCTCCTTGCCAGCCTGGCCTCTGTGCATCAGCGCTGCGGGTTGATCGCATCTCTGGCGCTGGCCCTCGTTGGCGCTCTGCTGGCTATCCAGAGTGAGAATCGACTGCTGGGGCAGCTGCTTTGGGCCTTGGCACCCACGGTCTGGTTCGCCAACCTCTCGGTGCTGCCGACAGCGGTGCTCGTGCGAGCGCAACAATTTCCGCAGCTCTTCGCCATCGACGTGGCAGGGGTGCTGTCCTGGTCTGCGGCTGCGCTCGGCTGCGCCGCCCTAGGTTGGGGGCCTTGGAGTTTGGTCTGCGGTTGGTACGCCAACGCGGCGGTCACGGTGTTCAGCGCTCGACGGTTAGCGCGCTCCCACGCACCGGAGCCCTGCCTCGACGAAGAAGATCTGCCCCGCACTCTGCGCTACGGGCGCCACCTTGCTGCTGCAGATCTCACCGACTTTACTGCCGAACGGGCCGGAGGCATCGCCGTGGGCTTCGGCATCGGCCGGGCCGCCTTGGGGCTCTACGAGCAAGGGCTGCACGTGGCCTCAGTCATGGTGTCCTACGCCCGGCAACTCTCCGAGCGCATGCTCATGCCCATCTTGGCCGAGAGTCATCGCCGGAACGAGCTGGCTGCTGTGCACCGCCGGGCCCTGCGCATGGCACTGGTCTTCATCGTCCCCGCTCACTTGCTGCTGGCTGCCGCTGCGGGGCCAGCCCTCAGATTGCTGCCTGAGGCCTGGCATGGGGCTGCACCGCTCGCCCAGGTCTTGACCCTCGCAGCCGCGGCGCACGCCGTGGGCCTGGTCAGTACCACTGCGCTCAAAGCCGGGGACTGGAGCCGATCCGTGGCTGCCCTGGGGCTCGTCCGCCTGGGACTGATCGCCGTGGCCTTGGCACTTACCTTACCCGGCGGCGTGGCTCTCAACTTGGCCTGGGGACTCGTCTGCGCCCAGAGCATCTCAGCGATTTGCGCCGTGGCCTTGGCCCTACAACGGCTAGATCCCCCCCGCAGCAACAATGGTCAACGCAGCCGCGACACTTCCGAAATCGTTGGTGCGCTCGCCCTCGAAACGCTCCGACGCAACCCAGCAGCTCAGCCCAAGGCGACAACCCAGCCAACGGAAGCCCCCCGCTCACCGACGAGCTCCACTCTTCGGCAACAGCCAGCCCCAACCAGCTTCGTTCCCGGCCGTCTCTCCGTTGTTGTCGCCACCTACAACGCGGAGCGTTTCGTCACTGAGACCTTGCAGTCTGTGCTGGCGCAAACCTGGCCCCACGTCGAACTGATCGTCTGCGATGACGGCTCACAAGACAGCACCCGGGAGTTGCTCGCCAGCTTCAACACGGTCTGCACGGTGCTGCACCAGGACAACGCCGGAGTCTCCGTGGCTCGCAATCGCGGGGCGTCCGTTGCCACCGGGCAGTGGCTGGCTTTCCTCGACCACGACGACATCTGGGAAGCCGACATGGTCGAGCGCCAGCTCGCCTGCCTCGCAGCTCATCCCGAGGCGGGGCTGGTCTATGGCGACTCGCGCATCATCGACGAGCAGGGCGAGGTGCATGGACGGCGCAGCGAATGGCTCCGATTCTACGACGGCGACGTGGCCAGCGAGTTGCTCAGCGGCAACTTCATCCCCATCGAAACAGCGATCATGCCTGCCCAGCTTTTTCACCAGCTAGGCGGCTTCAACCCGGAGCTGCGCTTTTTAGAAGACTACGATTTGTGCCTGCGCATCGCGGCCCTACGACCCGTGGTTCTGCAACCAGAACCCGTAGCCCGCTACCGCATTCATGGGAACAACCTCACCCACCAGCACGAAGCCTTGCTGCAAGAGTGGGTCGCTATTCTTGAGCAGCTCGCCCGCCCGGAACGAAGACTCCCTGGGGCAGAGCAAGCACTGATTGCCAGAGAGTTGGCCCAGCGTGCGGGCGAGGTGGCCTGGGCAGCGCTTCGGCGAGGCGACCTCAAGGCCGCAGACCTGTGGATCGCTCGGGCCGGTGACCGCTGTCCCGCTACGCTGCAGCGGCGCTTGATGATCTGGCGAGCCCTGCTCGGCGGCCTGCCAGGGCCACTCGCTCGGGCGTTGCTGCGAACCCTGCCCACCCGCCGTTTGTACGGGGTTTGACGGGGCTCTGGCCAGGCCCAGCCACCGTGGGTAGCCTGCGGGGCTCGAGCGCCCGCTCGCAGTCCTCTTCTCGCGTCAGAGTTGTTGCCCCGATGAGCTTTATCCAGGTCTCGCTGCTGTTCCTGGTGCAAATGGCCTTCGGGTCCATGGCGACGTTTCCGCTCACGGACCGCGAAGCCCTGGGCCCCAAGTACTTCAAATTTGGCGGCTGGGTATTGACCGCGCTCTATGGCCTGGCCCTGAGCCTCTGCGGCGATGCCATGTTCGATGACAGCGCCTTGTCCATCGATCGGCTGAGCGCATTCTCGGTGGCCATCGCCGCCGCAAGCCTACTGGCCTTCAGCTCCCTCACCGGTTGGGACAAGCCCAAGCTCGAGACGCTCACCCTGTGGATTGCCCTCGTGGCCGGAGGCACCGCAGTGGTCACCTTGGCCATAGCCGGTCTCCCCGCTGAAACCGCCAACAGCGTGCTGAGCCACGACACCATGGCGGCCCTCTCGATCACTGCAGCACTGCTGTCGTCACTGGTGTTGGGGTTCGCCACGTGGGGCATGGCACTCGGACACTGGTACTTGGTCGCCGCCGGCTTGCCCATCAAGCACCTGGCCCGGCTGGTCACGCCCTTGCCCTGGATACTGGGCGCCAAGCTGGTGCTTTCTACAAGCGTTCTCTGGCTGCTCTGGGGCAACTTCTTGGGCGCCGGCAATCACACCATGGTCGACGTGTTCGAGCGCCAACCTGACCGCATTCTCGACCTGGTAAACGTCTGCTCAAGGATCCCCGTGGGTCTGGCCATCCCCTTTGTGCTCGCCTGCATGGCGCGAGTCACGGTCAAGATGGAGCGCACTCAACCCGCCACGGGCATCTTGTATGCCATGTGCGTCTTGGTCTACATGGGTGACCTCATGGGCAAGATGATCGAAGGCACATCAGGGATTCCCATGTGAGTGATCACGGCGCGAAGGTCCCCGAACGCGACCACAGCGAGCTGTCGTTCGCGGTCCAGTGCACCCGCTGCGAAGCTTGGACAGAGCGGCGCATCGGCTCCAGCGGAAGGCCGTTGCCCAACGCCGCCACCTGCGGCGAGTGCGGCACGCCCCAGACCATCGATTTTGCAGGGCACGTGGGTAGCGACGGCACGCTCGACGGCTGCCCCCGCTGCGATTACCACACCCTCTGCATCCAAAAAGACTTCAACAACAAGCTGGGCGTGATCGTGGTGGCGGTGACCTACGCCATTCTGTTCTTCAGCGGACTACCAATCCCCTGGCTCGTGGCAGCGCTGATCGTCTTCACCATTGTCGACGTGATTCTGCTACGCCTGTTCATCAAGCGCGTGCTCATCTGCTACAGCTGCAAAGCCCAGTACCGCGGCTTCCCTCCGGGGAAAATGTGCCGCACGTTTGATCTAGCCACGTGGGAAGTGCACGACGATCTGCCGGGTGGCTGACGTGGCTGTCACCGAATGGCGAGTGGGCCGAGTCGCAAGCCCAGAGAGACCTCCTTGGTGGCGTCGTTGAACCAGAGAGCCTGCTCTGTCCGAAAACAGAGGCCGTCTCAGCTATCCGTTCGCGACAGAACTCCTACCACCACTCCCTGGTCATCCAACAAGATATCGAGGTGCTGAATGTAGTCTGCCCCTCGGAGTTCATAGTTCCAACATGTGCGCAAATCCCCAGCTGAAGCGCTGAGCGATTGGACCTCTGCTGCGGGTAGTCCAACCAGCATTGAACTCCGTTCGTGCGTCGACGCCACAATGCCCGGCCACTCCGCGCTCGTGCGAGATGCGCACT
>JBLIMM010000068.1:0-16348 GCA_047638635.1 Pseudohongiellaceae bacterium | reverse complement strand
GCCCTCAATCAGCGCACGAAAGATCTCGGGAGTCACCGTCACATCGCTGTTCAATAGGCAGGCCCAGTCCACCCCCAGCTCGTCGAAGGCGTGGGCCAAGGCCCGGTTGTTGCCCTCGGCAAAGCCCAAGTTGGCCCCGTGGCGGAGGACGACGAGCTCGGAGAACTCCTTTTCCAACTGCTCCACTGAGCCATCCACCGAGCCATTGTCGGCCAGCACAACCTGAAGATCTGGCCAACTCACCTGGGCCAACGATCGCAGACAGTCCCCGGTTTCGTGGCCCCCGTTCCAGTTGAGCACGATGGCTGCGAGGGAGGCAGAGTCGCTCTGAGCTAGCGTCGTCATGAGGCCTCCTCTGAGGCTTGCGGCACAGCCACCGGAATCGACCGAGGCAGCAACGGTCGCACGCAGCGCCACCAACCTTGCAACAGCCGGTTGAGCCCACCGAGCAGGAAAGCTTCGACGCGGCTTTGGTTGATCACCGGCGAAAAGGTCAGCTCGCGGCAATGGAGTAGATCGCGATCGGCCACTACGCGCCGAGCCGCCAGCTGACGGCGGTAGCGCAAGGCTTGGGGCAAGAACTTCAGCACTTCGAGGCGCCCGCGCAAGTAATCGAGCAACAGCCCACGACTCAAAGCGAAACCAAACCACACTGAGGCGTAGGCAAAGCGCCCAGGCCAGGACAACAGCAACGCTGGCCACGAGTAGTTCTTCAAGACCAAGTAGGCTCGGTTGCGACCGTGCAAGAACGCTCGGTGGCCGGGGTAACTCGGAGCCCCTGGGCGAAACGAGATGCCAGCAGTACCTTCGCGATGGAACACGTGAGCTTGCGGCACCCGGCGCAAGCGCCAACCCAAGGCTCGCAGCCGATAACTCAGATCGTGGTCTTCAAAGAGAATGAAGAACGTAGGGTCGAAGCCGCCCGCGTCGAGCAGCGCCTCCCGGTCCACGAGTAAGGCCATGGAGATCACTGCGTCGATGTCCTCCGCCTCCCCAGCGGGCTCTTGAGGAACCGCGAGTAAGTTGTCCAGGCACATGACGCCCACGTAGTGCATGTCGCCGCCGTCGTAATGCACCACGCTAGTGTCGTGTGCCAGCACTGCTCGAGGCTGCACCACCGCCACCCGATCAAGAGCCGTTTCAGGCAGCAAACGCAGGAGCGTGTCCGGGGGGACAATCACGTCGCTATCGACTGCGAGCACCCAGTGAGTCTGCGCTTCTTGCAGGCCGCGGTTTCGTGCGGGGCAAGGCCCTGCGTTGCTGCCCATAGCAATCAGACGGGACGACAAGCTATGCGCCGCAATGTGCTCCGGGCCGTCGTCTGTGGAAGCATTGTCCACGACCAGCACCTCGACCACGTTGCCTTGCAGCGCTGCCACCGCATCGAGGCACTCGTCAATCCATGAGGCGCCCTGATAGTTCACAATGACCACGGTGACGGGCGTATGGAGCACGTCTCCCATGGACATCAACGCCCCGGCAACTTGAAGTCTGGAGCCGTCACCGGCGAGCGCCGGGCCAAACAATAAGGCAGGTTGATCAGAGCATTCAGCGTGGCCTTGATCACAATGCCCCGGGCTCCCGGCGTCGCTTTCATGGACTCAGCCAAGCCCATGGTCCCCGTGGCTTCGAGTTCTTTGTCGGAGCTGCTGCCCATGGCGCCAGAGCCAGCTGACCCTCCGCCCCCCATGGCCTTGCGGGCCATGCCCCGAGCCACGGCGCACACGTCGACCCAGCGACAGTTCTTGAACGCGTAGAGCCAGAAGTTGCGCACGTGAAAATAGAGCGATCGCGGCCCAGCCTTCATGCCAAAGGGCGTGGAGTGATCGATCACCGCGTCAGGAATTTGCAGGATGCGGTAACCCAAGCCGAGCACCCGAGCGGACAGATCGCGCTCGTTGCCATAGATGAAAAAGCGTTCGTCGTAGTAGTCAGCTTCGGCCAAAACGTGAGCCCGAGCCAAGGTGCCACAGCCCCGAAACGTCGACGCGTAGTAACGGCCCCTGGCGATCTCAGCGTTGATGTAGTTTTCAGGCATGCCCGGCTCGACGACCCGACCGCTCACCATCCCCGTAGAGGCGGGCTCAGAAAGCATGGTGCGCTCAAGCTCAGCGAGCCAACCCTTCGTGGCCACTACGTCGTCATCCATGATGGCGACCGCATCGCCACGGGCCAGCTTGAAGCCCATGTTGAAGGTCTCGCAGGCCCCATAGGCGTCGTCGGCAGTGACCACGGCCACCACGTCCGGGTGCTCGCTCGCGAGCATCGCCAAGGTGTCATCTGTGGAGGCATTATCGACCACCACGATCTCATCGGGAGGCCGAGTACCAGCTTTCAACGCAGACACATTGGCAGCCACAGCGTCCCGGCGATTCCAGGAAGAGATGACGGCGGTGATCTTCATAGGGGCGCCTAGCGACCTGGGGGGAGAGTGCTGTGCGCTGTCTCGGGGGGCAAGACGTTCTGATGAAGATCATACTCCGATCGCAGCTCGGGGCCAGAACGGGCACAGACTGAACTCATCATCCCCCAGAAGCCAAACCGAGCCGTGCAGCAAGGGCGCACAACTCTTGCCGCACCGCTGGTACGTCTTCGGGGCGCAACTCAAGGTAGCCCTCGGCGTGGGTGACGGCGGGAATATCGACGTTCACCGTGCGGGCCCGGCAGCGTGCGTCGGCCTTGGCAACGATGTCGATCATCCCCAGCTGGCTGGCGAAGACTGACAGGGCCTGGTGCTTCAGCTCGGCCACGGGCGTGATGTCGAGCAAGAACGTCGCCATCTGCTCAGCGTTCACTTCGTAGAGCAATAACGTGGTGTTCGTCCGCCCTTCGAGAGCGGCCGCAGCCACGTCCAGGGTGGCCACGTGATCGGGATGCATCTCGAAGGGTGACGGGGCGTACACCACCCGAGGTTGCAGCTCATCGAGCAGCCCTGAGAGGCGTGCGGCCCAGCCTGCGTCTGCTGCCACGTGCCCGTCGGACACCGAGAAGCAGGTGACCTCGGTATGTCCCAAGCAAGCGGCGGCCTTGCGAGACTCAGCCAAGCGCGCGGTGCTATCACCGCCGGCTTCGCCCCCCGTGACCAGAGCCACGTGCACACCGTCGCCCCGGGCCACATGGGCGGCAATGGCTCCCCCACAACCCAGAATTTCGTCATCCGGATGGGGCGCGACCACCAACACCTGGCCCACCGGCACCCGGGACAAATCATAGAGGGGTGGGAAGCCCTGAGCGGGACCAAGAGCCGTCATGAGCGTTCCCCTTGTTGATGGCCTGCCAAGGCCTGAGCGTAGCGCGCGGCCATCTTCTCCGCGTGACTTGCCGGATCATGGAGATCTGAGCGAGCTCTGCGCCGCCACTCGGCCAATCGTGAGCCATCATCGGCCAGCTCGCGCAGCAACTGTGCCAAAGCCGGGGAATCCGCGGCGGGCACGGTGATGCCAGCGGCTCCCAAGCTCTCAGGCAAGGCGCCTCTATCGCTGGTGATGACGGGCAAACCCAGAGCTCGCGCCTCTGCCACCACGAGGCCGAAAGTCTCTTCGGCCCGGCTGGGGAAGACGGCCAAGTCGACCCTGTCCACGATGAGCGGTAAATCCCCCGGTTGGTAGGCCCCAGCAAAGGAGACGTCCAGGCCTTCTGCCGCATCGAGGAGCAACTCGGCGTAGTCCGCGTCGATCGGCGCGCCCAAGATCAACAGTGACAGGCGCGGGTCGGCAGCCAAGCGTAGAGCAGCCAGCAGGTCGAGGACGCCCTTGGCTGGAGCGAGGTGTCCCCAGGTCACGAGATGCAAGCGGCCATCGCTGCGGTCGCGAGGTGGCTTCGGATCGCTACTGGCCAAGGCCACGGCATGAGGCAGCACCACCAGCCGCTCGTCCGGGACCAAGCCCGAAGCGCGCCAACGCTTAGCAACAATCTCGCTGGGGACCACAGCCAGAGCCCATGACTCAGCTTCCCTTTGAGCCACTTGCTTCCGAGCAGCCAGTTCAACGGCCAGGGCCTCTTCGCCCCCGGGAAAATCCGGCAACACGCAAGCCAGGCAACGGTCACTGGGCAGGGGGAAAGACTCGGCGCAAGAGCTGCCGTCCGGACGAGTGAGAAAGAAGCGCGCACACACGGTGGTGAAGTCGTGCAGGCTCGCCACCACGCAGTGACCTGCAGCGGTCAGCGCCGCTGCCAGATCTCCTGAGAGGTTCAGCGTGTGATGCAGGTGCACCACATCGGGCTGCTCCCCGGCGACCAGTTCGAGGACTTGAGCCGTCACCCGAGGCAGCCGGTTGTCCATGGAGTAGTTTTCTCCGTGGCGGCGGAGAACGCGGCAAACGGGAACATGGTCGACCGCCTCCAAGCGCAACTCCCCCAGCGCGCTACGCTCGTCACTGCCCGCGACAATGAAGGGCTCGTCTCCCCGATTTCTTTGAGCCTCGGTCAGTGACTGCACACAGGCCTCTGTGCCACCGCGAAACTCTGGGGGATACTGGTGCACGATGTGCACGATTTTCACGGAGACATCTCGCAGTAAACCTCAGCCCGTCGATGCCCCGCCCCGTCGTTTTGCGGCAACAGAATCGCCCTGTACGCGTTGAGCCCTTCAATGGCGCTCATGATGTCTGTGTACCGCAGCTGACTGGGATAGCAGCGTACGGCAGCGCGCTTGGTCTCGTAATCAGCAGTCACGTCGAGCACCCAGTGCGCTTGCATAGGCGACCACACTTCGTAGCCCAACAAGTGCGCCGACCCTGACCAACGCCCCAAGGCCGCCACCGCTGCCAGGGCCACGAAGTGGTGATCAGAGTGGGACTCGCCCATGTGCGGTGCGTAGATCACGTCGGGCTCGAGGCGCCCGAAGAGATCGAGCAAACGTTCGCTCACAGCGTCGAGATCTCGGTGAGTCACTGTGCAGCCGTCTGGCAGGCCCCAAAATTCGTAGGAGGCCATCCCGAGAACCTCAGCGGAGGCCTCGGCCTCGGCCCGCCGCAAGGCCACGTACTCCTCTGGGGCACGAGCATCCTCGGGGTCGCCATGGACGCCGCTGGTAATGAAGGCCCCATGAATCGAGTCACCCAGACGGCTGTGCGCGGCGAGCGCCCCGCCGGGCCCTGCCGCTTCGTCGTCCGGATGCGGTGCCAAGACGAGCACATTCCCACGAAAAGGAGGGTCTTGGTAGACAGTCGCGACCGCCGGAGAAGGCAGTGGCGTATCAGGGCTCAGCTCGATCTCAGCCATAGTTTCGGCCCCGTGCGTGAGAGTTCAGTTGACCTTGCGAATTCCCACAAGCTTGCCCACGACGATCGCCAAGAGAAACACCCCACCCGAGAAGAGAGCGCCCATCTTTGCCTCGCCTTGGAGCGCCAGATCGGTGTAGGCCTCACCAGAGACGAACAGCGCCACCGTGAGCCCCAGACCTGCGATCAACCCAGAGACCGCGAGATCCTTGAAGTTCATTCCGTCGGGCAGGGCAAAGCCCAGCTTGGAACCCAAACCAGAGAAGCACACCACACCGAGGGTCTTGCCGATCACCAAAGAGACCAAGATGATCCAGCTGAGCGCGCCAATGTTGGCGAACTCCACTCCGGCGTTGGCGAAGGCGAACAGAAACAGGCCGTAGTCCACGGGAGTTTTGAAGAAGTGCTCGAACCGTTGAAGGGGCGTGTCGTGGTGCGCGGGGTCAGCGCCGGGACCATCTTCGCCCTCGGCGGTTAGCCCCATTTGCGGGATCACCGCAGGCAAGAAAGGCACGATGAAGACGAGAGCCAGGGCGGGGTGCAAGTGAGCCGTAATCAAGCCGTACCAGCTCAGGCCGCCTCCCACCACGATGTAAGGCACCCAGTTCTGAACGCTGCGCAGACGCAGCACCAACGCGCTGACCATTCCAGCGGCGGTAAACAGCAACATCATCGGTGCCACAGGGTGCGCCGGATCGGGATAGAACACGGCAATGATACCCAAGCCGATCGCGTCGTCCGCCACTGCCAAGAGCAGCAAGAAGTTCACCGCAGGATGCTTCGCTCCGAAGACCATCCGAGCAGCTAACCAAGCGAGCGCAATATCGGTTGCCGTGGGCACTCCCCAACCGTTTGCCACGGCCTCGTAGTTCGGGGCGCTCCCGTAGAACTGCTTCGTGAGCAGCAAAAACACGGCGACGGGACCAATGACACCACCGAGGGTTGCGAGCAGCGGGTTGATCGCTTTGCTCGGCGGATTCAGCGAACCTCCAGGCAACACCGCGTCGGTGATCTCTTTGGCTGCGATGCCAAAGAAGAAGACCATGAACAGGTCGTTGATCAAGAAGTGCAGGGTGATCTCGTGCCCGAGAATGGTGCCATCGATGATGGCCCCATGGACCATCTCGTGATACCAGTGCCCCGCGTTGTTGGCGGCCCACAGAGCGGCAAATGCTCCCGCAATGAGCGGCAACGAATACTCTTGGATAAAGCCGAGGATGCCCTTCTTGGCAGACACGTGAGTCTCCTGCTACGCAACAGCTTGGGGGGAAAGAACGGTGCTCTCAGTAAATGTCTGAGTCGCCCATAGTAAGGACCCAGTGGTCCATGGCCCACGGTAAGTCGAACAACTCGCTGTAGACCATAATGCACAAGTTGAACAGGCTGTCTTGGTGGAACAAGCCGTGAGCCTCAAGTGTTGGCCGCTGAGAGGCCGCTGGGGTGACCCAGGTTTCGAGTTTGTCCCCACCAGCCGCCAAGGTGATGTCGCCCACCCGGGCCAACAGGCCAGCGAGGGCAGCTTCGTCGCCACCGGGGCCGATCCAGTCGACAAGGGGCACGATGGGTTGGCCCATCCAGCCCAGGCGGTAGATCAGCGCGCCCACGAGCTCGCCGGCACGCTTCGCCAGCAAGCAGCGGTAGGGATCCTCTGGCCAACCCCTGTAGCGCCAAGCCAAGTGCCCAGCGTCCTTCCAGATGCCCAACGGCACTTCGTTGACGTGAGCTTCGTAGAGCGCGCCCAAGGCCTGAAGTTCGGCGTTGGAGCCATCCGATTCGAGCACCTCGATGTCGCCAGCTCGACGAGCCATCTCGTCTACCCAAGCTCTATCAAATTCGCGCACCAACGACGGCATAGGACAGTGCACTGGCTTGTAGCCCACGATCCGCGTCCCCACCGGGAAGGCCTTCTCGTTGGGCAGGCCGAACATGAACTCGTTGGTGTAAGCCTCGTTGGTCTCGCCGAAGATCTCGCAGTAGTCCCTGGCCATGGTGACAAAGACACTGTTCTTGCGCAGGGAGCCGCGCCACTCCTTGGCCACGCAGGTATCGACGGCTTGGGCGCAGCGAAGGCGCTCCCCACGGACGCTGCAGTGGTAGGCGATGGCCGAGTAGTTGCCGATGAGCTGCCCCGCCTCGTCTTCGGCGACCAGAATCTCAGCCCCCGCCGGGTTGGCGCCATAAATGTGCTGCCAGGTCTTAAGAGTGCGCGGCTCGTAGCTCGGATTGCCCTCGCCGAAGACACCGTTGAACAGCTCGAGGATGCCCACCTCGTCTCCGGGGCGATAGGGCCTCACAGTGAACTCACTCATGCTGCCCACACCTCTTTCACAGAACGCCACACCGCGCGTCGAGCTTCGCTGGGAGCGCCCGCCGAGCGCAAACGATGCAACTCTTGCAACCCGCGCACCGCCGTCATCACCCGGGCCAAAAGCGCCCCGACCCAACCGAATGTCTTGCGGTAGTAAGCCAAGCGATTCTTATGCCAGATGGTGCCGAAGTCAGGAAACTGCGAGGTGCTCTTGCCCTCATGATGCAAAATTTTGACCTCAGCCACATAGCCCACCAAGTGCCCTGCAGCCTTCACTCGCCGACATAAGTCGACATCGTTAAAGAACAACCATAACTCTGGGTCAAAGCCAGAGAGCTGCTCCCACAAAGCACGGCGAATCAGCAGGGCGGCACCCGGTGGTTGGTCGACATCACGGGTGGACAAGTGATCAAAGTCACTCATGAAGTACCGGGGGATCGAGCGGTTCTTGGGGAACAACTTCTCGAAGATCGTATCGAAGAAGACAGCTGTGCCCAATGTTGGAAAACGCTTACAGGACAGCTGGACTTCGCCGTTTCCGTGGACCAGCCGCGGAGCGCAGACCCCGTGGGTCGGGCGAGCGGCCAACCAAGACACCAGCGTGTTGAGCGCACCGATTTCTACTTCGGTATCGGAGTTCAGCAACAGCAAGTATTCGCCGGTAGCCAAAGCTGCGCCCATGTTGTTCCCAATGGCGTATCCGTCGTTGACCGGGTTGCGTACCAACTCCGCCCAAGGGAACTGCTCGGCCACCATGTCGGCGCTGCTATCAGCGCTGCCGTTGTCCACAACGATGACCTGCCAGCGATCTGGGTCTCGAGCCTCGGCAAGGGATTGCAAACACGCGGCCAGCAAGTCCCGAGTATTCCAACTCAGGACAACCACTGACAGCGAGGCCTCTTGTGCCGGGGGAGCGAACGGCTCCTCCCCGGTTGCCTCGCGCGGCTTCGCCGCGCCAGAGTTCATGCGTGCATCAGCTCGGCAGCAGCGACTTCGGCGTCCATGTGTTGGCTGCCGCCCACCTTCTCGATGGAGTACATGCCCCGCACTTCGCGAGTGCGTCGGTCGACGAAACGCACGAAGTACGTCGTGTCCACCAAACCGCTCCAGACCACGTCAGGCACCCGAAACTTCGCGGAAACGTCGAGGCGTCCTGCGGCAAAGACAAAGCCCGCATCCGAGCTGATCTCAGCGATATAGGCCCCGTGTCCCGGCACGTCGAGCAGCGGCACAGCCTCGTGGGGACCGAGCGCAGTGAAGTCAGCGAACTCGTGACCCCGCCCAGGCAACATGCCGGCCAAAGCAAACAGACCCCGAGCCAGCCAGCCACCCACCACGGTGTAGCGTCGGTCGAAGAAGCGCCGCCGTGAGATGTCGTAGCGGCTCCAACTGGCGTCTTGCGCTTGGCCAGCACTGCGATTGAAGAAGTGCACCATCTCGGCCCGGGGCAGCAACTCGCAGCTGAAACCCTTGCGGCTGAGGCGCATGCACAAGTCGCTGTCCTCGTAATACAGCGGGTAGCGGCCGTCGAAGGGGCCCATTTCGAGGGCCAGCTCGCGTTGCATCATCAGGGCGAAGCCAGACAACTGAGTCACCTTGAGCGGTGCGGAGGCTGTCCATTGAGCGAGGGCTCGGCGGGAGCGCCCCGCTGCGTGAACCCGGCCCCAGGGCGCCCAAGCACGGGCCAAGACCTCGGAGGCCTCGTTGCAAAGGCTGGGCAGCTCGGTCGGGGGCAGCTGGAAGAAGCGCCCGGAGTCGAGGTAGCTCTTGGGCCCCACCATGCCGCACCCAGGGTTGCTCTCCAGGTGTTCGATCATGGTGGCCAAGGCACCCCTGAACACCATCACGTCAGGGTTGGTCATCAACACGAAGCGGCCCGTGGCCCGGGCGCAGGCTTCGTTCATCCCCGTGGCGTAGCCGCCGTTCTGTGCCGAGCGAATCACCGTGACCCCGGCCTCTTCGAGAGCCAGCAGATGCTGCTCTTCAGCTGGACCCGAAGCGTTGTCAACGACGATGTACTCAAGCCCCTCACCGGGCTCAAGCCCAGGAAGACGCTGCCTGGCCAGGTTCGCCACCAAGCCCCGGGACATCTGCCCGGAGTTCCAGTTGACGATCAAGACAGAGACGACGGGCTGGTCGGTCATGGGGTCGGATCCAAGCTGTGCACAGAGAACTCGTGGTCAAGCATCACAACCCCTGGCTGGTTCTGCTCTTGATTGATCAACAGGGGCTTGTCGAGCTGGCGATGATCATAGAAATGAACGCCCGTCTCATCGAGCAAGTAGCCCACCAGGTTGTACTCGCCCTCAAGCAAGGCCAACTTGGGCAGGGACAGGCTGCAGCGGTGCTGCCCCGGTTCGAAGAGCGACGGAAGATCAGTTTCGGTGGACGTAAACGACGCCACCAGAATGTTGTCGTTGCGGAAAATGGCCGCGCCCAAGTTGAGCACATGGCCCGGTTCACGAATCACAAAGTCGATTTCGTAAGTCAAATTCGTGCCTGGTTTCAGGGTGTCCCCCACAGGCTCCCGGTCGGTATCGGCGAGCAACAGCCGCGAACCGGTCATAGCGGGCAAACCTTCTCCCTTAACCTTCTCCTTGCCCGCGGTGGTGGCCTCAGGGTCGGTAGTCAAGGCTCGCTCGTAGTTTGCGTAAGCCACAGTGACATCTTGAGGACTGCCCCGCTTCTCCACCTTGCCGTCCTTGATCCAGATGACTTCGTCGCAGATCTGGCGCACGTCGTAGAGGCTGTGGCTGCAGAACAGAATCGACTTGCCCGCTTCGCGAAACTCGAAGATGCGATCGACGCACTTCTTTTGGAAGTACAGATCGCCCACGGCCAAGATCTCATCGATGATCAGCACGTCCGGGTCGATGGCCGTGGCCACACTGAACCCCAGGCGCATGACCATGCCCGAGCTATAGGTGCGAACCGGCTGGTCGATGTAGTCACCGAGTTCGGCGAACTCGATGATCGACTCGACCTTCTTTTCGATCTGGGCCAGCTTGAAGCCCTGCACCTGGGCGGCGAGGTAGATGTTGCTGCGTCCGGTGAACTCTTGGTGAAAACCCGTGCCCAGCTCAAGCAGGCTCGCCACAGTGCCCTTGATGTCGACGGTGCCGCCGGTCGACATCGACGTGCCTGCGAGAACTTTCAGCAGCGTGGACTTACCCGCACCGTTCTCGCCAATCACGCCCAAGGCCTGCCCCGCGGGGAGCCGAAAACTCACCCCATCCAGAGCACGATACGCTCGGTGATATTTCTTGCGCCCGAAAGACAGCGCTTCTTTCAGCCTGGAAAACGAGGAGTCGTAAAGCCTGTACTCCTTGACCAGATTGTTGACCACTACGGCATCGTGCATGGCTCAGACCTCGTCCGCAAAGCGGCCCTTACAGCGCATAAAGAAGGCGTAGGCCAACCATTGCACCAAGAACGCGACCCCGGCGAGTTTCAGCAAGCGCATCACCGGGAAGGGCACCTTTCCGTAACTAAAGATCGATCGATAGAGATCGAGCAGCACAGCCATAGGGTTGTAGGACATGGCCTCGACAGACAGCGCCGCGAAGTCGTAGGTCGTGGTGATGTTGTCCAGCTCGGCCCGGGTGTCGGAAATCCACTGAGGGCTGCCTTCCGCTTGGGCCTGGACCATCTGGTCTGAGAGCCGGATGTACTCGACCTCGGCCTGCTTGAGGATCTCACCCGGGTCGTAGAAGACCGGTGTGGTGAACATCCAAAAGGTGACCAAGACCGGCACGGCCTGGCTGATATCGCGCACGAAAATATTCGCGGCGGACAAGAACATGGCCACGCCGTTCACGAACAGAAACTGCACCACCAGCAGGGCCGGCAACCAGAGCAGCCCCATGGGCAGGCCGCCGTTGATGAAGGCCTCCAGCGCCAACAAAATCACGAAGCCCACCAGGAAGAACACGTGAAACACGATGGTCGTGTACGTGGGCAGCAGTTCGCTGGGAAAGGCGATCTTCTTGATCAGGTTGGCGTTCTCAAGCACCACCCCTGCACCCCGCGAGACCCCTTCGGCCAGGACGGTCCAGGGAAGAATGCCCGTGATCAGATAGAAGGTCGAACGCCAGCCCTTGCCCTCTTCGTCAAACGGCGCCAAGTCGTCGCCCAAGGGTATCTTCAAGATCTGAGCGAAGACCAAGTAATAGATGGCGAACAACATGGCCGGCTGGATCACAGGCCACAGCCGCCCCAAGATCGAGCCCTCAATGCGAGCCTTGAGCTCTCGGCGCACGAAAGCCGCGAGCAACTCGCGGTGGTCCCAGAGCACAACGGGGAGAAGAAGCGCGGAGCCGAGGGTGCTCATGGAATCCAATGATTGGGGGGCCAACTGAATCGGGGCAGCATACCCGCAGTTGGCCGACGGATCACCTGGGCGCGGAGTGGCCTCTCAAAAGGGCCCGCCGAGCGGCCCCCACGAGGCCCGCATCGTCCCCCAGGCTGGCCGCGCAAACAGGGAGTTCTATCCTCCCTGCACCGATGGGATTACCCGCAACGCCCTCTCGGGCAGCGGCGAGCAGCTCGGGTAAATGGGTGGCAAGCCCGCCGCCCACGACCACCATGGCTGGGTCGAACAGATTGACCACGAGGCGCGTCAGCACGGTCATGGCCTGCAGAGCTCGTTCGACCAGGGCTGTGGCGGCTGTGTCTCCGGCGCGCCAAGCGGCAAGCAAGCCCATGGTATCTGTTGCCAAGTTCAGCGCCTGGGCTTCTCGGGCCAAGCCTTCCCCGCCCAACGTCGCGTCGTAGCAACCTGAGCACCCCGCAGGACATTCCGGGCCCTCTGGGTCATAGATCAAGTGGCCGGCCTCCCCGGCCATACCTCGCGCACCCTCGACGAGCCGCCCTCCTGCCACGGCGCCGAAGCCCACTCCAGTCCCGAGAAACAGGGCCACCAGGTGGTCGCAGCCTAGACCCCAAGACTCTCCGAGGGCCGCGGCGTTCACATCGTTGACCAATGAGACCGGCAAGCCCAGGGCAGCCTCTAAAGGCGCTGCCAGGTCGACATGGGCTAGCTCGAGATTGTGGCTGAGCACAAGCTGGCCCTGGGGCAAGTCGAGCATGCCAGCGATGGCCAAGCCCACGCCCGAGGGGCCAACACCCTCACGGGGAGTCAACTCTTGGGCCACAGCCACAAGGGCCGCGATCAGAGCCTTGGCGTCTCCCCGTGGTGTGGCCACCCGGGCTCGCGCCAACAAAGCGCCCGAGCCATCGCAGAGGGCCCCGCGAATGTGCGTCCCACCCACATCGAAGGCGAGCACTTGGGCTGACTTGGCTCCGGGCCACAGCTCAGGGCGCACCGCATGGCTCCCCGCCAGCTCGTCGCGGCTCACGGAGACCAGGGCACAGACCAGGGCACAGGCCAAGCCGCAGACGAACGCAATTCACGCTCGTACCACGCCTCGAATGCCGTGCCGAGCGCATCAGCTTCTGCGGCCGCCCGCTCTCCACGATCCGCCGAGCTGCTCACACCGTCTGCCTCAGCGGGCAGGAGATCCGTCCAAGCCAGGGGGTCGCTGTTTCGATCGTAGACAGCTTGCAGGGTTCCGTTCCGTTCCCGCACGTAGAGCCACTCGTTCCGCCGGCTGGACTCGAGGTCATGGCGGGTCACATCTTGATAGGGCCGCAACACCGCATGAATCACCCGGTCGGGTTGCTGGGGGCCAAAGGGTGGCGGCAGCCCGCCGCTAATCGAGCCGGCGGTCATCATGCGACCGAGATCGCCAATGAGGTGCGCTCCATCGACTAAGGGGATCGGGTCGTCGATGACTTCGGGAGTCGAGATCCCCGGCCCAGCGACGATCAAGGGCACCTCCACCACTTCGTCGTAGAGGGTCTGCCCATTGTGGCGGCCGTTGTGCTCGTAGAACTCTTGGCCCGACGAGCCCACCACCGCGACCAGGGTGCTCTCAAACAAGTCTTGGCGCCGGAGCTCGTCGAGCAGTATTCCTAACGCTCGGTCCACCCGGGTGATTTCGCTGTCCACCGTTTGGCCCATTTCAATGGCCATGGCTTCCGCCGCACCGGGCCGCGAATCGAGCATGGCCAGGCGAGACACGAGGTACTCGTCCACGTCTCCCGCCAAATTGAGCAGGTCAGCGCCCTCGCTCTCGTGAGGCGGAATCGGGTCGTTGACATGAACGGTTAAGAACCACTGAAACTGCCCGGCCTCCACCAACCAATCCCGCGCTTCTTCCGCCAAGGTCGTCGCTGGAAGGAAGCGCCAGACATTGTCTTGGTAGCCCGCGTTCAGGCCGGTCTCAGCGGTGATGACATCCGTGTTACGAAAGCAGGCTGTCATCGTGCCAGCCCAGGCCGCCGACTGAGCCATGGTCGTGACCCGCGGCGAGAGCACCCGTCCCGGCCGTAGCCCTACACCGTGGGCGATGGGCGACAGGCCCGACAGCAGCGTGGCCACGTTGGGCAGAGGCCAAGACGACGGAGCCAGGAGATGCGAGTACACCAGCCCCCGCTTCGCCAGGGCGTCGAGGTTCGGCGTGTGGCCGCGGGTGTAGCCAGACACGCCCAAGCGGTCATAGCGCAGTCCATCCACCACCAGCATCAGCACGTTACGGCTGCGCTCTGGATCAAAGCCCTTCCGGATGCGTTCTTGGTTCTCAATGACGTAGGCCTCGCGCAGGCCCACGAAAAGACTGTCCCCCCCCAGGACCTCGAAGACGAGATCGAAGCTGCGCCCTTGATGGGCCGCCAGGTCGAGAGTGATCAAGGCTTCCCGGGACGGGGGCCGACCGAGGAGGGACACCGCGTGGGAGTCCACTCGCACTCGGGCCAGCTCTTCGATGCCCGCGCGAACCACCATCCAGGTGGGCTCTACAGCCCCCACCTCTGAAAGTCGCCCGGTGTGAGTCACAAGGTGCAACATGGCCCGGGCCGGCACCTCATCGAGGGCCAGCTGCAAGGGCACATGGGGAGTGAGTGGCAGACACAGCGGCCCCAACATACCGACACGGGCACTGGCCTCTGTCGGCGGCGCCCGCACCAGCTCGCTGGTCGACCCAGAGAGCAGATCCGCCACAATGGAGGAAACAGACACAGTGCTTGCGGTCTCGTCCACGGGACGCCCGGACGACAACAAGCTCACATTGGCGAGATAGACTTTGCCAAGACCACTGCGTCCCTTGCCATCCAGCGCCCGAAACTGCAGTTCGATCTCCTGCCCTGCATCGGCGGGCACTTTCACTTGGTGTTCGGACCAAACGTTCTCGGTGGACTCCAGCTCAGCCAGCTGCTCTTGGCTGCCGTCTTTGCGAATCAGCCAAACACCCAGACTTGGGATCCCACGCAAGTAGCCTTCGTGAAAACGCAGCAGCGGCTCATCGCCGGCCACTGTCGTGAAGAAGCGCAGGGGGCCGTCGTCCACATCGAGGCTCCAGGCCTCACGAGTGCCGTTCGAAAGAGTCACCCCGGTGGACCGCCCCGGCGCCAAGTCGGTGTTCAGGCGGACCACCGCGTCGACCCGATAATCAGGGGCCAGCTGACTCGCATACCAGACCCACCCGGCGACCAAGCAGACCAGCACCAGCACCAGCCACACGGCTGCTCCCACGGCCGCTCGCTCCGAGCGCATCAACCCTGCTGACTCCGCTCAACTTTGACCTTCACATCCACGAAGTAGTCCGAGAGGCGGGCGCGAATCTTCGCTGCCAAGAACTCGGTCTCGTCCCAGTTGTCGTGCCATTCTTCCCAGTCTGCTGAGTCGCGCACCTGGGTCGCGCGGAGGCCGCCCTTACGAATGACCTCTTCTCTGACGCGCAAACGGACGACCCACCCGGGGGTCACGAGACTCTGACTAATTTCGATCATCGCCTTGCGACGTGACGGGCCGCGCACTTCTCTCACAGAAGTTCCGTAGAGCCATTCGCTTTCGATGGCGCCGCTCCCCGGATCCCCGGCTTGAACGTGAAAGCCCTCCGTATCCAGCAAGTCAATCACGGCCACCCAGAGGTTGTCGTAGGCCAACCCGTTGAAGTTCATCTCGGCCCACAGGGGCGGTGTGCCAATGCAACCCACGAGACAGCTGAGTCCCAAGAGCCAAGTGGCCAAGCCCTTCGCCCGTAGCGTCATCCGTCTCTGGGGCATCATTAAGAAGGAGCCGCCGTGCTGCGGCGGCGAAAGTGAATCTGCACCGGGACATCGCGGTACGGTAATTGTTCCTGCAATCGGTGGATCAAGAACCGTCTCCAGCCGTCTTCAAAGAGGTTGGGCTCGTTCACAAACAGGCAAATGGTCGGGGGATGCACGGACACTTGCGATCCGTAATAGAGCTTGCCGATGCGCCCACGCACGGGCCGGGGACGACGCGTTTGATACGCCGCTCGCAAGACCCGGTTCAGCTCACCGGTGCCCACGCGTTGGCCCGCTTGATCGTGAAGCTCTGCAGCCAACTTAAAGGTGGCCGTGAGGTTCAGATTCTCTATGGCCGAGATCAGTGAGATCGGCGCGTGGGCCATGCCCGACATGGTGCTGCGCAAGTAGCCTTCGTAGTCAGCGGGCTCCGCATTCACTCGGGCGAGATCCCATTTGGTCACCACCATAATCGTGGGCACGGCAAGCTCCACTGCCATGCCTGCAATCTGGCGATCGATGCGGCCCACGTCCCGGGTGGAGTCGATGAGTAGCAAAGCCACGTCAGCTCGACGCAAGGCCCGTTCGGCTCGGGACTGACCGTAGAACTCCACGGAGTCGCTGACGGTCTTGCGCTTGCGAATGCCCGCCGTGTCGATGGCCACGTAGCTACGGCCGCCCATCTTGAACGGCACATCCACCGCATCGC
>JBLIMM010000067.1:0-16490 GCA_047638635.1 Pseudohongiellaceae bacterium | reverse complement strand
GGGGCTTCCAGCGCGCTTGCTCCGGCTGCACACCGGTCAAGAGTGGCGCCAGGGTGGCGGCGCCGACGGTGAGTTGAGCGATGCACTCTGAGAGTTCCATGGGAGTTTCCCTGTTGAGGCGTTGTGCTGAGGCGTTGTGCTGAGGCGTTGTGCTGAGGCGTTGTGCTGAGGCGTTGTGATGGGGCGTTGTGATGGGGCGTTGTGATGGGGCGTTGTGATGGGGCGTGCTGATGGGGCGTTGTGATGGGGCGTGGTCGGTTGAGACGTCGTCTGCTCGTGAGTTCTGAGGGGCTCACTCTGGACCTCTGGCACGATGATCTCAAGATGCGGCTGGGCGCCATGAGCTGTGCTAGCCTGGGAACCAGGACCCGTAAGGAGCTGAGCTCTTGGCCGAATCTCAAAATGCCGACGCTGTGTTGATGGTGCGGCCCGTTCGTTTTGAGGCGAATCAAGAGACGGCGGTGACTAACGAGTTTCAGCGGCTCGCAGGAAACCCCGAGAGCGCAGAGTTGCAGCGCCTGGCACTCGCGGAGTTTGACGGCTTGGTGCAGTTGTTGCGTGATGCCGGGGTCACCGTCTGTGTTTTCGAGGACACTCCAGAACCTCATACCCCCGATTCGATCTTCCCCAACAACTGGCTGAGTCTGCACGGGGACGGCACCGTCGTGACGTACCCCATGTTGACCGCGAATCGCCGAGCCGAGCGCAAGTCGGAGATCATCGAGCAACTGCGGGACGTGCACGGTTTTACGTTGGGGCAGCCCATCGACTTCGCGCCTTTCGAGGAGGCCGGAAAGATCCTCGAAGGGACGGGGAGCTTGGTACTCGATCGCGCGCATCGCGTTGCCTACGCCTGCCTTTCCCCGCGCACCGACCCGGGGTTGGTGAAGGAGTTTGGCCAGCGCCTGGGATATCGCTGCAGCACCTTTGAGGCCGTTGGGCCCGGTGGGCAGGCGGTTTATCACACGAACGTGCTTCTGGCAGTGGGATCAACCACCGCCGTGCTCTGCGCTGAGGCGATCGTCGACGGCGCCCAGCGTCATTCAGTGATGGCTTCGCTGGAGAACTCTGGACACGAGCTGCTGGCCATCACCGCGGAGCAGATGCTGCACTTCGCGGGAAACATGCTCGAGGTCCGTTCAGCATCAGGGGACCGCTTTTGGGTGATGTCCCGGCAAGCAGAGACGAGTTTGACCGCTGAGCAACGAGCGCGACTGTGTCGAGATGCGACGATTCTCGCGGCGCCCATGGAGACCATCGAACGCTGCTCTGGGGGCAGCGTCCGCTGCATGCTGGCAGAGATTCATTTGCCCCGAGTTGCGCGCTGACTGTGTGGCTCAGTCGAGCCAGAAGCTGAAGTAGGCGTAGAAACCCACCACCATGCTGAGCACCACGATGGTGGCCCAGATGTCGGCGGCGTTCCACGACGAGCGAATCTCGCGACGGTCTTCTGCGGTCAGACTGCCGAAGGTGAGGCCAGAGATGCGAGCAGGGTCTGGGGCGGGGCTGAGCAACGACGCGCCGACGATGATCACCGTGCTGATCAGTAGCAACACGCCGGAGTAGTACAGGAAGTTGAACTGGGCGAAGCTCGCCAAGAACGACCCGTCGGCGTACGGCGTCCCTGCGTGGAGTGCTTCGGTGATCAGCTTGGCCATGCCCAAAATGAAGCCCAGCACCAAGCCCCAGAAGGCTCCGGTCTCGTTGATGCGCTTGGCGAACAGTCCCAGCAAGAAGACTGCGGTGATGGGGGGCGCGAGATAAGCCTGCACTCCTTGCAGGTATTTGTAGAGCCCGCCCCCAGCCATATCGTGCATCACGGGGATCCAGGCCAGGCCGCAGAGCACCACCACACCCGTGGCCATGCGACCCACCTTCACCAGCTCCCGTTCGGGGCGGCCTGGGCGCAAGCGTTCGTAGATGTCCACGGTGAAGAGCGTGGCGCAGGAGTTGAACAGTGAGGCGAGGGACGACATGAGCGCTGAGAGTAGGCCGCCCACCACGAGGCCGCGCAGGCCTACGGGGAGCAAGCTAGAAACCAACGTGGGGAACACGAGATCGCCGTCCACCGTGATGCCGTCTTCTTTGCGGGGGATGGAGAGGACGCCCTTCTCGTGCAGCGCCCAACCGATCAGCCCGGGGACCAAGAAGATCATCACCGGCCAGACCTTGAGAAAACCACCCCAGATGGCACCGCGCCGTGCCGAGGTCAGGTCCTTGGCAGCGAGGGTGCGCTGGACGATGTATTGATCGGTGCACCAGTACCAGATACCGATGACTGGCGAGGCGATCAAAATGCCGAGCCAAGGAAAGTCGGGGTCGGAGAGGGGACGCCAAAGAGCAAAGGTCTCTTTTTGCTGGGCTGCCATGGCTTTTAGCTCACCCCAGCCACCCAGCTCGCGGAGCCCGTAGTAGGTAATGAACACCGAACCGGTGAGCAGCAGAATCGTTTGCGCGACTTCGGTGTAGATCACCGCGCGCAGTCCGCCGAAGACCGTGTAGATGCCGGTGAGCGTCACGGTCAAGATGGCCCCGACCCAGAAGGCGTTGTCGGGCGAGCCGAAAGTCTCCGGGAGCAGTGCTTTGAACACGAGCGCCCCTGCGTACACGGTCACCGACACTTTGGTGAGCACGTAGGCGAGTAGTGAGACGATGGACAACACCCAGCGGACGCGACTGCTGAAGCGCTTCTCCAAGAACTCCGGCATGGTGAACACGCCAGCCTTGTAATAGAAGGGCACAAACACCCAGGCCAGCAGGATCATGATCCAAGCGTGGAGCTCCCAGTGAGCCATGGCCATGCCCGACGTGGCGCCGTTACCAGCGAGCCCCACGATGTGCTCGGAGCCGATGTTCGAAGCAAACAGGGACGTGCCCACCACGAACCAGCCCATGTTGCGCCCGGCGAGAAAGTAGTCCTTTGTGTTGCCGATGCGCCGGGACGACCACGCGGCGATGCCCGCAATGACCAAGAAGTAGAGCCCGATGAGAATCCAGTCGAGGGTCTCTAGACCTGTGGCCTGCACAGCGAGGAACGTAGGCATGGGCGTGATGGGGCCTGAGGTGGGGGGACGGGACCGGGGGCGTGGCGCACAGTGTAGGGCACCGCCGCTGAGCCCTGGACGTTCTGTCTAGGAACCAGGCTCGGTCATGCTGATGTCGTCGTAGAGCGCGCAGGCCCGCCCACCTGCGTCGTCGGTGTCCGTAAGCAGCTGCACCCCATTAGGTGCTGAAATCGGCGTGCCGAACAGCCGCTCGAAGTCGGCAGAGACGTCCCGCTGCTCTGGATACCACTGGCCGATCTCGGCTCCCTGGCCTCGCAGGACCACCGTGGCCACCCGTTCGGTGGCGGGGCTGGTGAACTCGAAGCCCGCTGGCAAGTCACGGGCGAAGACGTAGGCGATGGCTGCGGCGGGCACTTGCCCGTGTCCTGCCAGGGACGCGGCGGCGTCCGCCATGGCATCGAACATGGACGACCCTGGCCGCTCGGCGAAGGTCACCAACACCCTGGCGGCGAAGTCATCGCCCTCCCGGCTCTGCTCGTCGCTGTCCACGTCAGCCAGTGCGTCGACCCGCCAGCGCCAGCGCAACAGGGTGGGGACGGCGACCGCTGTTTCGGAGTCGGGGCGCGCGGGCAGCTCCAGCGAAACACCGGAGGCCGCGTTCTCGGCGATGGCCTGCAAGGCCTGGCCCTGCTCGACCTCGACGATTGACCAAGCGGTTGCCGAGGGCTTGCCCAGGTCGATGACAGTCCAGCGGGTCGGCGGGCCGCTGGATGCGTCCGCCTCGAAGTCTTCGCTGAGAATCTGCGTCCCCGCTACCGCTGGCAGGGCAGGGGCCAGCGCCGGATCACTTTGGTTCACAGGCGCGGGCTGTTCCAGCGAGGCATCGACTTCGTTGGCGCAGCTGAGCAACAGGCTGCAGCAGATCGAGCAGAGCAGCAGTGCGGTCTTCGTGGGCATGGGCCCAGTGTACGCACTGCTCAGCTAGGTGTGGGCGTCACCACTTGGCATTGGGAGCAGACGTCGACCTCCACACACTGATGGCTGGCCACGTCGCACTGCAGTTTCATGGTGTGCTGGTTCGACCCGCACCGGGCGCAGGGCAGCGCAGCCAGGGTGTCAGCTGAATCTGCACTGTCGATCACGAAGGTTGTTTGGCAACTCTCGCACTGGGCCGTGTTCAGGCAGGGGCCCGTGTCGATGTCGCAGCGCAGAGACCCATGGCGACGCCCGTGGGTCTGGAGATCCCCATCGCTACCAACGGCAGCGGTGGGTTGACGTTGCCGCTGCTCCTGGACGACCCCGTGTTCATCGGCGTTGAATTGGGTCTACAGACGATCGTTGCCAACGACGTGTTCTCGCCCAAGTTCGACCTGTCCAGCGGGCTCTCACTGACCTCCTCTCTGGGTCTCGGAGGCCTCTCCCCGGGGGGGCGGGATGGAGCGAGAGATGAGGGTGGGCGCGGCTGATCCGCGACGAGAGTGTCGAAGAGCATGGCTGTCGCCCGTAGGATCATCGGCGAACCTTGCCGACCGTTCCCTGCCGCCGCCTACCGATGCTCTTCAACAGCCTCCAGTTCGTCCCCTTCTTCTTGGTGGTCTATCTCGTCTACCTGCTTTTGGGGCGACGGGGGCAGAATCGCTGGCTGCTGCTGGCCAGCTACGTGTTCTACGGCGCATGGAACTGGCGTTTTCTGGGGCTCATCGCCCTGTCCACGGTGATCGACTACACCCTGGCTTTGGCCATGCAGGGCACAGACGACGAGCGTCGCCGCAAACGACTGTTGATCTACAGTCTGATCGCGAACCTGGGCATCCTGGCGTTCTTCAAGTACGCCAACTTCTTCGCTGCCAGCTTCAGCGACCTCATGGGCGGCTTCGGCATCGCCATGCAACCCTGGGTGCTCGACGTGGTCTTGCCCGTGGGCATCTCCTTCTACACCTTTCAGACGCTCAGCTACACCATCGACGTGTACCGCCGGGAGCTGCAACCCACCCGGGATTTTCTCGACTTCGCGCTCTTTGTGTCGTTCTTCCCCCAGCTGGTGGCCGGGCCCATTGAGCGGGCCAGTCGCTTGTTGCCGCAGATTCTCCAGCCGCGCAAAGTCACCTGGGAGGGCTTCGGTTCTGGTTGCTGGCTGATCCTCGCGGGAACCTTCAAGAAGGTCGTGGTGGCGGACAACATTGGCCGTCTGGTCGACCTGATCTACGGCGACCCGGAGGCCTCGAGCGGGCTCGAGGTGATCGTCGCCACCTGGGCCTTCGCTTGGCAGATCTACTGCGACTTCAGCGGCTACACCGACGTCGCCCGGGGGCTGTCGCGGCTCATGGGCTTCGAGCTCATGCTCAACTTCAACCTGCCCTACCTCGCGGTGAACCCCGCTGACTTTTGGCGCCGCTGGCACATCAGCCTCTCCACCTGGC
This sequence comes from Pseudohongiellaceae bacterium, assembly GCA_047638635.1. Classification (GTDB taxonomy): domain Bacteria; phylum Planctomycetota; class B15-G4; order B15-G4; family B15-G4; genus CAZIAK01. The sequence continues at coordinate 11,065 of JBLIMM010000067.1, read as the reverse complement.
TGCGGGACTACCTGTACATCTCGCTGGGCGGCAACCGCGGCGGCTCCCTGCTGACCTATCGCAACCTGGGCCTGACCATGTTGCTCGGGGGGCTGTGGCACGGCGCCGCCTGGACCTACGTGATCTGGGGCGCCTATCAAGGCACGCTGCTGATCTTGCACCGCCTCGCGCGACCGCTGTTGGCGAAGGTCGCTCCACAGAGTGCCCTGGGGGCCAAGGCTTGGTGGCTTGCTCGAGTGCTGATCATGTTCCAGCTGGCTTGCTTCGGCTGGATGATCTTCAGAGCGAACTCGTGGGATCATCTGAGCGCCTTGGTCAGCCGGGCCTTCAGCGACTTGACTCCTGGTGATCTCGAACTTTGGCTACCGGGCCTGGCGTTGCTCGTGCTGCCCCTTGCAGGCTTTCAGTTGCTGCAAGGTCTCAGCGGCAAGCTCGACACTGTGTTGCGCTGGCCTGCGCCCTTGCGGGTGATCACCTACGTCGTGATCACCTTCGCCATCATCATTCTCGGGGAGGACCATGGTGCCCCCTTCATCTACTTCCAGTTCTAGACCCGAGCACTCCTCGGTGGACCGCCCGGCGGCCCTACCCTTCGGCGGCTTGCCGGTGGCAGGTTTTCTCGCGGTGTTGTTGGTGTTGGCCACCGACCGCTGGGTCTTCGCAGACATTGGCTTCTGGCAGCGGATCGAGGAGCTGGTCAATAGCCAGGTTTCTCTCAATAGCGGAGTCGTTCGGGATCGCATTGCCTTGGATGCCATCTCCCATTCTGACGAAGAGCGGCTTCAAGCTTGTGTCATGGGGACGAGCCGAGCCCGTCGAGGCCTGCTGCCCTATTGGATTACACCGCGGGTGCAGGACCGCTTCGACATGTTCTACATAGCCCACGCGGGGATGCAGCCCTTTGAGATTCGGTCGATGGTGGCGGAGCTCATCGAGAGCGGCGTCGATGTGGTGGTGCTGTCCCTGTCGGAGTTCGATACCCATCGACCGCTGAAAATCACTGCAGCCACGGGCGCTGGGAGCTTCGCGGCGTTGTTTGATTTCTGGCGTTTCACAGGGCTCGCAGCGGTGCGCCGGTCGCGCCTGGATGTCTTGCGCCTGTGTACATCAGCGCTGCTGCAGTCCTATCGCTTTCGACAAGTCGAGCGCTCGGCTGGCTTGAGTGAACTGCTGGGCTTTCGCCGCCCGGGCAGCGGAGCAGGGCCGTCGGGCATCGGCTTGGGATACGCCATCGGCGCCGACGGCCTCCCGGGCATGCCCGAGCAGGAAGGCCCTGGGGGCTACACCGTGTACGGCATGGCTTGGTCGCTCTTTTATAGGCTCGCTGACGAGCTGAGCGAGCGCTTCCCCGATTTGTCACTCAACGCACGGCGGGCTGAGCTGCGCCAGGTGGTCTCGATCGCGAAGGGCGTTCACGCTGGGGTGCAGATGGCCTTCTTGCGAGAGACGGCGGATCGACTCAATGAGGCCGGGATCGATGTGCTCATCTTAGAGCTGCCGATCTATCCAGGCGTGGCCGGGTATTACGACACGTCAACGCGGGAGGAGTTTCTTTCCTTTGCGCGCGAACTTGCCCAAGCAGAGTTGGTGCACTTCGTGCCGCTGAACGACGCCGACCCGATCCCTGATGAGCTGTTTGTTGACCTGACTCATGTGACCAACAAAGGCTCACAGCGCCTCTCGAATACTCTGGTGGAGGGGTTGTTGACCATCGCTGATGAGCGCGATGCCCGGGAGAGGCTGTCACAAGACTGAGCGTTGTGTGCAGCCTCTCCCGAGGGTGCGGGTGAGGGTCAGCGAGCAGCGCTCATTGGGTCACGGCGCAGACGCCATTGGTGGCGGAGAAGGAGAAGACGCCGCCGGTGTCGCTGAACCAGAACTGGGCCACGATGGGGATGCCGGCAGGAATGCCAGCGGGCCAGGGAGCAGCCACAGTCGAAGTGCCGTCGGTTGCGGAGCTGAAGCCGGAGAGAATCACATCTGGGCTGGGAACAAGCGTGCCGCCCTTGAAGGGTGCGTTGAGCTGAGATGTTCCGACGATGAGAAATGCCGGAGTGAGCGGCAAGGCTCCCGCCGCACTCAGGGTGATGGTCTGTCCGGCTGCGAGCTGTCCACTGCCCACGAGGGTGGGCGTGCCACCGGTGCCTGGTGAGGCGCCACCCAGGTCGCTCCACGGGCTGGCAGGCGTGTCGGTGCGAGTGAGGGTGAAAGTCCCCAGAGGCACGCCGGAGGAGAAGGGAAAGCCAGTGATCAGGCTGATCGGCTGTGCAGGCTGGCTGTCGGCGTCAAAGCTCGTGAAGGAGATGCCGTCGTCGGTGCCCGAGTCGTAAGCGGCCAGGGGCACGACCAGTTGCTCGACCCACTGCCCGTTGACCATCAGCTCGAGGCTGTCGACGCCAACGAACCAGTCGGGGCTCGGTGCGATCATCGAAACCACGGTGATCAAAGGGTGATCGACACTCGCCGTGAAGTTGGCGAAAGCGCTACCGGGCGAGGGGAAGATGCCTGCGCCAGAGATGATCTCTCCGGCGGCATTGGGAATCATGGTGAAGATTTCGTTGAGCAGCGGCGACTTCGAGCCGGTCTCGGCCATGTTTTCCATGCCGGGAGACGACATGCCGCCCACCTCCCAGAAGTGCACGGTGTCGTCGTGGGTTCCGCCGATGAGCCCAGAGAAGTGAGCAGATGCAGGGAACGCTGTGGGGTGCGTGGGGGCACTCCAGGTGGCGTCGAACGTCAGCGTGTAGGCGGCCGTCGTGGTGGGATCGGCGGCGAAGGCACTGGGGCTTGAAAGGCTCAGCGCAACGAGAGAGAAGCTCAGCAGAGCCGCGGGAGACACAGGACGGGCAAACTTTGAGAACCGTGAGAGCACGAGTTCACTCCAAGAAAAAAATAGACGCGGGATCGGGGGGAGAGAGTTGGGCCTTTCGATGCCGCTACATGTGCAAAAGTAACAAAAGACTTGGGCCGGGCTTCAGTTGCCCATGTAGCCCAAGGCGCGCAGGGCGTCGAGGTTGTCCAGGCTGTCGGCCTGATGGCTCTGCAGGGCGAGCAGGTCGTCCAGGGCTTGGCCGAGCTCGGCCACCACGTCAGGATGTTCGGAGCCGATGTCGACCATGTCGAGGGAGTCGTCGATGAGGTCGTGCAAGGTCCGTTGGCCGGGTTTGCAGACCAGCTTGAAGCGCCCGCGCAAGACCGCATCAGAATCCATGCTGGGATCGACGTTGTCGTGGTTCTGCACGAAAATCATGCGGTCGCTGGGGGGCGTCCCCGAAAGCAGTGACGAGCCGGGGAGCTGACTCTGTCCCGGTTGTTGAGCGTTCGCCAGGGCCAGGATCGTCGGTGCTACGTCCAGGCCGCTCACGTGTGTCGCCACTCGCTGACCAGCCTCGACTCTGCCCGGCGCGTAGACGATCAAGGGCACGTGGGTTTGGGGGGCCACAAAGATCTCATGGCTCCATTGACCATTTTCTCCCAAGCCTTCGCCGTGGTCTGAGGTCATCACTACCGCCATGTCGCCCCGGTCGTAATCGATGTGGTTCAAGAAGCGATCGACGGCCTGGTCGAGTTCCCACATCTCGGCGTCGTAGAGCCCACTGACGAAGGCCTTGTCGTCGTTGTTCGGCTGGTAATCGGCCGGGAAACCGTTGGCTCGGAAAACGTGTCCAGTGAGCGGGCCTGTGTAGTCGGTCCCGTGCAAGGCTTGAGCGTCGGCACTGGGCAAGTAGGGCCAGTGCACGTCGAAGAGGTTGACCATGACGAACCACGGCGCGGCGTCGTCTGCGAGAATGAACTCTTGTGCTGCGTCGAGCACATCGCCCGCAGGTCGCTGGAAATCTTGAAAACCATGGGGGAGTCCGTTGCCGCCGAGAGCTGGTACCAGTGCAGCCAAGGTCGCTTGCACATCGTGCACGAGGGACCAAATACGGGTGTCACTCACAGCGGGGTCGACCCGATCGTCGTAAATGTCGAACTCGCCGTCGAGCCCGCGCCCGCCCACGAGCACCGAGGTGCCCACGAAGGCGCCGGTGCGGTAACCCATCTCGCTGAGTGTGCTGGCCACTGTAGAAGTGCGCAGGGTTTGGTTGCGCAGAGTCGTGCCATGCATGGTGGGTGGCAGGCCGGTGAGCAACGACGTGTGTGAAGACAGGGTGAACAGGGACGACGACCAAGCAGAGTCGAAGACGAGCCCTTGTTCAGCAAGTTGCGCCAGGTGGGGCGTGATGCTGGCGTCGGCGCCGTAGGGCGAGGTGTGATCGGCGCGAGTCGTGTCCCACACGAGTAGCAAGATGTTGGGACGGGCGGGAGGTGCGTCGTGCCGTTGCTCGAGCGTGGCCGCTGGGCTGTTGATTCTCGCGAGGGCCATCAAGCCCGGAGAGATCGCGCTCAGAGCTACGAGGGCGAGCAGGGATCCGCAGAGAACTCTCGAGCGGGTAGTGGTCAGCAGCTTCCGTTCGAGCCGAGCGCACAGGGCAACGACCAGCAGAGCTCCGGCCAACACCGACAGGGTGGTGGGCCACGACACCGACGAACCGCGCAGAGCGTCGCGCAAGCTCTGGTGCAAGGCAATCGGTGCAGCCATGCAGGCCAACGCGCTGGCAAAAGGTGCTGACCAACGGCGGCTAGCCCAGCGGACGGGCAGGGCGACGAGCAGGGCGAGAAGTCCCCAGGCTACGAGCGTTTGCCAGACCAGCGAACCATCGTGGGGGCGGTAGGCGTGGTCGGCCCAGGTCAGGCGCACATCGACGGCAGCGCAGAGCAGGGTGCACAGGAGCAGGGCGGGGAGGAATGAGTGCATGTGTGACGTGATCGCCCAGGGAAGATGAGTGGGCGCAGTCTACGGCACGGCCTGAGTGGAGCAAGGGCAGCTGGTTTGGCCTGGGCGCCTTGCCGCTCGCTCGCGCAGCTCTCTCGGCTATGCTCCCCGCCATGCCTGCCTTCTCAGCTGATTTCTACGGTCCCGCCGCAGGCATTGGTGCCAGCGTGTGTTGGACGGCCACTTCGATTTTCTTCACGGAGGCCAGTCGGCGGCTGGGTCCCACGGCGGTGAACGGTTTGCGGCTCGTGTTAGCCGTGCTGCTCCTAGGGCTGACGTTTCGCGCGCTGGAGCAGCAGTGGTGGCCTGAACTGACCGAGGGGCAGTGGTGGTCGCTAGGGCTCTCGGGAGTGCTCGGGCTGTCCATCTGTGATCAGTGCCTGTTTACGGCCTTCATGGACATTGGCCCGAGGCGAGCGATGTTGATCATGACCACTTCGCCTTTGTTCGCGTTGCTCTTTGGGGCGCTGTCTCTGGGCGAGCGCGTAGGCGCCTACGCCATGGTGGGAGTGGCTCTCACACTGTTCGGCGTCATGTGGGTCTTACTCGAGGGCCGCGGTCAGGGGGAGACTGGGCCTAAGAACCAGTACCTCGCCAGAGGGATCGCCCTGTCTGTCATTGCGGCGGCGTTGCAGGCTGCCGGAGCGTTGTTCGCGAAGCGCGGTATAGGCCATGGCGAACTCCCCAGTTCTGAGCACATCGCGCCTCTTGCTGCCACCTACGTGCGCATGGTCTTTGGCATGCTGGGCGTCGTGCCGATCGTGCTGTTGCATCACTTTCGGCGTGGCAAGCGCCCGGGCGCTTACGCTGCTGACGAGCGACGCGCTGGGCTGAACTTCATGGTCCTCGGCACCGTGTTTGGGCCGTACGTGGGCGTGTGGTTGTCGGTGATCGCCTTTGACCGTTCGCCGATTGGTGTCGCCCAGACGCTTTGCTCGCTGTCGCCGGTGCTGCTCTTGCCACTGGCCTACAAGTTGTATGGCGAGCGCGTGGGGCTTCGCGGGCTTTTTGGCGCGCTCTTGGCAGTGGGTGGCGCGGCGCTGTTGTTCGTGGCTTGAGCGCCACTCCTCGGGGCTGTGGGCTGCTATCGTGTCTACAAAGTTCAGAGTGTCTGACTCATATTGCGAGGGCAAGATTGTGATGGTTTCCCGATGGACTCTGCTGTGCTGCTCGACCCTGATGGCGATGTCTGGGGGATGTTCGCGGGTCAGCGAGAGCGCCCCCTTGGGGAGGCAGCCTTCCGCTGACGTCGAAGCCTCAGGTGAAGTTTCTGAGCACGAAGAGCGGGCGTTGGTCATCGTGGGCGAACTCGCAGACTTGGGCTTCGAGATCGATCTTGAGCGCCTGTCCATCGAAGTGAGCGATACAGAAGACTGCTGGGCCGACGTGGATCGGCAGCAGGACATGTTCTTTCCAGAGACGTACTTCACGGGGTTTTTGGCACTCTTGGAGTGCTTGGGCTTGAACCCCACTGACGTCGATGCTGTCGAGCTTCGGGCCCTGTCGGTGGAGACTCTGGCCCAGCAAATGAGTGCGTATTACCAGGCCGACCGTGAGGCCCTCGTGTTTCCGCGCAATCGCCTCAATGCGTTTGTCGAAGGCATGGGCCAGCTGGATTACCTGATTGCTCACGAGTTGGTTCACGCCTACCAAGACCAGCAGTTGGGTGGCCTGGAGCAGATCCTCTCAGCGGGGGGGCGCACCCGAGAGCAGGTTGAGATCGCCCGATGCGTGATTGAGGGTCACGGAGAGATTGTTGCTATGGCGCTCCTGCAAGAACGGCAGGGGGCGTCTGTTGAGGAGATCAGCACAGAGACGCTCGACCTCGCCGCCGACCTGGAGTCGATTTTTGTCAGCAGCGCTGCTCTTTATGACGCTGGGCGGCGACTGGTCTTGGACGCGTTTCAGCGGGGCGGCTGGGACGGTGTGAACCGCTTGTACGAAGAGCGTCCCTCGTCCACTGAGCAGATTCTGCATCCTGAAAAGAGAGGTAAGGATTTACCGTGGTTGCCTGCTCCGGCGCCATGGCGAGAGCTGTGGCCCGACGCGACAGTGGTTCACGAAGACGTGCTGGGCGAGTTGTGTTTTCAGACCTTGCTGGGGAGCATCTTGCCTCGCTCAGAAGGTTACGCAGCCGCCACAGGATGGGACGGGGATCGGCTGCTCGTGTTGAATACCCCTGCTGGCGAGATGTTCACTCATTGGCGTGGGGTTTGGGATCGGGACGAAGACGCGCGCCAGTTTGCTGCAGGGATTCTGAGCGCCGGGGGGCATGCGCTCTCGGTGAATGGTCGTGTTGTGGATGCCTTCTTTGGTCCTGAAGACATGGTCAGTGCGCTGCGGAACGTACTGCCTTTGGGTGAGGACGCGGCCGGCCCTGAAGATCTATCGGCAGGAGCGTCTACGGCCGCAGCGGAAGCCGCTCGTTACGTGGAGCCGGCTCGGCTCGAGGGAGATCGTTGGATTCGGCCTGACGTGGGTGTGAGCCTTGCTGTGCCACCGGGCTGGAGTGAGCAGTCCCTTGGAGGGATGTCCGTGTTGCTCGCTGAGGGCAAGAACGGAGGCGCTGGCACTGGAGACAACGTGACAATGATCAAGCTGCCCAACCCTCTGGGCGACGACCTCGACACGTTAGAGCAGCTCAATCGCGACCAGTTTGAGTCGCTGCCCAACGCCGAACTGATCAGCATGGAACAAGTGCTGGTGGATGGCATTGTAGCCCTCCAGTACGAGGCCACGGGCCCCTTCGCAGGGGGCCGAGAGATGCTTCTCCGCGGCTTGCTGATCCCCCGCGGTCAGTCTCAGATTGTGATCAGCGTGATCACTGCAAGCGAGGGGGCAGAGCGCCTCGCTGCAGATGCTATGGCCATGCTGGCGAGCGTGAAGTTCTTGGACGAGGAGTGAGCACACTGAGCGCCTTCGTTCTGGATCAAGAGACCGCCCGCCCGAGCTACAGCTCCAGGGCAAACCAACCGTCGCAGCCGTGGTGCCCGGTGTCGCCCATGGGGGCGTCGAGTTCTTTGAAGCCGAATTTTTCGTAGAGCGTGCGGGCGCTGTGCATGTGTTTCAGAGTCTCGAGGTAGCAGAGTCTGAACCCCGCTGCTCGTGCCGCGGCGAGGCAGTGCTCTAGCAGTTGGCGCCCGATGCCGAGCCCCCGGGCCGAGCTGAGGGCGTACATCTTGCGCAGCTCGCACACGTCGTTTTGTGCGCTGCCATCCAGGGGCGCGATGCCCCCGCCGGCGAGCAACTCTCCGTCTCGCTCGGCCACGAAGTAGGCTCGCCGTTCGCTTGCGTAGCCTTGGTGCATGGCGTCGACCTCTGCATCGGTGATGGAGTACCCCTGGCCCACGGCGCCAAACTCGGTCATCACCGTGCGGATGACCCGCGCCATGGCCGCGTCGTCACGAGACTCGATCGGGCGCACCACAAGGCCTGCCAGTGCTTTGGCACGATGGAGCGCCTCTTCGTAGAGGGACACGCCGCGCAGCACCGTGGCCCGTTCTTCGTCGTTCAGCAGCTCGAGGGCGCCGGCCACTTGCCCGTCGGCGTGGCTGTGAATCTGAAGCACTCGCTGCCGACCGTTCGTGGTGAGACTCACGGGCTTGGTGCGCTGGTCGCCGGGGTCCGCTTGCACGGCAACGAGTTTCGCCCTCAGCAGCGAGCCCACGGTGCGGCTCGCGGTGGACTTGTCGACCTCTAGCAGCTCGGCCAACTCGCCGGTGGTGAGCTGACCCTGGAGCGAGAGCTCCACGAGAGCGTGGCACTGAGCGGCGCTGCAATCCACCCTTTCGAGGGGGCTTTGCAGGAACCCGAGCACTCGCACGAGCCGCCGGGAGGACTCTCTGAGTTCGCCCACTTGCCGCTTGGCAGGCAGAGAGGTCTTGATCGTTTCGGGTGCCATAGTTGCAGTGTGCACGCAAATGTGTGCTGATGGCAACGAGCAGCTTCGGCCGGGCAGAATGGACGGGATGCTGGTCTACGAAGACCGTGCCCCGCTGAGCGGTTCGGGAAGTTTTCCCGAGGGGATGTCTCGTTTCGCCATGGATCCCGATGTGTAGGGGAGCTGCGCTGTATTGGCAGCGGTGAATCTAGTGCCTACCCCCGGAATCCTGCCGATGTCACGCCTGCCTCGCTCCTTCGTTCGCACTGCGCTGAGCACGTGCGCCGCCACCTTCCTCTTCAGCGCTGCTCTCTTCGCCCAGACAAATATTTCGGGGGTGATCGCTGACGGTTCTGGGGGGCCCTTGCTCGCGGGGCAGACCTACATCGTTGTGGGCAGTCTGAGCGTCTCGGCCGGCCAGACGTTGACCATCCAGCAGGGGGCTACGGTCAAGTTCAACCCGGGGATGCAGCTGTCGATCAACGGCACCGTCGATGTGAATGGAACGGTTGGCTCGCGGGTGACCATCACATCGACCCTCGATGACACGGCGGGCGGCGATACCAACGGAGACGGCGGCGCCACCTTGCCAGCTCCAGGGAACTGGCGCGGTCTGATCGTTCAGACCGGTGGCAGCCTCGACCTGGCCTTTGCTGATCTGCGCTACGGGGGCAACGCCGGTATCTCCCCCGTACACATCAATGGCTCAGCGACGAGTCTCGCGATGCTGAACTGTGCGGTCGCGAATTCTCTTGTCGATGGACTGCAGCTCAGTGGTCTTAGCTTCGCTTCCTTCAGCGTCGTGGGCTGCGCCTTCGACAACAACGCTCAATACCCTGTGTCGCTGACACGGCTCGACCTTCTGCCGGGCTTTTCAAGCAACACAGCCAGCGGCAATGGCATTGGCGACTACATCCAAGTGACGAACGGGAACGTGCCGAGCGGCACTGACCAAGTGGTGACATTGAACCAGTTGCTCAATGGCGTGCTTGTCTTGGGCACCAGTGTGTCGATCCCTGCGACGTCATCGCTCACTCTGCCTGCGGGGCTGGTCGTCAAGATGCTCAGCGGAACGCAGATCTCGGTCAATGGAGCCATCACAGCCAACGGCACAGTGGGCTCGCCGGTGATCATCACTTCGATTCACAATGATGGAATTGCAGGAGATACCAACAAGAACGGTACGGCGACGACTCCCAACCCCGGGGACTGGCGAGGTGTGATTGCGAACACTGGCAGTTCTGTGGTGATGACGGACGCCGCGATGTACTTTGGTGGCAATGCGGGGATCTCTCTTGTGCATGTGAATGGGACTGGCACGACGCTGTCGTTGACTGACTGTCTCTTTCGAGACTGCCTGGTCGATGGCCTGCAGCTCAGTGGTCTCACATTCAACAGCATCGACGTGAGCGGCTGCATCTTCGTCAACAACGCTCAGTTTGGTGTGGCAACGGTCAGACTCGATCTCCTGCCGATGTTCTCGAACAACTCGGCAATTGGCAACGCCTTCGGCGACTACCTGCAGGTCACGAGCGGGAGCGTGCCGTCCTCCACGGCTTTGGACATCGAGCTGGATCAGCTGCTCAACGGCATCCTGGTCATGGGCAGCAGCGTGAGCATTCCGTCCAGCTCGTCTCTGACGCTGCCCTCGGGCTTGGTGGTCAAGATGGCGCCAGGCGCGCAGATCTCTGTGAATGGCACTTTCGATGCCCAGGGGACTGAGCTGGCGCCCATCGTGATCACCTCTGTGCACGATGACTCAGTCGCCGGGGACACCACCAAGAACGGCAGCATGACCACTCCAGCAGCTGGAGATTGGCGAGGAGTCATTGCTCAGACCAACAGTACGGTGACCTTCGCAGAGGCTGAGCTGGTGTATGGCGGCAATGCAGGTTTATCGCCTGTGCATGTCAATGGAACGAACACCAACCTCTCGCTCACCAACTGCATCCTCCGCGACTCGCTTGTGGACGCTCTGCAGCTGAGCGGCCTGACCTTCTCGTCGCTGAACGTGAGTGGCTGCACCTTCGATAACAACGACCAGTTTCCCGTGGCGACGGCTCGGCTCGATCTGCTGGTGAACTTCTCAAACAACACCGCTAGTGGAAATGATTTCGGCGACTACATCCAAGTCACCAGCGGTAGCCTGCCATCGTCGACGACAGTGTCGGTGACGTTTGATCAGCTGCTCAACGACGTTCTTGTGCTGGGCACGAACGTCTCCATCCCGACCTCGTCGCTGTTGAGGTTTCCTGCTGGCTTGGTCGTCAAGGTGGCTGCGGGCACCCAATTTGCAGTGAACGGGACTCTCGACGTTGATGGAACAGGAGAGTCGCCCGTGGTGATCACCTCGATCTTGGATGACACCG
>JBLIMM010000066.1:0-16515 GCA_047638635.1 Pseudohongiellaceae bacterium | reverse complement strand
CTACAGCGGCGACATTTCTCTCGGGGACGAAGCGGAACTCGAGTGGGTCTTCGACGTCCGTGAGCACGGGCGCAAACTGCTCGTAGCCATGGGTTGGATCGCTCTGGCCTTCTTCTTCAGCTGGGATACGGTGGGCTGGACCATGATCATGTCCTGGGGCGTTTGGGCAGCCTGGGAGTTTCTCTCGGTGCTGCTGCCTCACTGGCCATCCGTCCAGAGACGGATGGGCCAGCAATGGCGCGCTCGCAGGGCGGCTTCCGCCCGGCGTAATCACCGCAAGGGGCCCGACGGACTGAGCTGATCCCTCTCACTTCTCCAGACATGGTAAAAATGGGTCACCAGCCACACGCCCCCATGGCAACTCTCCCCCGGAGTCAAGACCATCGCTGCAGACGAGCACCTCGCCCGGGAGGCAGTGAGCGACCGCCCCACGATCCGTCTCCCTGGGCCAGGCCGCGACCATGTGGAGGTCACTGGTCTGCAGCTGGGCAAGATGAGCCCCCAGCTCGCCGCCGAGATGCGCGAACTGGCATACGTCCATCAGCTGGTTGTTTTTCGCGGCCTCGACCCCGGCCTCGACCCCGGCCTCGACCCCGGCCTCGACCCCGGCAACGATCCCGACAACGTCACGGGCTACATCGACTTCGCCCGGTCTGTCGGCTCGATCGAGCCCTACTTTCAAGAGCACTATCACCACCCGGATCATCCCGAGATCTTCGTCTCCACCAACGTGCCCATGGACGGTCACAAGGTCGGCGTGGCTGGCACCGGTCGCATGTGGCACGCGGACTACTCGTTCTTCGAGCGGCCCCTGGCCTTCACCATGGTGCGCCCGATGATTTTGCCTGCGGGCAAGCGCGAGACGTACTACATCGACATGCGCCGGGTTTACTCCGAGCTGCCCGAGCGCCTGCGCAAAGCCGCCGACAAAGCCCTCTGCATGAACGACGCATGGGACTACTACAAGGTTCAGCCTTTCGACATCGACAAGGCAGTCCGAGAGCTCATAGAGCAATGGCATCGGGAGGCACCCGGCGCTGTGCACCCCGCAGTGATCACCCACCCCTTCACCAAGCAGCGCAGCCTGTTCCTCAGCAGCGGCTTCACCAAGACCGTCGAGAACATGCCCCACGAACAGGGCCAAGAGTTGCTCGCTGAGCTCTTCTCCTTCTGCGAACAAGAGCGTTTCGTCTATCACCAACAGTGGTCAGTGGGCGACATTCTCTTCTGGGACAATCGCTCAATGATCCACCACGCATCCACGGTGAAAAAAGGCGGGCAGAGCCGCAGCTACCGCATCAGTTTGTACGACGAGCTGCCCTTTAACGCGGGGTAAGTGAGAGGGGCTCAGGCTCCAGCCCGCGCGCTACGGCCCGCGACTTGAGCAGGCTTCTCAGGACTCCCGCTGACGCACTGCGGGAAGACTCTCTCTGTCCTTGGCGTCCAAGCCACCCTTGCGCCCCAGCGGCGCTCACTCACGAGCGGCCCCAGCACACGCCGCCAGCAGGGGAGCTCTCAAATGTCTCGTTTTCAGACGACTGCCGTCATCGCCGTACTCTTGTCCTGTTCCTCTATGACCACCGCGGTCAGGGCGCAAGACGCGCAACAAGGCAGGCAACACGATGGGCAGCACGATGGGCAGCACGCCCCACCGCCCGTCATGCTCCTGGGGTTACCGGACGGACTTCTCGACCCAGTGTTGCACGGCCCGGCACCGCATACAGCACCGCATACAGCACCGCATACAGCACCGCATACAGCACCGCATACGGCTCCGCATACGGCTCCGCATACAGCACCGCATACGGCTCCGCATACAGCACCGCATACGGCTCCGCATACGGCTCCGCACGTCCGAGGCGATGCTCCCGCTCCCGTACATGCAACCCTGCCATCGCTCAAGAGAGCTATGACGCAAGGTGGTTTGGCCGCGGGTGCGCTAGACATCACCAGTAGAACAGCGGCGGACGGAAACACTTCGTTTGTGTTGCGATCTCCCAGCGAGACCTTGCTCGACGCAGCGGTGTTGCTGAAGTTCTTGGTCCAACTCGAAGGACTTGGCAGCCATCTCAGCGTGTCGCAGTTGCACCTCGAATGGTCGCCCAGCGCCGAGACTGGACTGACCGTTTGGGCCGTGGAAATCGAGCTGACGCAACAGACCTCTGTCTTGCCCAACCGAGAGTTGTCTGCTCTCGTTGCGTGGGCTCATCTCGGGCGAACCGTCCTGAGCGAACCCGACGCAGCGGAGGGTCTGCAGTTCACCAGCATCGACATTCAGGCTCAAGATGGTCAGGCGACAATGACGCTTGCAGGAGCACTGGCAGCGCACACCGATCTTGCGGAACTCACGGGTGCACTGCGATCCACCGGCACTATGAACGTCGTCGAAGGCTGGCTACACGACCGCCAGGATGCCTCGCTCCTCGGCACCCCACCGCTCACTTTCGACCAACTTGAAGTGAGCTACACACCCCAGGCCCGAGGGCTCAAGACACCAACCCACGCAACGCGCTGAAGAGCCGCCCCAAGCCTTCGGGGAGCAGCAAGGCAGCTACTATAAAGCCGGTCACCGCGCCGCCGATGTGCGCTTCGTGGCCGATGTTGCCCAGGCGCTGCTTTGAAGCCATGATCGATCCGCCGATGTAGAGCACGGCGAAAATCGGTGCGGGTATGGCGAACGGTATCAAGATGAGCGAGACACCCATGGTCGGCACGAGCACGATCGCCGCGAAGAGGATGCCTGAAATGGCTCCGCTAGCGCCGAGGGCTCGGTAGTCGGGATCTTTCTTGTGACACTCCAGCGTGAGCAACGTGGAGCCCACCGCTGACGCCAAGTAAACACCCAGCATGCCAGCGGGACCGAGCTGCGCTTCGACAAGTGGCCCGAAGAAGAACAGGGTGAACATGTTGAAGGTCAGGTGCCCGCCATCAGCGTGAGAGAAGTTCGAAAGAACCAGACCCTGCAGATTTTCACCGCGCATCACCCGAGCTGGCTCAAACAGAAAGCGTTCGGACGCTCTGCCTGCTTTGAATTCGCCAAAGGCGTACATCGAGATGGCCACGTTCAGCGCAAGCAGCAGACCTGTGACAAGGGGGATGTCGAGCACAGCTGGACTCCTGAGAGAGCCCGGGGAGATCCCCGAGTTGGCGAGCATTCTAGCAGCCTGATCTGCATCTGCAGCCCAGCAGTCTCCCGACAGCTGCCCCCTCGTCACTCGCCAGCACTGAGCGGCTCCGGCTAGCCACCCTCTTCTAGCAACTCGCGCTTGCTCAGCTCAACACGGTAGCGGGCCAGAACGTCCGAGATGCGCACAAGGCCTACCAGTCGCTCGCCGTCAAGCACGGGCAGCTCGTCCCGGTAACCGAGGTCTAGCTTGGTCAGAACCGTGTCGAGGCTATCGCTGGCGGAGACGCTAAGGATCGATTGGTCGGCGATGTCAGCAGCGACGATCAGGTCGGCCAGCACGTCGGCGTCGCCCAACACCGGGCGCACTTCGCGCATGGACACAGTGCCCTTGAGATTGTGTTGCTCGTCCACCATGTAGAAGCAGCTGATGTCTGAGCCCGACAGCCGGGCGATGAGCGAATTGAAGCGATCCCCTGGAGCCACCAGCTCTAGGTCATCGGTGACGACCACCTCGCGCACTGAGATGTTCCGCAACAGATTGATGTCCTGGCCAGCCTTCACGTTCACACCGCGTCGGGTGAGCTTGATCGTGTAGATAGACTCCTTGTCCAGGTGTTGAGCGAGCATCAGGGACAAGATGCAGGCAGTCATCAGCGGCAGCATGATGTGATAGTCGTTGGTCATCTCGAAGATGATCAAGATCGCTGTAATCGGGGCGTGGGTCGTGGCCGCGACCATGGCGCCCATACCCACGAGAGCGTAGGCACCGGGAGGAGCCGGCACGCCAGGAGCGATGTCGTTGACTACCACGCCCACCAAGCCACCCAGGGCCGCTCCAAGAAACAGCGAGGGAGCAAAAACGCCGCCAGAACCGCCAGAGCCAAGAGTGAGACAGACCGCGATGAGCTTGGCTACGAGCAAGATCCCCAGAGCCGCCAAGCCGGGCGTCTCCATCAGGGCCGAGTTCATGGATTCGTAGCCCACGCCAAGAATGCCCGGAGCCACGAGCGCCAAAGCACCCACAGCGGCTCCGCCCAGACACGCCTTGATCGGCAGGGGCCAACTCAAATCATCGAAGCGATCTTCGTGCCAGCACAGGGTGCGGATGAACACAAAGGCCAAAAGCCCCGCCAGCAAGCCCAGCACCGTATAGGCCAGCAGCTCCCAGGGCGTGTTCATCTGATAGGTGGGGATCTCAAACGCCGGCAGGTTGCCCAAATAGCGATGACTCACCACCGTGGCCGCCACCGATGAAATCACGATGGGCGAGAACTGGGGCACGGCGAAGTCACCCAGGATCACCTCGACGGCGAACAACGCTCCAGCCACGGGAGCATTAAAGGTCGCCGCGATCGCCGCCGCAGCGCCGCAGCCCACCAGGGTGCGCATACGACGGGGCCCCATGTTCAACACCTGCCCCACGGTGCTGCCGATGGCCGAGCCGATCTGAACGATGGGACCTTCGCGGCCCACCGAGCCACCGGAGGCAATGCTCAGCCCAGACGCCACCGCCTTGGCCACCACCACCCGAGGACGAATCCGGCCGTTGCGCTTGGCCACAGCCTCCATCACTTCGGGGACACCGTGCCCCTTGGCCTCGGGGGCGAACCAGTCAGTGATCGCTCCCACCACCAGGCCGCCGAAAGCCGGGACGCCCACCACCCAGTACCAGGGCAGGCTCTCGATCCAGGAGATCTCTACGTTCTCCGTGTGCCAGAAGGCTTCTTTCAGCCACTCGATCAGCCAGCGAAAGCCCACGGCGCCGTAGCCGGCCAGAAGCCCGATAGCCACCGCCAGCAGCAGCATGTATGCAGGTGAGTTGCGCTTGACCCGGTCGTGAAACCCTTGAACTGCTGGCAGAATTGACATGGCGCTCACGTTATCCGTGGCGACTGTCGCGGTCTAGCAAGCTGTGCGTAAAGCCCAGGGTTACCGAGCGGGGCAGCCCAACGCCTACGCTCCGGAATGCTGACTAGCCATCCGCAGCAAGCGAGACCACCGGAGCCATGGGAGCCACTGCCGTGCCCACGCGCACCACGGCCCGGCGGCCTGTGGTGCTGCTGTAGCTCACCTCTACGTCGACGTTGTCCACCACGAACGCGTTAGCAGAACTGTCAAAGATCAAAGCGTGCTCCGTGGGTTCGCCTTCCCAACGGGGAAAGAGCGCATCGCCCAAACCCTCGCCCACCTCGAGGCGACCTTCGAAGACTCCCAAGGCCCGCTCCATGTCCGACCGCAACAGCGTTTGCTGAGGGGTCAAAAGCTGCAAGGCCTGGCGCTGGTTCGAAGCAGCCCCATGCGAATCCCCTGTGCGAAAGAGCGCCAAAGACAGGGTGTCCATGCACAACGGGTCTGAGTTGCCCGTCTGCTCGCACGCCTCCCGAGCCAACTCCAAGGCCTGGGGGACGTTTCGCAAGCGCGGTGATGGTGTGGTCAGCAGGCACCAAGCGGCGCGATTTTTGTCAGCGGCCTGAGCTCTCTCGCTGCGGGACAAAGCCAGCAGCTTGCTCACGATCATCGTCTCCGCTGCACCCGGAAACTCGGGAGCCTCGTAAGCGCCCACCCAGCTAAAGCGCGAGCCGCCGTCCTCGACCACCACGAAGGACTGGGTGTTGTGATCTAGGTTCAGCAGCGAAGGAGATTTTGCAGAGATGCCGAAGGTCATCCCCAGATTAGCCAAGGCCTGAGCCGCATGCCCCGTGTTCCCAGCCTTCAGATGGATCATGGCCAAGTTTCCCTCGGCCTCCAAAGTCACAGGGTCGGCTAGGCCTAAGACGCGCCGACTGATCTCTACAAGATGCTCCTGTTGGACGAGAGCTCCCGCGGTGTCGCCCTCGGCCAAGTACAACGAGACCATGTCGTTACCCAACGCCAAGCTCTCGGGATGCGCTGCTCCCTCGATCCTCACCATGATCTGTTGGGCCTGGGGCAAGTGTTCCCGAGCCTTCTCGGTCCGTCCGTGAGACAGAAAACCCTCACCGACAACGCCGTGCATTTGAGCCCGAAGCCGCGGGCTGTCCTCGAAGTAGTTGTCGATCTCCCCCGCTGCCCGATCTAGCATTTCGACCAGAGAATCTTGCGAATCTCCGTCAATCCAAGCTGTGGGAGACAGATTCTTGCGCAGGAAGACGTTCATGCGATCAGCGTCTTCGCCTTGCTCAAGGGCTAGCCGCTGGCCACGTTCAGCCTCAAGAGCACGCTCTAGCGCTGACTCTCGGTCGAGCAAGGCCTGATTGAAAGCCACGGCGCCGATGGCCACGCCGCCGATCATCGCCACCAAAGCGAAGGCCCCAGCGGCCAGGGCTCCGCGGTTGCGCCGAGCGGCCTTGCCCAGGCGGTACCTTGCGCTGGGCGGACCGGCTTCGACCGGCTCGTCCGCCAAGTGCCGAGCCACGTCCCGAGCAAAATCAGTCGCTGTTTCGTAACGCCGAGTGCGGTCCTTCTCCAGGGCCCGCATGATGATCCAATCGAGATCGCCGCTCACACCGCGGCTGAACCGCTGGGGATCGCTGCTGCGCATCTCGGCAATGTTCGTGATCCGCTGACCGAGGGCGCTCACTCGTGTACTCGGCTTCGGCGGGTCGACCTCGCGAATCGTGCGCAGCATCTCTTGATAGCCGGACGCCAGCAACGTCTTCAGGTCGAAGGGTTTCGTCCCCGTCACCAGTTCGTAGAGCAACACTCCGAGCGAATAGATGTCCGCCCGAGTATCGATGTCGAGCCCGCTCATCTCAGCCTGCTCGGGTGCCATGTACTCCGGCGTCCCGATGATCTGGCTGTACTGGGTGAAGTACGTTTTCTCGGTAAGCGACTGGTCGGTGGCCTTGGCGATACCGAAATCGATCACCTTGGGCACAGCCACCCCGTCGTGCAGGGTAATCATCACGTTGGTGGGCTTGATGTCCCGGTGAATCACACCCTTAGTGTGGGCGTGCTGAATCGCGAGGCAGACCTGGCGAAACAGCTCGAGCCGCTCGGGCGTAGACAACTTGCGATCGTCGCAATAGTCGGTGATCGGAATCCCGCGCACGAGCTCCATGACGAAGAATGGGCGCCCCGTCTCTGTGCTGCCTGCGTCGAGCACCGACGCGATGTTCGGATGGTCCATCATGGCCAGGGCTTGGCGCTCCGCTTCGAAGCGGCCCACGACCTCTTTGGTGTCCATGCCCAGCTTGATGATCTTGAGCGCCACCTGTCGACGGACGGGCTCGGTTTGCTCGGCCATGTAGACCACGCCCATACCGCCCTGGCCGAGTTCTTCGAGCAGCTTGTAGCGGCCGATGACCGAGCCGGGGCCCTCGCTCAGAGCATGGCCCCCGTCGGGAGTAGCCACGCCGCTGGTGACTTCGGCGGCCACGTGGTGCTCAAGAAGTTGCTCGACCTCACCGCGGAGGTCGGCATCGTCCCCGCAAGCCTCTTCGAGAAAGCCCCCCTGGAGCTGGGTCGGTAGCTCGCAGGCTTCGGCGAAGAGTTCTTTGACCCGGTCCCACTGCAACTTGGTCATGGTGGTGGTCTCGTGGAGTTCCGGCAAGTGAGTGCGAGCGGGGTTTGCCCATAGTAGCCCGGCTCAGATTCCGGGTCTGACCCACACAGGCGACAGGCCGTGGTCAGAGCGGACAGGAAGAATCTGCTATTCGCCGCCGGAGCCCACTTCTCTGGCTAGAAACGCCCGAGCCACAGCCCATTCCCGGCGTACCGAGCGGGCCGATAGCCCCAAGGCTGCCGCAGTTTCTTCGCTGCCCATGCCCGCGTAGAAGCGCAATCGCACCAGCTCAGCCAGGCGCGGATCCCGCTCAGCCAAGCGCTCAATGGCCTGATCCACGGCCAAAACCGACGACAGATCGACCTCGTCGGCTAAATCAACCCCAGCCAGGGGGACTCGCCGAGCACCGCCACCCCGCTTCACTCGACCACGGGCCCGAGCGTGCTCGATCAGAATGCGCCGCATGGCCTCAGCCGCAGCGGTGAAGAAGTGCGCCCGATTCTCAAAGGCCACCGGAGCGTCCCCAGCCAGCCGCAGCCACACTTCGCTCACCAAAGCGGTGGCCTGCAAGGTGTGCCCAGCCCGCTCCCCAACCATTCGCCGGGCTGCCAGATCGTGCAGCTCGCCATAGACCCGATCGAACAACGCGGTGGTTTCTTGCTCGCCGCCACCGGCCGCATCTCGAATCAGCTGGGTCAGTTCATCTGGGTTGGGCATGGGGGCACTACGGGCCGGGACGCTTGCGTGATGGCAGTCACTGTCATGAAGAGCGGAGCCCCAGCCTACTCTGCATCAGAGGCTCAGCGCGATCGGGCCCTCGCCCACAGGGAGATTCCCAGACTGTTTCTTTGGGGTCCCCCGCCCCCCTGCGTTTCTCAGGGTGAACACGTCCTCCTCTTGAGGGTCGCTGAGTTCTGGCCGCCCCGGATCGCCGTGTTCCCTTCTCTCCCGATTCTCAGGAACACAAAGCCATGAAACTCTCTCTCGCCCTTCTCACCCTGTCCGCTCTTGCCCTTGCGAGCACTGACAGCAGCGCCCAGAAGCTCTATGGGCTCAACGGTTCTGCCGGCCTGGTGCATGAGTTCACCTCGCTGGCCGCCGGGCCCTGCGTTGCTCCGGCTCCCATGCCTCCCACGGTCTTTCCCTACATCGCGGCGCCGCCGTGCTTCGGCCCGGTGGCCGGTCCGACGCCGTTCCCCGGCCCGGGCAGCTTCGGCGACATCGCCAGTGACCGGCTGACCGACACGGTCTACGTCTGCGACGGCTTCATCATCGAGCAGTACGCCGAGTACAGCCCGCTCACGACCGTGGCCGCGGGGACACCGATCAACTCCTTCCCCGTCCCCTCCGTTCTGGGCTTGGGTCTACCGATCACCGGCATGGGCATGGACTCCGGCGGCGTCACCACCGGCGGCATCCCCACCCTGTACATCACCGACGGCATCTCCATCGTGGGCTTGGTCCCTTCTCCCCCAGGCACCTGCGGTCCTCCGGCAGTCAGCGTGCCCGCATTCAAGTCGCCTTTCATCACTCCCCCGGGCACGTTGCTCACGGACGTGACCGTCGACCCCAGCTCAGCGTCGCTGCTGGCCTGTGACTCCATCGGCATGATCCACTCGGTCTTCGTCGGCGGATTCCCCGGCCCCTACGGCTTCATCCCCGCCGTGGCCGGCTGCGGCATGGGCCCCTTCCTTGAAGGCATCGCCATGGACTTGGCCACGACCCCCAGCCTCTTCGGCACGCCGCCGGCCTTTTACGTCACCGACGGATTCACCGTCACCTACCAAGACGTCTTCGGCGCGCTGGCAGGCCCTACCTTCTACACGCCCACTCCCTGCAACCCCACGCCCGCACCACTCAACGGGCTGGCCTACGCGTCCCACTCGGTGAACTTCGGCGCACCCGCCGGCACCGCCACGCTCACATCGTTCGGGCAGTCGTCCTCCCCAGGCCCCACCTACGGCCTGGAGATCAAGGGCATCCCCGCACCGGCGTTCGTCTACCTGGTCATCGGAACGAATGTCCCCGGCCCTGGCTTCTTCTGCCCGCCCCTCGCCGCCGTGGGCAACCCCCTGTGGGTCAACCCCTTCGTGGCACCGGGTGCCGTGACCCCGCTTTTCTTCGCCCCGGGCCCCACCGCGGTGATCCCCTCGCCGTTGCCCGCCCCCCTGCCACCCGGGCTCGAGGTCTACATGCAGGTGTTCCTCGACCTGAGCCCCGGCGCTCCCGGCGGACCGTGGCTCTCCACCAACGCCGTGGACATGGTCATCACCGCTCCGTAGAGAACAGGCCGTCATCGCTCGGCAACATCTAAGGGGCGGGTCCGGAGACACTCCGGGCCCGCCCCTTTTTCGTGAAAACGGGGCTAGGCTGTGTTCTGCCGGGGCGTGCCCCCCGAGCAGAACAGGAGTCATGGCCTGGCCCTGCTGAGCAGACGGCGAGAAGTACGCGGCGATCCACAGCTGCTCTCTAAACCGGGCTAGAATCCTCCCCCTGGCGAACTCTCTCCCGCCCTCCTCCAACGGACCCTCCCTGCCATGCGCCGCTCGCTCGCCCCACTGATCTTGGCCGTCCTGGCCGCCCTAGCACCCATGGCCTCGGCAACCTGGTCCATCGTGCTCACCGATATGGCCACGGGAGAAGTGGCCGTAGGCACCGCCACTTGCCTGGAGTTCCTCTCGATCAAAAGGCTCGTGCCGGTGATCGTCGCCGGCGTGGGCGCTGGAGCCACCCAGTCACAGGTCGACCCGACCGCGAAGAACAAGAAGATCATGGTGGCTGAGCTGCACAAGGGCACGACGCCCAAGGACATCTTGGCTCTGCTCAAGCAAGGCGACTTGTTCAAGTGCAGCCGGCAGTATTCCGTGGTGAACCTCAACGGCGAGGCCGCAGCGTTCTCCGGAGGCTGCAACGGCAACTGGAAGGGCCACCTCAAGGGACAGGTCGGCACGATCACCTATTCGATTCAGGGCAACGTTCTCACGGGCCTGCCGGTGATCGAAGCGGCCGAAGCCGCCCTGCTCAACACGAGCGGCACCCTCTCCGACCGGCTCATGGCTGCCATGCTTGGTGCGGCCTCGCTCGGCGGTGACGGGAGATGCTCTTGCCCCACCGGCAATCCAGCGGCTTGCGGCTCTCCCCCCGTGGATGGCTTCAGCAAGTCGGCCCACATCGGCAGCATGATTCTGGGACGAGTGGGCGACACCGACGCCCCCTGCATTGCCAGCACCGGCTGCGCCGCAGGGGACTACTGGATGGACCTCAACGTCGCCGACGGCGAAGACGGCCTCGACCCGGTGCTGCAACTGCAGCAGCTCTACAAGAACTTTCGCAAGCGCCTGCGGGGGACGCCCGACGGCGTGGCTTCCGAGACCTTTGTGAGCCCTCCTCAAACCCTGGCCAACGGGCTGATCTCCGTGCGCGTCGACATCGACCTACGCGACCTGGACGGTCTGCCCGTGCCCCAGGGCGGCGCCACTCTGGAGGTGGCCCACGCTCCCGGCAGCGCCGAGGCCTTTCATCGTATGCGCGTCCAGGACCATGGCAGCGGCTCTTACACCGTGGAACTCTTCGCGAACCCCAACGCCTTGGGGACGACGCCAGCTAACGACCTGGTCCAAATCACGGTGCGCGACGGAGGCAGCCGAGCCACCCTGTACCCCTACCCTTCGGTGAGCTTCGACACGGGTTCGTAAACGGCGCCAGTGCTGAGCAGCCCCTGTCTCCCTGGCTATACTCGGCAGCCGCGTCACCTTGGTCTTCCGCTCGCCTGCCGCTCGCCCTCAAGAGAAGCACTGCCATGACCCCACGCATCGCACTGTTCGGCTTGCTGTGTTTCTCAACCATCTTCGCCAGCCAGCAGGACGACGAGGCTGACGCGCCGGCTCCGAAGCAACGAGTGCTCTTTGAACTCAAGGGGGCGCGCAACGCCGGCGGGTTCGGCCAAGTGATTGCTCCCGCCGGAGACCTAGACGGCGACGGCGTGAGCGACTTGATCATCGGCGCGTCCCAGCTGTCTTTCGGTGCTCGCCAACACCCGGGCAAAGTGCTGCTGGTCTCAGGAGCCGATGGCAGCACCCTGACGACCCTCACGGGGATGGCTGCGGGAGAGGGTTTTGGCAGCGCAGTGGCCCTGCTCTCAGACCTCAATGGCGACGATTGGCCCGAGATCTTGGTGGGTGCCCCGCGGCACGACGAATACGCCATCAATGGTGGCGCCGCCCGGGTCTACTCCGGCAAAGACGGCGAGCTGCTCACCTTCAAAGCCAGCAGACGAGGTGAGCCCGAGCCCTTGCAAGTCCTGGGCGAAGAGCCCTTCGGTTACTTGGGGACGTCAGTGGCCGCCACCGGCGACATAGATCAAGACGGCGTCGACGACTTCTTGGTGGCCGGCCCCTCCGACCCCACCGTCGATGCCTTGCCTGGGCAGGTGCTCATTGTCTCCGGCACCAATGGCTCCGTCCTCGCCCGCCACTGGGGAGACGACGCTCTCGAGAAGTTCGGACACGTCATCGCGACCGTCTCTGATCGGGACGACGACACCTTCGCCGACATCGCTGTGGGCGCCCCAGGCTTCCGGGGCAAAGACAAGTCCCCCGCCGGGCGCGTGGTGATCATCTCTGCCCGCAGTGGCCAAGTGATCCTCGAGTTGCCCGGCCGAGACGGTGAGCGTTTCGGCAGCTCCCTGGCCAGGGTCGCAGACGTGGACGGCGACGGAGTCTTCGAGTTGCTCGTCGGCGCGCCCGGAGCCACACCCAACGGCCCAGAATCTGGCAGGGCTTATCTGATCTCTGGTGCCACGGGGAAAACCCTGGCCACGTTCGATGGCGCTGCGGCCTACGACCAGTTTGGCTTCTCCGTAGCGGCCCCCGGCGATGTGGACGGCGATGGCTCCCCCGACCTGCTCGTGGGCTCCCATGGCGCTGACCCCGGGGGCTACGGCTCCGGCGCGGCCAGAGTGCTCTCGGCCACAGACGGCCGAGTCATCCTCGACATTCTTGGTGATCAGCAGGCCACCGGGCTGGGCTACGCCGTGAGCGCCGTGGGTGACCTCGATGGGGACGGCCTGGCCGACCTAGCCCTGGGACAACTGGCCCAAGAACCTGCGGCTGCGGGCGTAGGTGCCCTACGCGTGATTGCCGGTATCGCCCTTGCGGAAGAGGGCTGAAACTCCGGCCGCTGAGAGCCAAGCGAAGGGAAGGGAAGGGAAGGGAAGCCAAGGGAAGGGAACTCTCCTTAGGGAGCTTCCCCCGCCACCTCTGCGCGCTGGACGTGCACGGTGAGCCCGCCGACTCCGCCGTGAGTCGAGGCCTTGCGCAGCCCGTCCAGCAATCCTTGCAACAACAATCGTTCGTCATCGCTGGCCGAGGCGTCGTCACTGGGCAAGCGCCGCCCGCGCATGCTGTCCACGATCTCCAACACACTCAAATCCTCTGGGATCAGCCAAAGCAACAAAGTGGCGCTTTCGATGCCAGGGGCCAGCGCTACCGAGAGCTGCATCGACATGCCAGAGGCTCGGCCGTCATTGCTCAGGTTCACCAGACGCACGCCGCTTTGATCTAGCCAGAGAGGGACGAGCCGTCCGGGGTCGCTGCCGAAGACGATGTGCACCACGGTCAGGTGAGTGCCGTCGCAGAACAGCTCCGTTTCAGGGGTGGACAACACCTCCTCGTGGCGACTGGCCCGAGTGAGACGTTCGAGATCGAGAAGCAGCTCTTCGATGGCAGCGATGCCTGAAAGCAGACGGGCTTGTTGCTCCCGAGCTCGGGCAAGCAAAGTGGCATTGGCAGTGTTCGGCTCTGCTTGTTCGAGCGGCTCGAGTTTTTCTAAGGCCCTTGTGTTGGCCACCAAGGCCTCGTCCCGACGGCCGAGAAGCAGGTGCAGCCCGGACAACTCCAGCAACGTCGTGGGACTGAGCTCTCCATCCCGCTCGATCAGTGCCAGGGCCGCCTGGCTGTGAGCGTCCATGCCACGGAGCAGCAAGGTGCGAGCCAAGTGGATCAACGTGGCGGACCGTTCCTCCGGGTCAGAGAGAGTCGCTGCCTCGTGTAAGCGCCGCTGTGGGAAGAGCTTCAGATCGTCCACAGAAGCCTGCACGAAGACCTGGACGGTGTCACCCCCCAGGCGGCGTACGAAGCGCTCACCGCCGGTGGGCATGAACATCGTCAGTGAGTCACGGGCGTCGAGAGCCGCTATGCGCTCGCTGATTTTGCCCACCGCCGTCCGCGAGTCGACCACTCGGGGGGCGCTCCCTGCTGGCAGGGCGTCGTCGAGTTGTCCCGCACGATAGGACAACAGCGCTGCCCGAGCTGCAGCCGCCGCCAAGCCCTCTGCTTCGTCGATGGTCGCTGCCGTGGCTCGCCCCGGTGCCACCCAGCGTCCACCTTCAAGCCGGGGAACATCTTCCGTCCAAGGAGGAACGGGAGTCAGCTGGCCTGCCTCAAGCTTCTGCTCAGGAGCGGCGCAAGACCCAAGCAGCCCGAGCACGGCCAAACAGAGTAGCCCCAAGCCATGACGGCCCACCCGGTGAAGGGCATAGGCCAAGCCGAACTGAAGCATCAAACGTGCCATAGAGTTTCGCCCAATCGAGAGCTGGGCCTCAGGGGAGAGCGGCTCAGTGGGTCACGGCAGAAAGCACACGATAAATGTACTCGGAGGCCCAACCCAGCCCGGCCACGGGGGCTCGCTCGTTGTCCCCATGCATGCGCAGCTCGTCGTCCATCACCAACGGGATCGGCAAAATCCCGTAGGTCGGGATCCCCAGGGCACGCAAAGCCGCACCATCGGTGGCCCCCGTCGACAAGAAGGGGATCACAGCCACATCGGGAACCATCTCGAGGCCCGCTTGCTCCATGGCCAGGTAGAGGTCTGTATCCAAGGGAGAGGCTGGGGGCGCTGAGCGAGGCTCGCCGTCCAACGTGAAATGCACCGACAGCTCGTTGCCGGCGACGTTCATGGCAGCGACGAGCGCCGTCACATCATCTTGGGGCAAGATGCGCAGATTGAAGTTCGCCGTGCCCGACGACGGGATCACGTTGGTGCGAAAACCACCGTCGATCATCGTCAGGGACTGGCCCGCTCGCAGGATCGCGTTGAACGGCGGCTCGGTCGACAAGGCCTCGACCGCTGCCTCCCACAAAAGGCCGCTGGCCGCAGGATTGGCCACGCGCAACATGGCCTCAGCCATCAGCGGGTCAGCTTCCAGTTCGGCGCTACGGGCGAAGAAGGTCCGCGTGGTTTCGTCCAAGCTCGCCGGCGCACGCCAGTGGTGCACGGCTGCGAGAGCACGGGACAGAGCCGCCAGGGCATTGTCCGGCAAGGGCACTGAGCCATGACCGCTGGGGCCACTCGCCGTGGCCTTCACGTTGTAGGCCAGCTTCTCCGTGGTCTGAATGTTGATCGACTGCACCCGGCCGTCGACCAGGCGCACCCGTCCTCCTTCGTTGAGGGCGAACTCGGGGTCGTGCAGCAAATCGGCGTGGTGCTCCAAGACCCAGTCGATGCCCACCGAGGGACCGCCCTCTTCGCCCGCCGTGGCCAGCATGATCACGTCCCGGGTGAGACTCTCGCGCCGGTCAGCCAAGGCCAAGAACGCGGTGAGCTCGCAGGCCAGGGGGCCCTTGCAGTCGATGGCCCCTCGACCGTGGAGCAGACCATTGATGATCGTGGCTTCAAACGGCGGCGTCGCCCAGACCGCCGGGTCAGCGCCCACCACATCCATGTGGCCCATCACCAGCACGGGGCGGGATGTGGGCGCTCCAGCGATCAGCCGGGCGATGAGATTGGCTCGCCCCGGAGCAGACTCGAGGATGTCGATCTGAAAGCGTCCGTTCCAAGTGCGCCGCTCGTGTCCCGCTGTGCCCCCGTCAGCGGTGAACGGTGCCAGCACCTCGACCACAGCGCCCTCGCCGAAGGCCTCGCTCATCTCGACGGTGAACCAGCGGGCCACGGCCAACTCGTTGCCATTGGCTCGTTCAGCGTCCGGGTCGGGCTGCTGAGCGTTTGTGGAGTTGATCGAGATGAGCTCGCTCACAAAGCGCAGTGCCCGGCTGGCAGCCAGCTCGCGGTCCCACCCGGGCAAGGCAGGCGCGGAAACAGAAAAGGCGTCCTGGGCCAGGGTTTCTGGGGTCAGCAGAGCCAATCCACAGAGCAGTAGCGTAGCGGCGGGGCGAGCAATCATGGGGCAATCTCCAAGGCGCGTCATGCGCACCGCGACGATAGCATCGCCAGCAATCTGAGGTTGTCTCAGAGTCACCCTCATGGAGCTGACTCTGCCTGCCGAAAATGCGACTCTGGGACCTTCCCCAGCACTTTCACCTCACCTCAAATCACAGCCGTCGTCCCATGACCAGCACCGCCGCCCCAGCTAGCGCCCCTACCACCACCCCCGTTGTTCTTGTCGCCGACAAATTGGCCCCCGAGGGCATCCAACTCTTGCAGGAAGCCGGCCTCACAGTCCGGGTTCAGCAAGGCCTCTCGCCTGATGAGCTCGTGGCCGCAGCCGCCGACGTGGACGGCATCTTGGTGCGCAGCGCCAGCCGCATCACCGCCGACGTGATCAGCGGCGCCGACCGGCTCAAAGCCGTAGGCCGAGCGGGCATCGGCGTGGACAACATCGACCTGGGCGCCGCCTCCCGGCGGGGCGTGCTGGTGATGAACACCCCCCTGGCCAACGCCACCACCACCGCCGAGTTGGCCATCGCGCACCTCTTCGGCCTGGCCCGTCACACCGCCAGAGCCCAGGCGAGCATGACCGCAGGCAAGTGGGAGAAGAGCGCTCTGGTAGGCCGCGAAGTGACCGCGAAGACTCTGGCGGTCATCGGCCTGGGCAAGATCGGCCGCATCGTGGCCGACCGTGGCCTCGGCCTGCGCATGAACGTCATCGCCTACGACCCCTTCCTGACAG